>NZ_JBEXQA010000005.1:223513-338946 GCF_040612395.1 Streptomyces sp. NPDC006430
CAGCGACCGGAGCCTCCGGAGCAGCCACGGCACGCGTCGCACGACGACGAGCACGCGGCGCCGGAGCAGCAGCCTCCTCCGCAACCGGAACGGCAGCAGCAGCGGGTGCCTCGACGACGGCCTCAGCGACCGGAGCCTCCGGAGCAGCCACGGCACGCGTCGCACGACGACGAGCACGCGGCGCCGGAGCAGCAGCCTCCTCCGCAACCGGAACGGCAGCGGGGGCGGGTGCCTCGACGGTGATCTCGGCTGCGGGGGCCTCGGGGGCCGTCACGGCGCGGGTGGCGCGGCGACGCGTGCGAGCCGGGGCGGCCTCGTCGGCCGGAGCGGCTTCGGTCATCGCGGCGGCCGGCGCGCCGGGCGGTCCCGCGGGCCGCGACGCGGCACGGCGACGCCTGCGCGGAGGCAGGTTGTCGCTCGGGCTGCCGTTGTCGGCGCCACCGGTGGTGTTGTTGGTTTCGTTGTTGAGCATGCGGGCGGTTCTCCCGTCACGCTCCCGGGCGCCGCGGCTGACTTCCGGTCCGGCACGGTTCCGCGCGATCAGCGCGGACCCGGCCTCCGGGGCGCGTTCGCCACACGGGAGCTGTAGTCCATGGCCGCCGGTTCCGTACGTCTTGTCCGTACGGCCTGGCGGAAGTCTTCAGGTCAGTGCGCGGCCCGACCCAGGTGGCTCCCGAGTGCCAGGGCTGCGCGACGACGACGATCCCTACGCGGCGGGACCTTCCGGCGCCTTCGCGTCGGCGGCTACGGCGGCCGTGGGTGGGGCGGCCGTGTCAGCCTCGCGGTCGGGCGCGAGCGGGTCGGTCACCGTGCCGGACTCCTCGTCGAAGAGCCCCTGCGCCAGCCTGGTCACCGCTGCGGGGACCGGCGGCGCCAGGTCGGCCACAGCTCGGAGACCGGACAGGACGTCGTCGGGTCGCACGGCAGGTGTCAGATGCCGAACAACCAGCCGCAGTATCGCACAGGCACTGTCCGACGTCCTATCAACCGGGGCGGGAACCGCCTCGAGGCTCACTACAGCTGCCCGGGTGTCGAAGGTGCGCATGCCGTTCTTGGTGCGGCGCTGCACCTCCACCGCCTCGGCGGCGAGGAAGGTCTCCACCGCCCGCTCGGCCTCGGCGTCGTCCACGCCGTCCAGCCGCAGTTCCCACACGGAGGCGGTCAACCGGTCGGCGAGCCCGGAGGTACGGGCTTCGACGGCGTCGATGATGTCGAGCCCGACCGGCATCGACTCGTCGAGCAGTGCACGGAGCGTATCGGGGTCGCGGGGCTCGGCGAGGGCGATCTCGAGGTACTCGGCCTCGCTGCCGGTGCCGGTGGGCGCGGCGTTCGCGTACGAGACCCGCGGGTGCGGGGTGAAACCGGCCGAGTACGCCATGGGCACCTCGGCGCGGCGCAGGGCGCGCTCGAACGCGCGCTGGAAGTCTCGGTGGCTGGTGAACCGGAGGCGCCCGCGCTTGGTGTAGCGCAATCGGATGCGCTGCACCACCGGTGCGGGGGGCGGGCCTTCGGGCTGTCGCTTGCCCAGTGGTTTTTCTCCTTGTGCGGGGCTCCGCGGCTCGCGCGTCGCCCTGAGGTCTGGTGAGCCTGCCGGCCACGCCGTGCCCGCCGGCTCACCCCTGCCGTTGGTGCCGGGGGCTCGCCGAGATCGGCGTGGCGGGCGCGTTGCCTGCGGCTGTCGTACTACCCAGAGTACGCGCCCGTGACCTCGCCGGTTCCCGGGGCGGCCTCCCTCCGCTCCGATCGGAGGCGTCCCCGCCGAACAGCGCGCGCCGCAGCTCGGCCCGGACATCGCGCACCGTGACGCGGACCGTGCGCCACACATCACGTAGGACATGCCCGACCGGGGTCAGTACGTACCGGTACACCTGCGACGCCGGCCAACCCAGCAGCACCCAACCGACCCACCGGACCGCCCGCCACAGGGCCCGTACGCTCCGCCCGGCGACGTGCCAGGCCCATACGACGACCTGCCACAGGGGTGCGAGCAGGTACCGGTGGACCCCGCACGCGACCCACCGGACCGCCAGCCCGAGGGGCCGCAGCAGATGGCGGTGGACCATCGCGCCGGTCCACGCCAGCGCGTGCCCGACCGGGGTGAGCACGTACCGGTGGACGGCTCCGGCCAGCCACAGCAGGCCCCGCCCGAGCCGGGCGAGCACCTCGCCGAGCGGGCGCAGCAGGTATGCGTACAGGAACCGCCCGAGCGGGGCGAGCAGCCAGGCGTACGTAGCGCGCCCGACCGGAGCCAGTACGTACCGCCACAATCCGACCCACGGCCAGACGAACAGTAGTCCGAACAGGACCGTCAGTACCCAGCCGAGCGCGCCCAGCACGGGCTGGAGGACGTACACGGACAAGGGCCCCAGCACGTGCCGCCGCACGGCCCGTCCGCAGCCGACGAGCAGATCCCAAACCACCCGTACGGGCAGTACGACCAACAGCGCCACGATCTTGACAGGTATCCGGACGGCGCCCACCAGGCACCCTTCGCCGCTGTCACCGCAGTTCCGCTTGTCGATGTCCATGCCGCTAAGGACACGGGAAGGCCCCCCGCCGTTCCCGCGTTCCCGGTGGGGGGCCTTCCGAAGGCGTGGGCGTGTCAGCCGGTCGTCACTTCACGACCGACAGCGGCAGCAGCTTCTTGCCGGTGGGCCCGATCTGGATGTGCGTGTCCATCTGCGGGCACACGCCACAGTCGAAGCACGGGGTCCAGCGGCAGTCCTCGACCTCCGTCTCGTCGAGGGCGTCCTGCCAGTCCTCCCAGAGCCAGTCCTTGTCGAGGCCGGAGTCGAGGTGGTCCCAGGGCAGGACCTCCTCGTAGGTGCGCTCGCGGGTCGTGTACCAGGCCACGTCCACGCCGTACGCCGGCAGCGTCTTCTCCGCGGCCTCCATCCAGCGGTCGTACGAGAAGTGCTCGCGCCAGCCGTCGAAGCGACCGCCCGACTCGTACACGGCGCGGATGACGTCGCCGATGCGGCGGTCGCCGCGCGAGAGGAGGCCTTCGACGATGCCCGGCTTGCCGTCGTGGTAGCGGAAGCCGATCGAGCGGCCGTACTTCTTGTCTCCGCGGATCTTGTCGCGCAGCTTCGTCAGGCGCGCGTCCGTCTCCTCGGCCGACAGCTGCGGCGCCCACTGGAACGGGGTGTGCGGCTTCGGCACGAAACCGCCGATCGAGACCGTGCAGCGGATGTCGTTCTGACCGGAGACCTCGCGGCCCTTGGCGATGACGTTGACCGCCATGTCGCCGATCTGGAGCACGTCCTCGTCGGTCTCGGTCGGCAGGCCGCACATGAAGTACAGCTTCACCTGGCGCCAGCCGTTGCCGTAGGCAGTGGCGACGGTGCGGATCAGGTCCTCTTCCGAGACCATCTTGTTGATGACCTTGCGCATGCGCTCGGAGCCGCCCTCGGGGGCGAAGGTCAGACCGGAGCGGCGACCGTTGCGGGTCAGCTCGTTCGCCAGGTCCACGTTGAACGCGTCCACGCGGGTCGAGGGGAGGGACAGGCCCACCTTGTCGTCCGTGTAGCGGTCGGCGAGGCCCTTGGCGATGTCGGCGATCTCGGAGTGGTCCGCGGAGGACAGCGAGAGGAGGCCGACCTCCTCGAAGCCCGTCGCCTTGAGACCCTTCTCGACCATCTCGCCGATGCCGGTGATGCTTCGCTCCCGCACGGGGCGCGTGATCATGCCGGCCTGGCAGAAACGGCAGCCGCGGGTGCAACCGCGGAAGATCTCGACGGACATCCGCTCGTGGACGGTCTCGGCGAGCGGGACCAGCGGCTGCTTGGGGTACGGCCACTCGTCGAGGTCCATGACCGTGTGCTTGGACACCCGGTAGGGGACGCCCGACTTGTTCGGGGCGACGCGGGCGATGCGGCCGTCCGGCAGGTAGTCGACGTCGTAGAAGCCCGGCACGTAGACCTGGCCGGTCTTGGCGAGGCGGAAGAGGACCTCTTCGCGCCCGCCCGGACGGCCCTCGGCCTTCCACGTGCGGATGATCTCGGTCATGTCGAGGACGGCCTGCTCGCCGTCGCCGATGACCGCGCAGTCGATGAATTCCGCGATCGGCTCGGGGTTGAAGGCCGCGTGGCCGCCCGCGAGGACGATGGGGTGGTCGACCGTACGGTTGCGGGCCTCCAGCGGGATGCCCGCCAGGTCCAGGGCCGTCAGCATGTTCGTGTAGCCCAGCTCCGTGGAGAAGGACAGGCCGAACACGTCGAAGGCGCCCACCGGGCGGTGACTGTCCACGGTGAACTGCGGCACCTTGTGCTCGCGCATCAGCTCTTCGAGGTCGGGCCACACGCTGTACGTGCGCTCCGCGAGCACCCCCTCGCGCTCGTTCAGCACTTCGTACAGGATCATGACGCCCTGGTTGGGCAGCCCGACCTCGTACGCGTCCGGGTACATGAGCGCCCAGCGGACGTCACACGAATCCCAGGGCTTGACGGTGGAGTTGAGTTCACCACCGACGTACTGGATGGGCTTCTGCACATGCGGGAGCAGCGCTTCGAGCTGTGGGAAGACCGACTCGGACATCACGCGACTTTCGTGAAGCGGGCAGGGGGCGACTCTCAAGCGTAACCCGAGGCGCACCGGCCCCCTGCCGCCGAGATCACCGTCTATCCGCGCAGGCTCGCCCGCAGCGCCGGGTCGGAGGCTGCCGCCCATACGTCCGCAAGCTCCCGTTCTTGCCGCTCGGCCAACGCCTCCTCGTGGGCGTAGAGCACGCCCCAGGTGAAGGCGGACTCCCCCGCCGCGGCCGCCTGGACGGCGAGGGCGCGCAGGGCCTCGCGGGCGACGACGCTGTCCTGGTGGTCGCCGAGCAGGTTCTGGACCGATTTCATGGCCTTGGCCATCTTCCGCGCCGGTTTACCGAGTGCGGGTACGGCGGCTTCCGCAGCGTAGCGGGCGCGTTTGGCGGCCTTGCGGGCGTTGTGCAGGGCCACGTCGCGCTCGCGGCCGGGTTCCAGGTCCAGGGCGGCCGTGACCCTGGTGGCGAGCCGTTTGTAGTCGTGGAGCACCGCTTTGGGCAGGGCTGTCGCGGCGGGTTTGTCCGCGCCGGGGAGCAGCGGCGGGTCGGCCAGCACGGCGTCGAGGGCGTCGAGCAGTTCCAGGTAGCGCTTGCCGTCCAGTGCGGCGAGTGCCTGCCGGCGCGATCCGGAGCGGCGGGCGTTGTTCCACACCCGCAGGCGACCGCGGACGGGGCCGAGCAGGAGGGTGGGGGAAAGCTCCGAGACGTGGGTCTGGATGCGTTCGAGGAGGACTTCTTGGTCGCGGTCGACGCCGAGCTCGGCGGCCAGCCAGCGCAGCTCTTCCCCGAGGGGGTCGGTGGCGGTGCGGTCGAGGACCTTGCGGTAGGTCTTGAAGGCGCTGCGCATCCGGCGGCAGGCGACCCGCATCTGGTGGACGGAGTCGGGCAGGTCGCGGCGGACGGCGGGGTCCTGGGCGATCAGGGTGTCGCGCTGTTCGCGCAGGTACGCGAGGACGTGCGCGCCCGCGGTGTCTTCGGCGGGGGTGGGCTCGGGTCGGGCCGCAGGTGCGGTGCCGGTTTCGGCGAGGGCCCGGGCGAGCTTGGAGGGGGCGTCGGAGACGCGGAGTGCGGCCTTGCGGAACTTCTTCTCCACGGCGTCGAGCAGGGTGGGGTCGACCCCGTCGGCGAGTTCCACTTCGACCTCGGTCCAGGCGGCGCTGGCCTCGTCGCGCTCGGCGCGGACGGCGTCGGTGGACAGTTCCGCGAGCAGGGCTCCGTCGGCGTCGAGGAGGTGGCTGACCCGGCGCGAGGAGAGGAGCCGGACCCGGGGTTCGAGGGGGGTGTCGCGGACGCGGGAGCGGACGAGCGCGGCGAGGGCGCGCGGGACGGTGTCGCTGAGGGGCGCGGTGACCTCGTCGCGGACGTCCGGGGAGACGGGCAGTTTGAGGTGCCAGCCTGCGTCGGCTCCACCGGTGCGGCGTCTGAGGGTCAGGCCATCGGCGGCAAGCCGATGATCGCGGGTGTCGTAGTAGACGGCGTCGAGGTCGATGGTCCCCCGGTCGGCGACGGCCGCGATCGCGGCCGTGCCGGTCAGGTCCGGAACCCCGCGCCGTGCGGCCTTGTCCGTCGTGAACTCGAATTTGCGCTCGATCTCGCGCTTCGTGTCCGCCATGGATCGAACTTAGCCTTGACGGAACACGACGGCAGGGTGAACGCCGTCCAACTGCGGAACTGGCCGAGGACCGGCCCTTGCCAGGCCCTGTCGTCAAGGTCTCGCCCGGTCCCACCGTGACGACGGGCCTGGGCCGGGCCTAAGCCGACATCGGCCGTTGCACCCTGATCGACTGCAATAGGCCGACCGCCACCCACACGGCGAACATCGAGGAGCCTCCGTAGGAGACGAACGGCAGCGGGAGCCCCGCGACCGGCATGATCCCGAGGGTCATCCCGATGTTCTCGAACGCTTGGAAGGCGAACCAGGCGATGATCCCGGCGCAGACGATCGTCCCGTACAGCTCGGTGGTCTCGCGGGCGATCATGCAGGCCCGCCACAGCACGATGCCGAGCAGTACGAGGATCAGGCCGGCTCCGACGAAGCCCAGCTCCTCCCCCGCCACCGTGAAGACGAAGTCGGTCTGCTGCTCAGGTACGAACTGTCCGGTGGTCTGCGAGCCCTTGAAGAGCCCGGAGCCGGTCAGCCCGCCGGAGCCGATCGCGATCCGCGCCTGGTTGGTGTTGTAGCCGACGCCGGCGGGGTCGAGCTCGGGGTTGGCGAAGGCCGCGAAACGGTTGATCTGGTACTCGTCGAGCACGCCGAGCTGCCAGATCAGGATGGCGCCGGCCGCGCCCGAGCCGAGCAGCCCCAGCACCCAGCGGTTGGAGGCGCCGGAGGCGAGCAGCACACCGAGCACGATGATGACCATGACCATGACGGAGCCGAGGTCGGGCATCAGCATGACGATGCCCATCGGGGCGGCGGCCAGGCACAGCGCCTTGACCACAGTGCGGTGGTCGGGGTGGGCGAGGTCGCCCGCGTCCACCCGGGTGGCCAGCAGCATCGCCATGACCAGGATGATCGTGATCTTCACGAATTCGGAGGGCTGGAGCGAGAAGCCGCCGCCGAGCACGATCCACGCGTGTGCGCCGTTGATGGTGGCGCCGAGCGGGGTGAGCACCGCGAGGATGAGCACCAGCGAGAGCCCGTACAGGATCGGCACGGCGCCGCGCAGGGTGCGGTGGCCCAGCCAGATGGTGCCGATCATGAGCACCAGTCCGATGCCGATGTTCAGGGCGTGTCGGATCAGGAAGTAGTACGGGTCGCCCTGGTTGAGCTGGGTCCTGTTGCGGGTCGCCGACCACACCAGCAGGGCGCCGATGAGGGACAGGGCGAGCGCCGAAAGCAGTATCGGCCAGTCGAGGCGGCGCACGACCGAGTCGCGGGCGGTGAGCTTGGCCATCGCCCCGCGCTCGGGCGCGTACCGGGAGACGGAGAACTTGTTGGCGGTCTGCATGTCTTTTCGGTCCTCAGCCGTGCCGCAAAGAGCGCGGGGCGGGCGGCCCGGCGAGTGCGGGCGGCGCCGACTCCTCCGGGGACAGCGGCACGTACGGCCGGATCTCGGGGGAGTCGATGGAGCCGTCGGGGCGGATCCTGGGCAGTTTCGCCTCGGGCCCCAGCAGCAGGGCCTTCTTCAGGTCCTGGTTGCCTTCCATGTCGAGGCCGTAGATGGCGTTGAAGATGTTGCGGACGGCGGGGCCGGAGGCCCCGGAGCCGGTGCCGCCCTGGGAGATGGTCATGACGATCGTGAAGTCGTCGGTGTAGGTCGCCAGCCACGACGTGGTCTGCTTGCCGTAGACCTGGGCGGTGCCTGTCTTGGCCCGCATCGGGATCTTGTCCTGGGGCCAGCCGCCGAACCGCCAGGCTGCGGTGCCGCCGGGCTCGACGACCATGCGCAGGCCCTTGTCGAGGTTGGCGATGGTCCCGGCGTCGATCGGCAGCCTGCCGTGGGACCTGGGCTTGATCACGTCGACGTGCTCGCCGTCGGGGCTGATCACGGCCTTGCCGACCGTGGGGTCGAACAGGGTGCCCCCGTTGCTGATGGCGGAGTAGGCGGTGGCCATCTGGATGGGGGTGACGAGTACGTCGCCCTGCCCGATGGCGAAGTTGATGCTGTCGAACGCCTTCAGCTGGTTGCCTTCGAGGCAGCTCTCGTAGGCGATCTGCTCGACGTAGGTGCCCCCCTTCTTGCCGTGCTTGCACCAGGAGTCCTTGTTGGCCGCCCAGAAGCTCTTCTTCCATTGGCGGTCGGGGATGCGGCCGCTGACCTCGTTCGGCAGGTCGATCCCGGTTGCGGCGCCGAGTCCGAAATCGCGGGCGGTCCGGTAGAACCAGTCGTGGGCGTCCTTCTTGGGCTTGAGGCCGCCGTCGCGCTGCCACTCCTTGTGCCCGAGTGCGTAGAAGACGGTGTTGCAGGAGAACTTGAGGGCCTCGCCGAGGGTGATGGGGCCGTGCCCCTTGGACTCGAAGTTCGCGAAGCTCCGGTTGCCCATGCTGTAGGAAGCGCTGCAGTTGTACTTGTCGTCGAAGGCGTAGCCGGCCCGGACGGCCGCGCTCGCCGACACCACCTTGAAGATGGAGCCTGCGGGGGCCTGGCCCTGGATGGCCCGGTTGAGCAGCGGGTAGTTGGAGTTCTTGCTGGTGAGGTTGGCGTAGTCCTTGCCGGAGATGCCGCCGACCCAGGCGTTGGGGTCGTAGTCGGGCTGGGAGGCCATCGCGACGACGCGGCCGGTCTTGGTCTCCATGACGACGACGGCGCCCGAGTCGGCCTCGTACTTGCGGTTGGTGATGTTGTCGACCTCGTGACGGACGGTCTTCATCGCCTGTTGGAGCTCGTACTCGGCGACGGCCTGGACCCGGGCGTCGATGCTGGTGACGAGGGTGGACCCGGCCACGCCCGGGTCGGACTTGGTCTGACCCATGACCCGGCCGAGGTTGTCGACCTCGTACGAGGTGACTTCCGCCTTGCCGCGCAGCTGCTTGTCAAATGTGCGTTCGAGCCCGGAGCGGCCGACCTGATCGGAACGCAGATGCGGCGAGTCGGTGTCCTTGGCCTTCTGGATCTCCTCGTCGGTGACCGGCGACAGGTAGCCGAGCACCTGCGCGGTCCGGGCCCCGCCGGGTGCCGGGTAGCGGCGGACCGCGGTGGGCTCCGCGGTGATGCCGGGGAACTCTTCGGGGCGTTCGCGCAGCTGCAGCGCCTGCTGCGTGCTGGCTTCCAGGGTGATCGGAATCGGCTGGTACGGGGAGCCGTTCCAGCAGGGCTTGGGGGTCCGGGAGTCGCAGAGCCGGACCTTCTCCATGACCTCCTTGGGGGTCATGTCCAGGACGTCGGCGAGGCGGGTCATGACGTCCTTGCCCTTGTCCTTCATCTTCATCAGCGCCGTGCGGCTGGCGGAGACGACCAGACGGGTCTCGTTGTCGGCGAGCGGAACGCCGCGGGCGTCGAGGATCGAGCCGCGGACGGCGGGCTGGACGACCCGCTGGACGTGGTTGCTCTTCGCCTCGTGGTAGTACTCCGCGCCGTTGCGGATCTGGAGGTACCAAAGCCGCCCGCCGAGGGTGAGGAACATCGAGAAGACGAGCACCTGAATCATGACGAGCCGGATCTGCACCCGGGAGGTGCGGCCGGTCTCGGGGATGTTGGTCACGGGCGCTCCCCCCTCACAGCTTCTTGACGCTCTTCACGCTCTTGATCCCCTTGACGCCCTTTATCCGGACGGCCTTGTTGGCGCGGCTGCGGGCGGTCTTGAGCCGCAGGCCGCCGCGCTGGCTGCCGATCCGCAGGCCCATGCCGCCGGAGAGCCAGCCGGCGGAGACGTCGGCCGCCTTGGCCGGCCCGCCGTTCGCCTCGACGGCCATCGGGTCGTTCTCGGCGCGCCGGGCGAGCGCCATGATGAACGGCACGGTGAAGGGCGCGAGCAGCAGGTCGTAGAGGGTCGCGGTGAACAGCAGCCCGACGAGGCCGACGTGACGGGCAGCGGTGTCGCCGACGAGGGCGCCCACTCCGGCGTAGAGCAGGGTGGAGCCGACCGCGGCGGCGACGACGGTCGACATGGGCCCCCAGGCGGATCGGAACCGCCCGGAGTCGGGACGGGCCAGGCCGGCGGCGTACCCGATGGCGCAGAGCACGAGCGCGTACCGCCCGGCGGCGTGGTCGGCGGGCGGGGCCAGGTCGGCGAGGAGTCCGGCGGCGAAGCCGATGAGCGCCCCGCTGAGGTGCCCGTACACGAGTGCGAGGGCGACGACGGTCAGCAGGACCAGGTCGGGTACGGCACCGGGCAGTTGCAGCCGGCCCAGGACGGCGACCTGGACGACGAGGGCGACCACGATGAGCGTGGCCGAGAGGAGGATCCGGTTGAAGCGCATGACGGTCAGCTCCTACTCGTCGGCCGGCTTGCCGGGCACACTGGCGGACGGCGAGGGGGTGACCGTGACGGTGACCGTCGGGGTCGGCTTCACCTCGGGCTTGGGGGGCAGGACGGCGTCGCGCGGGTCCTCGCGCGGCGGCATGACCACGACGCCGACGATGTCCAGGCGCGAGAAGCCCACGAACGGGCGGACCCAGATGGTGCGGGTCAGGTCGCCGCGGGAGGAATCGACCTTGACCACCTCGCCGATGGGGACGCCGGGTACGAAGGGCTTGTTGCCGCGGGAGCCGAAGGTGACGAGCCGGTCTCCGGGGTTGACCTTGGCCTTGCCGTTGAGCATCTGGACGGACAGGGCGCGGTCGCCCTGCCCGGTGGCGAAGCCGAGCTCGCCGGTCTTCTCCAGCCGGGTTCCGACGGTGAAGTCGGGGTCGTTGGCGAGGACGACGGTGGCGGTGTCGGGGCCGACGGTGGCCACGCGGCCGACGAGTCCGTCCCCGTTGAGGACGGTCATGTCGCGCTCGATGCCGTCCTTGCTGCCGGCGTCGATGGTCACGGTCCAGGAGAAGCCCTGGGCCGCTCCTATGGCGATGACCTCGGCGCCCTTGATGCCGTACTGTCCGGCGCCGGCCCGCTTGAGCATCTCGTCGAGCTCGCGGATCCGGCTGCGGGTCTGGTCGTCGCTGCCCAGCTTGGCCTTCAGGGCGGCGTTCTCGCGCTCCAGCACGGCGATGCGGTTGTGTCGTTCGCCGGAGTCCCGTACGGCCCCTATCGCGTTCGCGACCGGGTCGACCGCGGTCGCGACGCCCTCCTCGACCGGGCCGAAGACCGCTGCGGCGGCCTGCCGGGCGCCGTCGACCGGAGACTCCTCGCCCGCCCTGATGTCCACCGTGATCAATGCGAACGCGATGGCGATCATGAGCACCAGGAGCAGCCGGCTTTCTCGTGTATCCCTCACGTGCGGCGGCCGTGCCTTCCTCGTGATATCTGTGCCGGCGCAGTCGGCTCCGGGGGAGCCGGTGGTGCACCGGGGTTCTTTGCCTGTATATCAACGATCCGCCGCACGGGCGCGGCAGCACCCGTACGGCGGATCCTTGTGTTCCGCATGGTCCCCTGACGGGGGGTCTGCATCAGCGCCGGGGCTGGGCGTCCAGGACCTGCTGGAGTGCCTCGAACTCCTCCACGCACTTGCCGGAGCCGAGCGCGACGGAGTCGAGCGGATCCTCGGCGATGTGGATCGGCATGCCCGTCTCGCGGCGCAGCCGCTCGTCGAGGCCGCGCAGCAGGGCTCCGCCGCCGGTCAGGACGATGCCGCGGTCCATGATGTCGCCGGAGAGCTCCGGCGGGCACTTGTCGAGGGTGGTCTTGACCGCGTCGACGATCGCGTTGACCGGCTCCTCGATGGCCTTGCGGACCTCGGCGGCGGAGATGACCACCGTCTTGGGCAGGCCCGAGACGAGGTCACGGCCGCGGATCTCGGTGTGCTCGTCCTTGTCGAGGTCGTACGCCGACCCGATGGTGATCTTGATCTGCTCGGCGGTCCGCTCACCGAGGAGGAGGCTGTACTCCTTCTTGATGTGCTGGATGATCGCGTTGTCGAGCTCGTCGCCGGCCACCCGGATGGACTGTGCCGTGACGATTCCGCCGAGGGAGATGACCGCGACCTCGGTGGTGCCGCCGCCGATGTCCACGACCATGTTGCCGGTGGCCTCGTGGACGGGCAGGCCCGAGCCGATGGCCGCGGCCATGGGCTCCTCGATGATGTGCACCTGGCGGGCGCCGGCCTGGGTGGACGCCTCGATGACGGCGCGGCGCTCCACTCCGGTGATGCCGGAGGGCACGCAGACCACGACGCGCGGGCGGGCCAGGTAGCGGCGCTTGTGGATCTTGAGGATGAAGTACCGGAGCATGCGCTCGGTGATCTCGAAGTCGGCGATCACGCCGTCCTTGAGGGGCCGTACGGCGACGATGTTGCCGGGCGTGCGCCCGATCATCTTCTTCGCCTCGGAGCCGACCGCCAGAATGCCGCCGGTGTTCGTGTTGATGGCGACCACGGACGGCTCGTTCAGGACGATCCCCCGGCCCCTCACGTACACCAGCGTGTTGGCGGTCCCGAGGTCGATCGCCATGTCACGGCCGATGAACGACATGTTGTTCCCCTTGTTCCCCATGAGGAGCGTCTGGCCTTCCAGTTGATAGCGGCTGCTGTCAGGTCGGCGAGGTGGGTGTGTGGGTGGAGGCCCCATCGTAGTGCCGTACGTACGGACATCGCGCGACGGGACTCCGGCAATCCCGCCGGATCGGAAACCCGCCCCCTTAGTGGTGACGACGTGTCCTGCACATGCGTTCCCGCAAGTGCCCGGCAATACCGAAGGGCGACCGAAATTACTTCGGTCGCCCCAGGTCATGAGCGCTATTCGGCTGATGTTACGTCAGGAAGGACTTAACCCAGGGTGGGGAAGAACAGCTTCAGCTCCCGCTCGGCGGACTCCTCGGAGTCCGAGGCGTGGATCAGGTTCTCCCGGGTGACGGTGCCGAAATCCCCCCGGATGGAGCCAGGCGCCGCGGCGATCGGGTCAGTGGGTCCGGCCAGCTGGCGGACACCCTCGATCACGCGTTCCCCTTCCACCACCAGGGCCACGACCGGGCCGCTGGCCATGAAGCCCATGAGCGGCTCGTAGAAGGGCCGCCCGACGTGCTCGGCGTAGTGCGTCTCCAGGGTGGCGCGGTCCAGGGTGCGCAGCTCCAGCGCGGGAATGGTCCAGCCGGCCTTCCGCTCGATACGGCCGATGATCTCGCCGATCAGGCCGCGACGGACTGCGTCGGGCTTGAGGAGGACGAGCGTGCGCTGGGTCATGGTGCGGCTCCTTGCGGCATACGAGTGCGGTCCAACGAGGCTACAGGGAGTCAGCGGGCCCCCTGCGCGGGGCCCGGGCCCTGCGCAGGGGGCCCGCTGACTCAGGCCTGGGCTTCGCTGTGGGCTTCGCTCTGGACTTCGTTCTGGGCGGCCCAGCGGGCCTTGATCGCGTCGATCTTGCTGCCGTAGTGCACCGAGCACCACCACAGGCCCGCGAACACCGCACCCAGGAAGAACATCATCGGGACGACGAACCCGCTCAGGATCAGACCGATCTGCAGGGCCCAGCCGATCTGGACCGCGCCCGGACGCGACAGCATCCCGCACAGCAGCACCGACAGCAGCATGGCGATCCCGCATACCGTCCAGACCGAGGCCTGGGTCAGGTCGGGGTTCTTCATGGCGACCAGCCCCGCGAAACCGATCACGAAGAACTCGCCGATCAGCGTCGAAGCACACAGCGTGCGCATCCGTCAGCTCCTCTTCAGCAGCAGGCGGGCCTCGCCCACCGTGATCACGGAACCGGTCACCAGGACACCGGCCCCTCCGTACTCGGCCTCTTCCTCCGCGAGGGTGATCGCCGCCTCCAGGGCGTCGTCCAACCGCGGCTCGACCTGAACCCGGTCCGGCCCGAAGACCTCGACCGCGATGGCCGCCAGCTCGTCCGCCGACATCGCCCGGTGGCTGGAGTTCTCGGTGACCACGACCTCCGCGAAGATCGGCTCGAAGGCCTCGAAGACCCCGCGCACGTCCTTGCCGTCGCTGGCGGCCACGACCCCGATCAGCCGGCTGAAGCCGAAGGCCTCCGTCACCGCCTCCGCCGTGACCTGCGCGCCCGCCGGATTGTGCGCCGCGTCCAGGACCACCGTCGGGCTACGCCGCACGACCTCCATCCGGCCCGGCGAGGTCACCGAGGCGAACGCCCGGCGGACGGTCTCCAGGTCCAGCTCCCGCGACTGCTGCGCGCCGACCCCGAAGAAGGCCTCGACCGCCGCCAGCGCCACCGCCGCGTTGTGCGCCATGTGGGCCCCGTACAGCGGCAGGAAGATGCCCTCGTACTCGCCGCCCACGCCGCGCAGCGTCAGCATCTGCCCGCCGACCGCCACCTCGCGCGAGACGACGCCGAACTCCATGCCCTCGCGGGCCACCGTCGCATCGACCTCGACGGCCTTCTTCAGCAGTACCTGCGCCGCGTCCACCGGCTGCTGCGCCAGGATCACGGTGGCGTCCTGCTTGATGATGCCGCCCTTCTCCTGGGCGATCTCAGCGGGCGTGGCGCCGAGGCGGTCCGTGTGGTCCAGGCTGATCGGGGTGACCACCGCGACCACACCGTCGATCACGTTGGTCGCGTCCCAGGTGCCGCCCATACCGACCTCGACTACCGCCGCGTCGACCGGGGCATCCGCGAAGGCCGCGTAGGCCATGCCGGTGAGCACCTCGAAGAAGGACAGCCGGAACTCCTCGGCGGCGTCGACCATCTCCACGTACGGCTTGATGTCGTGGTACGTCTCGATGAACCGCTCGGCACTGATCGGCGCCCCGTCCAGGCTGATCCGCTCGGTGACCGACTGCACGTGCGGGCTGGTGTAGCGGCCCGTACGCAGTTCGAAGGCGTTCAGCAGGGCCTCGATCATCCGGGCGGTGCTGGTCTTGCCGTTCGTGCCGGTGACATGGATGGAGGGGTAGGCGCGCTGCGGCTCGCCCAGGACGTCCATCAGCGCGGCGATGCGCGAGACGGACGGTTCCAGCTTGGTCTCGCCCCAGCGGGTGGAGAGCTCCTGCTCCACCTCCTGCAGCGCCTTCGCCACCTCCGGGTCGAGGGGGGGTGCGGGCACCGGGTCGCCCTGGGGCGGTCCGGCCTGGGCGCGCAGGGTACGACTGCCGGCCTCGATCACCGCCAGGTCGGGGTCGCGGTCGGACTCTTCGGCCACGATCCTGTCGAAGACCTCGACGGTCTCGTCGCGGTCGTCGGGTCCGTGGCTCTCGGGCTGCTGCTCACTCACGGGGCCAGTCTACGGACGGAGGGCCCGAGGACTTTCGCCCCGGCCCTTTCGGGGTCCTTCGGCGGCCGGGGCGATCAGATCGTTATGCAAGCCTTAAGGCCGGGCCCGGGCGGCGGCTCCGCACCCGAATGGTGATCTGCGTGCCGTCCGGGGTTACCCCGGACGAGCGGCGGGCCATCGTCCACGCGTCGATGCGGGCCGGCGCCCCGTCCGTCCACCTGATCGACACTGCCGGGCCTGGACCGGCGGATGGCCTCCGCGACGGACATCCCGGCATCCCGGTCTTCGTCGCCGACGAACCACTCAATTCGGAACAACACCTCAAAGCAGACCCCGCGCCCTGCCCGCCCGGTCAGGGCGCGGGGTCGGTGCCCGGGCCGGCGTAGTCGGAGCCGAAGCAGGACCTGATCTCCCGCTCGGTGTCCGGGCGGCCCGCGAAGTTGAACCGGGACTCCTCCGCCTTGGGGGCGACCGTGGGGTCGGAGTCGAAGTAGACCGACCACCAGTAGACGCCCACCATCTTCCGTTCCCGGACGACCTGGCAGACCGCCTTGTACCAGTTGGCCTGCACCGTGGGGTTCAGCCTGCGCTTGGTGTAGAAGTCGCCGGGGGCCTGGTAGGCACCGTCCATGGCGCTGATGCCCGCCTCGGCGAGCACGATCCGCGGCAGCGCACCCTTGGTCTTCTTGTCGAGCCAGCTGTTCCACCCGTCGACGAGCTGCTCGACGGGGGCGTCGTCGGCGACTTTGACGGGGAAGTACGCGTCGACACCGAGCCGTTTGACGGGCACGGCGATGTGGCCGCCCACGTAGTTGTCCCAGTTGGCGTCGTAGGACACCTCACCCTTGAACCGCTTCTCGGCCGCGGCGATCAGGGCCTTCCAGCCCGGGTGGCCCTCCATCGAGTTCAGCTCTGTGCCGATCACGAACGTCGCCGCCTGCTGCCGCTGGGCCGCATCGAGGTACGGGCCGAGCAGGGCCTCGTACGAGGCGAACCAGGCGTCCTTGTCGACCGGCTTGATGTTGCCGCGCCAGCCCTCCGGCGGGACGAGCGCCGCTTCGTCCAGGGTCGGGCGCACGGTGGTGCGCAGTCCCGCCTCGTGGAAGACGCGCAGGACGGTGTCGAGGTGCTCGGGCGACGGGGTGTTCCGGCCGGCCGTGAGCTTCGTCGAGGTGCGGCCCTCCGTGTAGAAGGGGAAGGAGACGGCGACCGAATTGGCCTTCAGCCCGACGAGGTAGGCGGCCTGCTCGCGCGCCTGCTTCTCGACGTACGCGTCGCTGTGCTCCCTCTTGTCCTCCCAGAAGAGCTGGACGCCCCACTCGGGCATGCCGGCCTTCCAGGGCCTGTCAACCTTCGGGACGGCCCGGGCGGGTTTCCCCTCGTTGGTCGCGCCGCCGCCCCCGTCGGCGAGGACGGTGGCGTCGCCGCGGCCCTTGGCGGGGGCGGGGGTGGATTCGCGTAGGACCAGGACCGGCTTGAGGGAGCCGGGCCTCCAGCGCAAGGGGTGGTCGCCGACCACGAACGGCAGGCCGATGACCAGCGAGGTCACGGTCACCGGCAGGATCGCGAGCAGGGGGACCTTGGACCGCCTGGTCTTCTCGTTCTTCTCGTCGTGCGTGTTCTCGTGCGTGTTCTCGTTCTTCACGAGGGGCTCTCGGTTTCTCATGCGGGCTTGGCGATGACGACGAACTTGTTCTCTTCGCGCTTGATGAACTTGATCAACCCGCGCAGGCCGCCGAGTCCTTCCAGCACGGAGAACAGCGGGATCAGGGCGAGCACGGCGAGCGGCTCCCACCAGCGCCGCCTGCCGTTGGCCGAGACCAGGGCGTTCAGGCGCAGCCCCTCCCAGTACGTCCAGATGACGTACGCGAAGTTGAGCGCCCACATGATCACGACGGACTGGGTCACGGGCGAGGTGTTGAAGTCGCCGATGAACCAGGCCACGAGGAGCACGGTCGCGACGTGCTGGAGCGGGCCGAGGACCCAGCTGAGCACGCAGAGCATCAGGAACCAGCGGTACCGCAGCGGCACCGTCCGGTTGAAGCAGAGGGCGACCAGCCCCCAGGCCCAGCGCTCGCGCTGCTTGACGAAGTCCCTGGTGGTGGCTGGCGAGGCACCGTAGCAACGGCCGTTGAACCAGTCGCTGCGCCCCGGATACGTGCGGCAGAACGTCAGCGCCAGCTGCGCGTCCTCGACGATGGCCTTCGGGCCGAAGTCCCAGCCGATGGTCGCCTCGATGGAGGCGCGGAGCAGGAGCAGTTCCCCGTGCACGCCGGCGACCGGGGTGCCAAGACCGGTGAGGGCGCGGAACCGGGCTATGTCGTCGGCGGGCCGGACCGCGTCGGCCAGCCAGGTGAAGCGGTTCACGGCGTTCTCCCGCGGGTAGGCGAGGATTCCCTGCGCCATGTGCTTGCCTTCGTCGCCGGCCCGCCGCTGGCGGTTGACGAACTGTGCGATGGACGCAGCGGTGTCGGGGCCGACACCGGTGTCGTCGTCCATGTGCAGCACCCAGACGTCGTCGAGGGCCTCGCCCTCGTCGATCCGGAGCTCGTGCGCGTAGTGGTTGGCGCGGGCCTTGAAACGCGTCCCGTTCGCCGTCTCGTACGCCCTGGGCACCGCGACCACGCGGATAAGGGGGTGCATCGCGGCCAGGCCGTCGATGCGCTCGGCCGCCTCACAGCCCTCCTCCGTGAGGATGTCGACCCGCAGGTGCGGGAAGTACGGGGGGAGGTGGTCCACGTAGCTGAGGACCGAGCGCTCCAGCGCCGGGTACGTGTCGTGGCGGCCGATGGTCGGCACGAGCACGATGAGGAAGTCCTCCTCCACCGGTGCCGGCGGGACCATCTCGTGCGCTTTGCGCAGTCGACGACGGATCAGCAGGGCGCCCTGGAGGCCGACCATGACGCCGATGCCGGGCAGCGACCAGACCACCGACAGCGTCCAGCCCAGCGGGGTCGGATTCGGCTCGAACGCCCACAGACCGAAGCCGGCGAGGATCAGGAAGGGCAGCAGGAAGGCCGATACTCCGGGCTTCCAGTCGGCATGGCGCTGAACCAGTTTCGCGTCGCGCCGGGACGTGGCCGCGACCTCGGTTAAGGGAGCGAGGGTCATGGAAAGGGTCCTTCGGAGTTCCTACTACTACTGCTGCTGCGGCGACTGCGGAGGCTGCTGAGGCCAAGGGGGCTGACCGCCGTAGGGGCCGGGCCCGTAACCGGGTTGGGGCGGCTGGGGTTGCTGAGGCTGGGACAGCTGCGGCTGCGGCTGCGGCTGTGCGTAGCCCGTCTGCGGGAACTGGGGCCCGGGCTGCGCCGGGTAGGACGGTGGCGGCCCGAACCCATGTGCCGGCTGGGGCGCTTGAGGCGGCTGCGGCAACTGCTGCTGCGCCGGCTGCTGCGCTGCCGCGTGCTGGGCCTGCCGGGCCTCGTGCGCCTGCTGGGTCCAGGGGTTCACCGGGGGCTGCCACGGTTCGTACACGGCGAAGTCCCGCAGCAGCAGCACGATGAGAGTGCCGGTCACGAGGACCCCGAAGGCGAAGGTCGCCAGCTTCAGCCCGCCCTGGACGGTCGAGCCGAAGTAGTCGGCCTGTTTCTCGTCGAACAACGCGCCCGTCAGGCTGCGCACCCGGTTGTAGCCCTCGATGGCCGCGCCGCCGATGATGACGCCCCGGCCGAGGGTGTTCCCGCGCAGGACCAGCAGCGCGCCCGCCACGTAGACGACACCCCAGTTGAGGTTGAACGTCTCTGCGGTCCCGGAGCCGTCGCCCGTGCCGTAGTAGACGATGCCCTGGAGGAAGTCGACGACGCCGACCTGCCAGAAGCAGTTGTACAGGGCCCAGAGGAGCAGGATGCCTGCCCAGCCCATGGCCACGAAGGCGGCCACACGGTGGGCGCGTGGCGTTGACGCGCTCAACTTCACTCCTATTCGAATGTTCCGTCGTGCAAGGCGAGCCATTGCACTCCCACCGGGCCCGATTCCCGGCCGCCGGTGATCGTCTTGGGGTCGTCGTACGTCTGCTGCACATCGGCGTGGGAGTTCTTCGCCGTGAGTCCGTCGCCCCACACCGTCCACAGCACCCAGGGGGCCCGGTCGAGCGTCGTGCGCTGCGCCGCGCCCAGCGGCACGTGGAAGGACTCCGCGAGGATCCGGGGCTTGCCGTAGTCCTCCAGGCCCCGGTGCCACGTCGACGTCCAGGCACCCGCGTCGAAGGGACGGTCCGGCGTTCCGCTGTAGTCGTCGACCCCGACCACGTCCACGTACTCGCCGCCCGGGTAGAAGTCCCACGGATCGCTGCCATGGACACCGTCCCAGGACGTGGGAGCCCACACGAAGATCAGGTTGTGCAGCCCGCGGGAGCCCACCAGGTAGTGGTAGAGCAGCTCCCAAAGGGCCGTGTACTTCCGGGGCTCCAGTCCCGCCCACCAGAAGCTCTGCTCTCCACCGAGCGAGTTCATCTCGTGGTACGGGCGCAGCAGTACGGGAACGTCGTACGCGGCCAGATAGCCGAGGTGGTCCGCGAGGAACGACAGGTCGAGCAGGAGCGCCGCATGCTCAGGGGAACCGGGGGTGAGCACCCGGTCGATCCATCCCGGGTCCTTCGCAACGGGCGCGTTGCGGCGCAGCGTCTGGTCGTAGCTCTTGACCGGACTGCCCGGCCACGGCTGGTGGAACGACATCCCGACCAGGCCCGCGGGCGCTCCCCCGTTGGCCGGCAGGACGGTCTTGGTGCCGTTCCAGAGGAGCTCGGTGCCGGTCGGGTTGTACGAACCGTCTGCTGTGCGGGGCAGTCCGTGCCAGACGCCCAGGGCGAGGTCCACGACGTCGTTCGTGTAGGTCCAGAACTCGCGGCGGGCGGGCCATGCGGCACGCGAGTAGTCCCGCGCCTCGCCCACGCCCCAGCCCTCCTGCTGGTAGCCGGGACCCAGGTCCAGTTCGAGGAAGGCCGGCAGCTTCCCGGTGATGTCCCGGGGCTTGCGGTAGTAGTAGCCGGGCGGCTTGGGACCGCTGTGGTCGCCGTACTCCGGGTTGTACCGCTCGTTGTGCACCTCGGCGTGCTGGCCCATCAGGGTGCCGCGGCGCCGGCCGGCCCGGGCGTCCGCCTCCAGCCCGGCCAGTAATCGGTACACGGACCGGGCCGCCTTGGAGGCCTTGGGGTCCCGCGACAGCAGGTCCTTCTGGAGGCCTGCGGCGGGGGTGCGCGAGGTGCTGAAAGCTGCCACGGTGGCGAGGGCTCCGCCCGTTGCCACGGTGGCGGCTGCACCTAAGAGGAGGTTGCGCCGCTTCAGCTCGCGGCCCATCGCCCCGGGACCCAACGCCCCCGGGTCTAACTCCCCACGACCCAACACTCCGAGCCCCCCTCGGTCGACAGCCGGTCGACTGCAGCCCCTGCCGGTTGCGCGGAACCCCTGGGCCGCTGTCACCCTACGCGTCGGCCCCCGAACAATGTGCTCGGGGGCCGACGGTTCACCATTTGTTGCGTGTTGCGTGTTGCGTGTTCGTTTTACGCGGCGGGCAGCGCGTCCAGCTGGGCCTGGATCCGGACGATGTCCGCCTCGGCCTTGGCCAGCCGACCCTTGATCTTGTCCACGACGTTGTCGGGCGCCTTGGCCAGGAAGGCCTCGTTCCCGAGCTTCGCCACGGCCTGCTGCTTCTCCTTCTCCGCGGCGCCCAGGTCCTTCGTGAGGCGCCCCCGCTCGGCGGCCACGTCGATGGTGCCCGACAGGTCGAGCGCGACGGTGGCGCCGGCGACCGGGAGCGTCGCGGTGGCGCTGAAGGCGTCGCCCTCCGGCTGGAGGCGCAGCACCTGGCGGATGGCGGCCTCGTGCGCGGCGAGCGCCGTGGCGGACAGGTCCAGGCGGGCCGGGACCTTCTGCTTGTCGTCGAGGCCCTGCTCCTTGCGGAACCGGCGGACCTCCCGGACGAGGGTCTGGACGCCCTCGATCTCGGCCTCGGCAGCCGAGTCGCGGAAGCCGCTGTCCTTCGGCCAGTCGGCGATCACGAGGGACTCACCGCCCGTCAGCGTGGTCCACAGGGTCTCCGTGACGAACGGGACCACCGGGTGCAGCAGGCGCAGCATGACGTCGAGGACCTCGCCGAGGACCCGGGCAGAAGCCTTGGCCGGCTCGCCGCCCGCGAAGAAGGTCGTCTTCGACAGCTCGACGTACCAGTCGAAGACCTCGTCCCAAGCGAAGTGGTAGAGCGCCTCGCTGAGCTTGGAGAACTGGAAGTCGTCGTAGTACGCGTCGACCTGCGCGACCGTCTTGTTCAGGCGGGACAGGATCCAGCGGTCGGTCGCGGACAACTGATCGACCGGCGGCAGGTCACCCTCGATGGTGGCGCCGTTCATCAGCGCGAAGCGCGTGGCGTTCCAGATCTTGTTCGCGAACTTGCTGGAGGCCTGGACCCAGTCCTCGCCGATCGGGACGTCGGTGCCGGGGTTGGCGCCCTTGGCCAGGGTGAAGCGGACGGCGTCGGAACCGTACTTGTCCATCCAGTCCAGCGGGTCGACGACGTTGCCGAAGGACTTCGACATCTTCTTGCCGCGCTCGTCGCGGACCAGGCCGGTCAGCGCGATCGTCTTGAAGGGCGGCTCGCCGTCCATGGCGTACAGGCCGAACATCATCATCCGGGCGACCCAGAAGAAGATGATGTCGTGGCCGGTGACCAGGACGTCGGTCGGATAGAACTTCTCCAGGTCCGGGGTCTGCTCCGGCCAGCCGAGGGTGGAGAACGGCCACAGGCCGGAGGAGAACCAGGTGTCGAGGACGTCGGTGTCCTGGTGCCAGCCCTCGCCGGTGGGGGCCTCGTCGTTGGGTCCGACGCAGACGACCTCGCCGTTCGGGCCGTACCAAACCGGGATCCGGTGGCCCCACCACAGCTGGCGCGAGATGCACCAGTCGTTGAGGTTGTCGACCCAGTCGAAGTAGCGCTTCGACATCTCCTCGGGGTGGATCGAGACCCGGCCGTCGCGGACGGCGTCACCGGCGGCCTTGGCCAGCGTCTCGACCTTGACCCACCACTGCAGCGACAGGCGCGGCTCGACGGTGGTGCTGCAGCGGGAGCAGTGCCCGACGGAGTGCAGGTAAGGACGCTTCTCGGCCACGATCCGGCCCTGCTGGCGCAGCGCGCCGACGACGGCCGAACGCGCCTCGAAGCGGTCCAGGCCGAGGAAGGGGCCGTGGACGGTGATGATGCCGTGCTCGTCCATGATCGTCATGGAGGGCAGGTCGTGGCGCTGACCGATCGCGAAGTCGTTCGGGTCGTGCGCCGGAGTCACCTTGACGCAGCCGGTGCCGAACTCCGGGTCGACGTGCGTGTCGGCGACGACCGGGATCGAACGATCGGTGAGTGGCAGCTTGATGAGCTTGCCGACCAGGTGCTTGTAGCGCTCGTCGTCCGGGTGGACGGCGATGGCCGTGTCACCCAGCATCGTCTCGGCGCGCGTGGTGGCGACGACGAGGGTGTCCTCCCCCTCGCCGTACTTGATCGACACGAGCTCGCCCGCGTCCTCCTGGTACTCCACCTCGATGTCGGAGATGGCCGTCAGGCAGCGGGGGCACCAGTTGATGATGCGCTCGGCACGGTAGATCAGCTCGTCGTCGTAGAGCTTCTTGAAGATCGTCTGGACGGCCTTGGACAGGCCCTCGTCCATGGTGAACCGCTCGCGGGACCAGTCGACGCCGTCACCGAGGCGGCGCATCTGGCCGAGGATCTTGCCGCCGTACTCTTCCTTCCACTGCCAGACGCGCTCGACGAACTCCTCGCGGCCCAGGTCGTGGCGGGACTTGCCCTCCTCGGCGAGCTGCTGCTCGACCTTGTTCTGGGTGGCGATGCCGGCGTGGTCCATGCCGGGCAGCCAGAGCGACTCGTACCCCTGCATCCGCTTGCGGCGGGTCAGGGCGTCCATGAGCGTGTGCTGGAAGGCGTGCCCCAGGTGCAGGGAGCCGGTGACGTTCGGCGGCGGGATGACGATGGTGTACGCGGGCTTCTCGCTCGCGGGATCGGCCGTGAAGTACCCACGCTCTACCCAGCGCTCGTAGAGCTTCCCCTCTACCTCGGCCGGCGCGTACTGGGTCGGCAGTTCGGAGGTGGGGCTGCTGGGTGTCTGCGTGTTCTCGGTCACGGGGCACAGTTTAGGGCCGTAACAGTCCAGTCATGAAACCGGATATCAGGGGGCCCGGCGCCCTGTGCCGCTTCGGCTTCCGTCAGGATGTGAGGAACGTATAAGCAACCTCATTGGGGGACGCGGGATGAGCTACAACCAGCCAGGGCCCTACGGGCAGCAGCCTCAGCCGGGACCGTACGGGCAGCAGCCCCCGCCGCCGCCGTACGGCCAGCCCGCCCCCCAGCCCGGCTACGGCTACCCGCAGCAGCCCCCGCCGGGCGTCCCCCCGCAGGGCTACCCCCAGCAGCCCCCGGCCTACGGCTACCAGCAGCCGGGCATGCCGACCCAGCCCATGTACGGCGGCATGCCGCAGCAGCCGAAGAAGTCGAAGGCCGGCCTCGTCATCGGCGTGATCGTCGCGGTCGCCGTGATCGCGGGCGGCGGCTGGTACCTCACGCAGGGCGGCGGTGCGGGCGGCGCCATCGCGGCCGACACGAAGGGCTACAAGCTGGTCGCGCCGGAGGCGGTGGACGACTTCAAGAAGAGCCCGAAGTACCAAGAGAAGCCCTTCACCGACTCGGACAAGCAGGAGGCCGAAGCCGCAGGGATCAAGAACCCGAACCACGTGGGCATGGACTACACGGCCGGCGACCCGAAGAACCCGCTGACGATCAAGGGCCTCAATTTCTCGGGCCTCTACGGCGAGGTCGCCGACCCGGAGAAGGCGGTGGACGGCTACTTCGCCAAGGCCCAACTGGAGATCGCCAAGGACGGCAAGTCCGAAGTGCAGCTCATCGGCAGCCCGAAGGCGATGAAGCCGGCTGGCTTCAAGGGTGCGGTCATGAAGTGCCAGGACATCAAGTTCACTTCGAAGGACACGACGACCAAGGGGCCCAAGGAAGCGACGCTGCCCTTCTGCGTCTGGGGTGACTACAGCACATTGGGCATGGTCAGCGCCTCGGACGCGGCCGCCATCCTGTCCGGCAAGCCGGGCTACACCCTGGAGCAGGCTGCAGACCTCGCCGCCAAGCTCTACAACACCGCCCGCGTGAAGAAGTAGCGGCCGGTCCAGCTCATACGCAGAAGGGGTGCCCCGCTGGGGCACCCCTTCTGCGTATGAGCTGTTCAACCGAGCGTCATGCCGACTTCTCCTGCGGGCCCTGGTCCTTCGGGACGATGCGGGGGACCAGCGTCGGGTTGACGTTCGAGCGGACCACGTCCGACGTGATGACGACCCGGGCCACGTCCTTGCGGGACGGGACCTCGTACATCACCGACATCAGGACCTCCTCCATGATGGCGCGCAGGCCGCGCGCGCCCGTCTGGCGGAGGATCGCCTGGTCCGCGATGGCTTCGAGGGCCTCGCGCTCGAAGTCCAGCTCGACGCCGTCGAGTTCGAACAGTCGCTGGTACTGCTTCACCAGCGCGTTGCGCGGCTCGACGAGGATCTGGAGCAACGCCTCGCGGTCCAGGTTGTGGACCGAGGTGATGACGGGCAGACGGCCGATGAACTCGGGGATCATCCCGAACTTCACCAGGTCCTCCGGCATGACCTCCTGGAACTGGTCACTCGCCTCGATCTCGCGCTTCGAGCGGATCGTCGCCCCGAAGCCGATGCCCTTGGCGCCCGCGCGCGACTCGATGATCTTCTCCAGGCCGGCGAAGGCGCCGCCCACGATGAAGAGCACGTTCGTCGTGTCGATCTGGATGAACTCCTGGTGCGGGTGCTTGCGTCCGCCCTGCGGCGGGACGGAGGCCGTCGTGCCCTCCAGGATCTTCAGCAGGGCCTGCTGCACGCCCTCGCCGCTCACATCGCGCGTGATCGACGGGTTCTCGCTCTTGCGGGCGACCTTGTCGATCTCGTCGATGTAGATGATCCCGGTCTCGGCCTTCTTGACGTCGTAGTCGGCCGCCTGGATCAGCTTGAGCAGGATGTTCTCGACGTCCTCACCCACATAGCCGGCCTCCGTCAGCGCCGTCGCGTCGGCGATGGCGAACGGGACGTTGAGCATGCGCGCGAGCGTCTGGGCCAGCAGGGTCTTGCCCGAGCCGGTCGGACCCAGCAACAGGATGTTGGACTTCGCGAGTTCGATCGCGTCGTCACGGCCCTGTGCGCCGCCGTTCTCACCGGCCTGGACCCGCTTGTAGTGGTTGTAGACCGCTACCGAGAGCGCCTTCTTCGCCGGCTCCTGGCCGACGACGTAACTCTCCAGGAACTCGTAGATCTCACGAGGCTTGGGGAGTTCCTCCCACCGGACCTCGGAGGTCTCCGCGAGCTCCTCCTCGATGATTTCGTTGCAGAGGTCGATGCACTCGTCGCAGATGTACACACCGGGTCCTGCGATGAGCTTCTTCACCTGCTTCTGGCTCTTTCCGCAGAACGAGCACTTGAGCAGGTCGCCGCCGTCACCGATGCGTGCCACGAGGTGCTTCCCCTTCGCCTGGGAGACGCTTGGTTCAGCGCTCCTGGTGCCTCATATCCGACGGTACCTTGCCGGGGGCCCCGTACGGGGCCCCCTTGGCGTGGTTCACATCGCTAATGCGGCGACGTGCTCACGCCAACTGACGGCAAGGATCAGACGGCGCTGCTCTTGCGGGTCGAGACGATCTGGTCGATCAGGCCGTACGCGAGCGCGTCCTCGGCCGTCAGGATCTTGTCGCGCTCGATGTCCTCGCGGATCTTCTCGATCGGCGTGGTCGAGTGCTTGGCCAGCATGGTCTCCAGCTGGTCGCGCATGCGAAGGATCTCGTTGGCCGCGATCTCCAGGTCGGAGAGCTGCTCGCGGCCGGTGCCGCCGGAGGGCTGGTGGATCAGCACGCGGGCGTTCGGCAGCGCCATGCGCTTGCCGGGGGTGCCGGCGGCCAGCAGGACGGCGGCGGCGGAGGCCGCCTGGCCCATGCAGACCGTCTGGATGTCCGGCTTCACGAACTGCATCGTGTCGTAGATGGCCGTCAGCGCGGTGAACGAGCCGCCGGGGCTGTTGATGTAAATGGAGATGTCGCGGTCCGGGTCCATCGACTCCAGGCACAGCAGCTGCGCCATGACGTCGTTGGCGGAGGCGTCGTCGATCTGCACGCCGAGGAAGATCACGCGCTCCTCGAAGAGCTTCGCGTACGGGTCGTACTCGCGCACGCCCTGCGAGGTGCGCTCGACGAAGCGCGGGACGACGTAGCGGTTGTCCACCGGCGCGCCGGTGTAGAGGCCGCTCACGGGAGAGAGGTTGTTCATGTGCATCTGGGTGTTCACCATCCTGGTGGCGTTCTGCGGGCTGGGGCTTGCCGGGTGCGGGCGGGCGAACGGGCCTCCTACGAGGTCCCGCGCGCCGGGGCCGGGATCAGGCCCCGGTGCCACCGCCGCCCGGGACCAGCGACGCGGCGGAGATGATCTCGTCGATGAGGCCGTACTCCTTGGCCTCCTCCGCCGTGAACCAGCGGTCGCGGTCGCCGTCGCGGATGATCGCCTCCACGGTCTGGCCGGAGTGGTGGGCGGTGATCTCAGCCATGCGCTGCTTCGTGCGCAGCAGGTACTGGGCCTGGATCTTGATGTCCGAGGCGGTGCCGCCGATACCGGCGGAACCCTGGTGCATCAGGATGTCGGTGTTCGGCAGGGCGAAGCGCTTGCCCGGGGCGCCACCGGTGAGCAGGAACTGGCCCATGGAGGCCGCCATGCCCATACCGATGGTGACGACGTCGTTCGGGATGTACTGCATGGTGTCGTAGACCGCCATGCCCGCCGTCACCGAGCCGCCGGGGCTGTTGATGTACAGGTAGATGTCCTTCTCCGGCTCAGCGGCCAGGAGGAGGAGCTGCGCCGTGATCTTGTTGGCGATGTCGTCGTCGACCTGCTGGC
Organism: Streptomyces sp. NPDC006430; assembly: GCF_040612395.1. Taxonomy (NCBI): domain Bacteria; kingdom Bacillati; phylum Actinomycetota; class Actinomycetes; order Kitasatosporales; family Streptomycetaceae; genus Streptomyces; species Streptomyces sp. NPDC006430. The sequence goes on from NZ_JBEXQA010000005.1 coordinate 250,718, forward strand.
CGAGGAAGATGATGCGCTCGCCGAGCAGCCGGTTGTAGACATGGTCGCCGAGGCCGCCACCGATGGACGGCTCACCCGCGGCGTAAGGCTTCAGATTCGTCACGTATCCACCTGCTCGTCTCCGACGGCCACATGCCGTCTCAGCGTCTCGTTCTGGGGCGCGGATCGATCGGGGCGGCGGTGTCCGCCGGCTTCCGGGTACTCCCGTGCCCTCGTATTCATGGACCCTAACGCGCAGGTCGGACAACGCCATCCCGCTTCCCGAACTGTTCGCTCGGAGCGCAAGGTCCGAAGGCCTCGCGCAGGCCATGCGGAAGGGCCCGCACACGGCTGTGTACGGGCCCTCCGGGGGTGCTGCTGGCGGGTACCGCTCAGGGCGGTACCCGGGGTGTTACTTGGCCTCGTCGGCCTGCGCCTCGGCGTCGGCGTCCGCCTCGACGACGGCCTCGACCGTCTCGGCGGCCGTCTCGACCTCGTCCTCGTCGTCGGAGAGGTCGACGACCTCACCGTTGGTGTCGACGACCTTGGCGGCCTCCACGACGACCGCGAGGGCCTTGCCGCGGGCGACCTCGCCGACGAGCATCGGGACCTGGCCGCCCTCGACGACGGCCTGGGCGAACTGGTCGGGGGACATGCCCGAGGAAGCGGCGCGGCGCATGAGGTGCTCGGTGAGCTCCTCCTGGTTGACGCCCAGCTTCTCCTTGTTGACCAGCGCGTCCAGGACGAACTGGGTCTTGATGCCCTTGACCGCCTGGTCCTTGGTCTCGGCGTCGAACTCCTCGACCGTCTTGCCCTGGAACTCCAGGTACTTCTCGATGGTCAGGCCCATCTGGCCGAGCTGGTGGTGCTCCAGGTTGTGCTTGCGGGTGTTGACCTCGTCCTCGAGCAGCTTCTCGGGGATCGGCACCTCGACGAGCTCCAGCAGCTTCTCCAGGACGCGCTCCTGGGCCTGCGTGGCCTGGTCGTACTGCTTCATGTTCTCAAGGCGCTTGCGGCTGTCCGCCTTGAGGTCCTCAAGGGTGTCGAACTCGCTCGCCATCTGCGCGAACTCGTCGTCCAGCTCCGGCAGCTCACGGGCGGAGACCTTGGTGACCTTGACGGTGACCTCGGCGTCCTTGCCCTCGGCGGAGCCGCCCTTCAGCTGAGAGGTGAAGGTGGCCTCGCCACCGGCCTCCAGGCCCTTGACGGCCTCGTCGATGCCCTCGAGGAGCTCGCCCGAGCCGATGGTGTAGGAGACGTCGGAGGCGACGCCGTCCGGCAGCACCTCGCCGTCGACCTTGGCCTCCAGGTCGATGGTGACGACGTCGCCGTCCTCGGCCGCGCGCTCGACGTCCTTGGTGGACGCGAAGCGGCCGCGCAGCTGCTCGACCGACTTCTCGATGTCCTCGTCGGAGACCTCGATCGCGTCGACCTCGACCTCGATGCCGGAGTAGTCCGGGATCTCGATCTCGGGGCGAACGTCGACCTCGGCGGTGAAGGACAGCAGCTCGCCGTCCTTCAGCTCCGTGATGTCGACCTCAGGCTGGCCCAGCGGGTTCAGGTCGGCCTCGTTGACCGCCTCGGTGTAGAACTTCGGGAGGGCGTCGTTGACGGCCTCCTCCAGCACCGCACCGCGACCGAAGCGCTGGTCGATGACCCGGGCAGGGATCTTGCCCTTGCGGAAGCCCTTCACCGTGACCTGCTGGTTGATCTTCTTGTACGCCGCGTCGAGGCTGTCCTTGAGCTCCTCGAAGGGCACCTCAACAGTGAGCCGAACCCGAGTCGGGTTCAGGGTCTCCACGGCGCTCTTCACGGTTCGGTCTCCTTGGTGGCTGACTGCTGGGGGTTCTGCCGTCACGCTGCGATTCAGCGGTTCAGCGGACTTCGGCCCGGTACATCAGACACACGGGCACGCAGCTTGCATAGTAACCGCAAGCGGCAATCAGCCCACAACGCGATCTTCGTGGTGGTGATGCTGGTGGTCGGGGTGGCCGGATTCGAACCGACGACCTTCCGCTCCCAAAGCGGACGCGCTACCAAGCTGCGCCACACCCCGTCGGTGCGACACGTAGGGTACATGCCCGGAGACCCTCTGATGCGCGGGGTTTCCGGCGGGGCGTTCCGGACGGCGCACCGCGGGCGTGCAAAGCGGTGTGCACTCCCCCGCCCCGACCCGCTAGGATGCTGCCTGTGCCGCGGTCCCCGGACCTGCGGCGCGCGCGTTGCGGGCGTAGCTCAATGGTAGAGCCCTAGTCTTCCAAACTAGCTACGCGGGTTCGATTCCCGTCGCCCGCTCTGAACGACGAAGGGCCAGGTCAGAGGACATTTCCTCCGCCTGGCCCTCAGTCGTTCCCGGGGGTGCTGTTCAGCTCCCCGTGCCCCCTGCGTGCCCCTTCCCCTGGGGCGTGCCCCGCGTGCCCTTCTTCACAAGCTCACTGAGCGCGTCGGCGATCAACCGGTCCCGATCGGCGCTCGCATGCTGGTAGATCAGCGCGGCGCGGGCGGTGCTGTGGCCCATGCGCGCCATCAACTCCCGCGTACTCGCGCCGGTTGACGCGGCCAGTGTGTTCCCCGTGTGCCGTAGATCATGGAAATGCAGCCCCTCGATCCCCGCTTCCCGACACGCCTTCTGCCACAGGCGGTTGAAGTGGTTGCGCCGCGGAGTAGCCCCCTTGGCCCCGACGAACACCCGCCCGTCGGCGCCGGCCTCTGCATACGTCTCCAGGTGCTGCCGAATCTCCTGGACGATCACGCCGGGGATGGTCACGGTCCGCTTCCCCGCCGCACTCTTGGGCGCCTTGATCTCCCGCTGCCCGTTCCCGAGTTCGGCGACGGCGCGGCGAACCCGCAGGGTCCCGTGGTCCAGGTCGATGTCCCGCCGATGCAGCCCGATCAGCTCGCCCCACCGCAGCCCGAGGAACCCGGCCATCAGAACGAGGACCCGAAACCGAGGCTGGACGGCCCCGGCCAGGGCGTAGACCTCCTGCACGGTGGCGGTCGGCCGCTCAGGGGTGTGGACCGTACTGGCTCCCTTGATCTGGCAGGGGTTCCGCCTGATCATCTGGTCGGACAGCGCCGTCCCCAAAATGGCCCGGAGCAGGGCGTATGCCTTGGCAATGGTGGTCGGCCCGGTCCCGGCAGCCAGCTTGTCGGCCCGCCAGCGCCGAACGAGGGGCGCAGAAATCTCCGCCACGTTGACGGCGCCGAAGGCCGACTCCAGGTGGTGCTTGAGCAGGGACCCGTAGAGCTGCCGCGTGGTGCTGGTCAGCTCCCGTTCTTGGATCCAGGCGACGGCGTACGGCCCGAAGGCGACCTTCCCGGCGTCAGGGTCGTGCCAGTCCCCGCGTCGCATCTCGGTCTGCTTGTCGGCGAGCCAGTCGTCCGCATCCCGCTTGGTCCGGAGAGTCTCGGGTGCCGGCCGGAGCTGCCCGTCGGGCCCCACGTACCGTGCTTGGTACCTCCCAGAGGGAAGCTTCCGAACTCGCCCGAACGGACGTCGTTTTCCAGCCATCAGGCAGCCACCAGCCCACGTCGACGCGGCTCGACGGTGTTGGCGGCGATGAACGCGTACACGGCGCTCTCGGGGATCCGAACGTGCCGCCCGACCTTCACGTAGGTGATCCGCCGCTCCTCGACCAGCCGCCGAGGGAACCTCACGGTGGTCCCGAGCAGCTCGGCGCCCGGCCCCGGCCCGGAACCCGCAGTGGCGGGGCCGGGCCGGGGCCGGGGCCGGAATCGGACTGCGGTCAGCGGCAGTTGGCGGTGCTGTTGTAGTTCGCGGTCACGAAAACCCGTTGGTGTTGTTCGTCTTGAAGAAGTGCGAGCCGTCGTACAGGCTGCGGCCGAGTCCAGGGAATGTGAGCCAGAACCGGTTCTCGCGAACAAAGCCACACGGGCCAGGGGCAGCCACACCCGGTCGTCGAGATCGAGATGGGCGAACCAGTCGGCACCGGCGAGCGCGCCGGCGGCAGGTCGGCGGTGAGCGCGACCCACCACACGGTGGTCACCGCGGCGAGCTCTTTGGAGGGCGGGGCTGTTTTGCGTTGCGCGGTTCAGCTGTCCTGGCGGACCAGGCGTCAGAGACGCCGTGCAGGCGCGGTAGCGTCCGCTCGCCCGTCGGCTCGGCTACGCCGAACGCGCCAGCTCCACACTGCGTGTCCCATGAGAGCCACGGCGACAACGCATGCTGCGACACGAGTTACGTTCCAGGTTATAGCGAAAACCGGCCCCTGCGAGTCCGCCTCTACTCTCAATCGCTGGGTCGCCTCGAAGAAGGCGATGAACGGAACGAGCAGACGGAACAGAAGGCCACCAACTCCGGGCGTTCGCGCTACGTTCCCCATGAGCCCCAAAGGCGCACCAAACACGAAAGCAGCTATTCCCCACACGAGAATTTGACCCCCGCTGGAGGCGCCAGATTCCAACTGCATTCCAGCCGGAACAGAGGTGGCGGATTCCATTCCAGCCGGAATGGTGGGATTCATGTCTTTAAAAACATAGTATGCGACTACACCGATGGCCAATCCCAAGGACGCCAACAATGCCGACTCGATTTTAGATCGACGGAAATAGCCCACCAGCAATGCGTAGCAGGCCCACGGCCAACCACTAGAAAAAACAATACTCGCGGCGACGCAAACGGGATTATCCCATTTTCCGACAACTGGGCCCACTAGGCCAAGTAGCAAACCCGCTCCGAGAGACACAGTGACCGGCACAACGCGAGCACGCATAAATCGTGCGATTGCCCTTCCCCCGTTCAGTGGGTAAGTCCGAGTTGGAGGTGGTGCCACTCTGGGGCTGCGCGGGCGACCGAGCAGACCCAGAGAGGCTCACCAACTTACCGCACCTTCCGAGGAGTTACTGCTCGGTGCGGGCGATCAGAACCTAATCGACGCTGTAGTAGCTGGAGCAGGTGTAGGCGAGACCCGCAGTGAGGTTCGCGTTAGAGGTGTTGCCGGCTGCAGCCCAAGCGCGACGCGTACTGCCCGCGAGCTTCACCGTAGACGAGTGCCCCTTCGTCTGGTGATAGTAATTCGAGTAGCAGTACTTATTGATTACCCCGGGGCTGACCTCTGTTGCGTACCAGCCGTAACACCAGTTGCCACCGCTGGACGGGGTGAGGCATGTAGTCGACAGTGGACTAAAAGAGCCCGTCGAAGCGTGGTTCGATACTTCAGTCATCCATCGCCTTCAGTGCTGATCGATGGCTGATACCTAACGTGTTTCACCAGGGCCCGGTTGATTGCCCGGCAATATGGCACCGGGCTACGGGCGTTGGGCGTTCTCAGCAGCGGACGCAGCAGGGGCCCGCGATGGAGAGCCCGCCCAGGGTCGGTCAGCCAGTAGCAGAGCTGCCCGGCCCGATAGAACGACTCGGGGCCCAGGTGGTCGACGGGGCGTGCGGCGCGGCCCGCTTGGCAGGCTCGATCGCTCGGAGTTCTGGCGGCCAGTGAGAGCGATCTCCCGGGTTTCTTTTCCAACAGCGCCGACCCAGCCGTCCGCTGACCGTTGACGGCCCCGGCCCCCAGGCCGGAGCCGTCAACAGATCACTTCTCCGCCCACCAGCCGACCGGGTGGGCCCTGGCGCTGCCGATCCCGCCCGGGCGCCGCGGCACGAAGCCCCGGACGGCCACGCCACGGCCTGGTGCTGCCATCGGTCCGGCACTGCGCCCGACTGCCTACTCCGTCTGCTCCGGCGCCGCCCCGCTGGAGACGCGCCTGTCGGCTCCCCACTCGGCGTACTGCAACAGCAAGGCTCCGACCCAGGTCAGCGAAGGTGCAGGTCCTCGGACCATGGCGGCTCCCGCCCGAAGTCTCTCCATGCCGACCTTCGCTACCAAGCGCACGGACCGTCATCGCGAAGCGCGCCGCAGCCACATTGACACCAGGACTTGAACACGTTCAAGATGATGTTCGCCGCTTCCCTGAGGCGTCACTACCGGGTATGCGCGAGACACGAGAGGTAGGGCCGTATATGGCTGCCGACCAGCATCCACGGATACGACGTGCATTCATTGGCGCTGCGATGGGAGGTGCAGTGACATTCCTGTTGGCCTCCTGCTCCGGCTACTACCCGGTCGAGGTCAGCACCGTTGATCGGCTGACGGGCGTGTGGTCGGACTGGTCCGGGGCGTCAGTTGAGTTCAAGGACGACGGCACGTTCACGGCCAGGGGCCTGGACAAGGCGGACATCGTCGGCTGGGGGTGCTCCGGGTTCGCCGACCAGCAACACGGGACCTGGTCTCCCTCCGGAACGTATGGCCTGGTCACCTTCGACGGCGTGGACTGCGAGGGCATGAAATTGGCCTTCTACGGCTCCCCGAACACCTTCATCGCCTGTTTCACTCGGGACACGACGTCCGGGGGGTGCACGCACGAATTCAGGCGGAGGAAGGCTGATCCGACTCCCGGCCGCGAACCGACTCCGTGATCGCGCGCCATGGGACACGTGCGGGATAACTCGTCAGCCGGAGGGCGCATCAGTCGCTCGAACTGCACAGACGTGGGGAACCGGACCGTCTGCCGGAGCCGTGTGCGCCGGAGCGGCCCCTGAATAGGTCTGGGGCTGCTCCGTTGCCGGGCGCGAACTCGCGCTAGCCGAAGTGAGCCGGCAGTCCTTCGTGAGCGGGGTGGGCTGGTAGCCACCCTCAACGTGATGACACTGGACGGTCAGGTCAATGCCGACCTCCAGTACCGGTCCGGCGTTCCCGAAGCCCGTCGGGCGCCGCAGTAGTCGGCGGGTACGCGAACGGGCCGGTCGCCCCCTCGTGGGCGGGACCGGTTCCGGCCGCTGCCCTAGAGCTTGATCCCCGCGATGGTGTCGGCCAGCGAGTTGAGGAAGCGGTTGACGTCCGGCGCGATGGAGCTGGACGCCAGGAAGAAGCCGAAGAGGACCGCGACGATCGCGGGGCCGGCCTTGATGTGGTTGCCCCGGACGAGCACCACCAGGATGACCGCCAACAGAACCACCACTGACAGCGAAATGGCCACTACTGATCACACCTTCGGTCGTCCCCTGGTCGGCCCGGGGCACACGGCCGGCGCACGCCCCCACATGGACCATCCTCCCACCAACGGGCCCCGGCTATCCGCCCCGTGGCGATTCGCCGGCGGCGCTTTCCCGCCAACCGCCCTTGCACCGGGCATATTTCGGGCACGGACCGCAGGTCATGGCGCGGTGAGCCCGAGGAGGGAGCGGACATAGGCGTACTTCGCGGACAGCCGCTCCCGCGTGGGACCGTCGAGAACGGAGAGCCGCGCGGGATCCGCGTTGTGCGCGAGGTCGGCCTCCTTGACGAGGAGGGCGCCCGGGGTGGCGAGGATCCGCGCCGCGTACTCCTCCACCGGTTCGCCGGGGCGCTTGGTGACGGCCAGGACCATGTCCTTCACCTGCTGGGGCAGGGCCGCCGAGTCCAGCCACTCCCGGCTGAGGGCGTCGTCCTCCACCGCGTCGTGCAGCCACGCCGCCGCCTGCTGGTCGGGGCTGCCGCCGCGGACGCGGACGCCCTCCGCGACGGCGGCGAGGTGCTCGGCGTACGGCCGGCCGGCCTTGTCGGTCTGGCCGTCGTGCGCGGAGCGCGCCAGTGCCTCGACTTCGAGCAGGGTCAGCGGTTGCTGCGTCATGCGGTCCCCTTCGGTGCCGTCCGTGCCGCCGTACGGAGAGCCTGCGCGGCCCGGCGTACGTCGGCCTGCGTGGTGCGCCAGTTGGAGAACGCCGCGCGCAGGGCCGGGGTTCCCGCGTACACGGTGGGAGTGACGAAGACCTCCTCCTGCACCGCCTCCCGCAGGGCCGTCAGACGGGCCTGCGTGGGGTCCTCGGCAAGCGTGAAGCAGACGACGTTGAGGCGGACCGGTGTCAGCAGGCGGAAGGCCGGGTCCTGCTCCAGTTCCGTGCCCAGTGCCCGGGCGCAGGCGATGTCGCGCTCGACGATCTCCCGGTGGCCCTCGCGGCCGTACGCGCGCAGGGTGAACCAGGCGGCGAGTGCCCGCAGCCGGTGCGAGTTCTCGGGGGTGAGGTGGACGAGGTCGGGGCGGTCACCGAGGGGGCCGAGGTAGGCGGCGGCGTTCTGGAAGACGCGGGCCTGGAGGTCTGGCCGGCGGGTGAACTGGACAGCGCTGTCGTACGGGACGTTCAGCCATTTGTGCAGGTCGACGCAGACGGAGTCGGAGGCGTCGAGGCCGTCGGTGAGGTGGGCGTACTGCGGGGAGAGGGCGGCGAAGGCGCCGAAGGCGGCGTCGGTGTGCAGCCAGAAGTCGTGGCGGTCCTTGAGGGCCGCGACGGCACGCAGGTCGTCGAAGTCCACGGTGTTGACGGTGCCGGCGTTGGCGACGACGACCGTCGGGCCGGGGGTATCGGCGAGGGCGCGGTCGAGGGCCGTGGGATCGACCGCCTCGCGGCCGGGGAGGGTGGGGACCGGAACGAGGGAGCTGCGGCCGAGGCCGAGGACGGAGAGGGCCTTGGCGATGGAGGAGTGCGGGGCACCGGAGAGCACGCGGACCGGGCCGAGGGCTGCTGCCCCGTCCTCGGACGGGGAGACCCCGAGGCGTTCGCCGAGCCATTCACGGGCGATCGCCAGGCCGGTGGTGTTGGACATGGTCGCGCCGCTGACGAAGGTGCCGGTGTGGGCGGGCGTGAGGTGGAAGAGGCTGCGGAGCCAGCCGATCGTTTCGCGTTCGAGGTCTTGGCCGGCGGCATCGAGGGCGGTGTTGGAGTTCTGGTCGTGGACGGCGGTCAGCCAGTCGCCGGCAAGGGCGGCCGGGGTGGCTCCGCCGGTGACGAAACCGAGGTAGCGGGGCCCCGCGGAGGCGGAGAGGCGGGGCGCCCAGCGCCGCTCGAAGTCGGCGAGGGCCGCTTGCGTGCCGGTGCCGTGGAGGGGCAGGGGCTCTTCGGTGTGCGGCTGCGCCGGGTGTGGGGGCAGCGGTACGACGGGACGTGCCTCCAGGGTTACGAGGGCGTCGGCGGCGGCGCGGCGGGTGGCCTCCAGGAGGTCGGGGAGGCGGGCGAGGTCGGCGGCGAGCGTACGGTCCATGGGGGCACGGTAGGGACCCGTCGGGGTCGGCGGACCGGCCAATCGGGGGTAAGTGGCCCACCTCCGGGCCGGCTCCCGCCCGCTCTCCCGGGCCCCGCGCCGCGTGCCGACGGTGCGGGGCTGGCGGACGATCAGGCGTCGTAAGGTCGGGGGATGGTGGCGAAACGATGGATGGTGGGGGTCGTCGGAGGTGCCGTCGTGCTGGGGGTGGTGACGGGGTGCGACGCGCCACCGCCGCCCAGGCCCGCACCGGGACCCGGCGCAGGGGCGTCGAAGGCGTCGAAGGCGCCGCCGCGACCGGAGGCGTCGGGAGCTCCCGGAGCCTCGAAGCCCGTTGCCCCGCCGGGTTCCGCGGCGGGCGGACCGGCACCGGAGACCTGCCCCGAGGGTGGCGTGCAGCTGCGCGAGGGGTTCGGGGACGCCGCGATGGGGCTGCGGGTCGCCGACATCGAGCTGGTCAACTGCGGTACGCAACCGTACGTGCTCGACGGCTACCCGGAGGTCCGGCTGCTGGACAAGCAGCGGGTTCCGGTGGAAGTGGCGGTGGTGCACGGTTCGGACGGGATCACAACTTCGGTGCCGAGCGTGGACGGCTCCCCGCAGCGCGTGGAACTCCAGCCGGGGCAGGCCGCGACGGTCGCGCTGGTGTGGCGGAACCTGGTGAACGACTCCACGGTGCCCGCAGCCGAGGGGTGGGTGCTGGACGTGCGGCCCCGGCCCGGTGCCCCCCGGGTGGGGTTGGAGCTCACGCATTCCGTCGACCTCGGCAACACCGGGAAGCTCGGGATCGGTCCCTGGACGGCGGCGGCCCGTTGATCGTGTGGCTCAACGGTCCCTTCGGCGGCGGCAAGACGCAGACCGCGTACGAGCTGCACCGGCGGCTGCCCGGCAGTGTCGTGTGCGATCCCGAACACGTGGGCTTCGGGCTGCACCGGATGATGCCGGCGGCGCTGCGCGGGGACTTCCAGGACCTTCCGGCCTGGCGGCATGGGGTGTTCGAGGTGTTGGACCTGGCCGAGCGGCACCAGGAGCCGGGGGCGGGGCCGGTGCTCGTGCCGATGACCGTGACGGAGCCGCGGTACTTCACCGAGACGGTGGGGCGGCTGCGGGAGGCGGGCCACGACGTACGGCACTTCGCGCTGCTGGCCGAGCGGGAGACCGTACTGCGCCGGCTGAGCGAGCGCGGGCTGGGGCGCGGCCTGAAGCGGGAGAGCTTCGCGGTGGCCCGGCTCGACGGGTGTCTGGAGGCCTTGCGCGGGCCGGAGTTCGCCGACCACCTGAACACGGACCACCTGACGGTGTCCGAGGTGGCCGGCCGGGTCGCCGCCCTGGCGGGACTGCGCGCGGCCCCGGACACCGACGGGGCGCTCCGCGGGCGGCTGCGGCGCGCACTGGTCGGTGTCCGGCACATCCGGTTCGACTGAGCGGGTACCGGTCGGTCCGGGCGACAGTCATCGGCCCGCGACGCGCCCGGACTTGCCCGGACCGCACAGGTCCGGACGCCCCGCCGGGAAGGCCGCCCGGACAGGACCCCGGACAGGACCCCGGACGGGCTCCGGCTAGGAGCCGGAGCGCAGGGCCCAGCGGGCGGGGAGGGGCGTGGCGGCGGTGAACTCGGCGACGGGGGTGCCGGCGAACGCGGCAGTCGGAAGCGGACCGCCGTCCGGGCCAGGCCGTTGGGGCGCAGCAGCATCAGGCGGTCGCTCCCGCGTACGCCGGGGCGGTGAGCGCGGTCATCCGGGCGGCGATGGTCGCGGCGGAGCTGTGCGCCAGCCGGTCCGCGATCAGCCCGTCGGCAAGGAAGAGCACCTGGTCGGCGTGGGCGGCGGCGGCCGGGTCGTGGGTGACCATGACGACGGTGGCGCCGAGGGAGTCCACGGCGGCCCGGAGCAGTCCGAGGACCTCGGCGGCGGTGGTGGTGTCGAGGGCGCCGGTGGGCTCGTCCGCGAACACGACGTCGGGTCGGGTGACCAGGGCCCGGGCGACGGCGACGCGCTGCTGCTGGCCGCCGGAGAGCTCGGCGGGGCGGCGCCGGCCCTTGCCCTCCAGGCCGACGCGGGCGAGCAGGTCCGCGGCCCGGTCCCGGTCCTGGCGTCCGCCGGCGAGCCGCATCGGCAGCAGTACGTTCTGTTCGACGGTGAGCGAGGGCAGCAGGTTGAAGGCCTGGAAGACGAAGCCGAGGCGGCTGCGGCGCAGTTCGGTGAGCTCGTTCTCGTTCATGCCGGTGATCTCGGTGCCGCCGAGGCGGACGGAGCCCGCGGTGGGCAGGTCGAGTCCGGCCGAGCATTGCAGGAAGGTTGACTTGCCGGAGCCGGAGGGCCCCATCACGGCGGTGAAGGTGCCGCGCGGCAGGCTGAGGTCGATGCCGCGCAGTGCGTGGACCGTTGCGGCCCCCCGCCCGTACTGGCGCCGTACGCCGCGCAGTTCGACGGCGGCTGTGGTGTCGTACGCGACCTGCTCCGTGTCGCGCTGCCGCCTGCTCCGCCGGAGCCCCATGGTGTGCCGCCTTCCGCATTCGCCGTATCCGATCTGCCGGTCCGGCGATCGTGTCCTCGACGCTACGGATGGGGGTGCGGGGGCGACCATGGCGCAATCCGGCGGATCGGTGGTGGGGGAAACCCCACCCCGGCGGCTCCCGGATGTCGGGGCGCGGGCGGGCGGCCGGGGTAGGCGGCGGGCAGGCGGGTCAGCGCGCGGCGGATCAGTGCGAGCGGCGGATCAGGAGCAGCGCGCGGTCGTCGTTGACGTCCTTGGCGACCTTCTCGATCAGGTGCCAGGCAGCGCCCTGCCAGCCGGCGGCGACGTAGCGGTCGGCCTCGCCGGTGAGCCGGTCGATGCCCTCGCCGATGTCGCGGTCGGCGGTTTCGACCAGGCCGTCCGTGAAGAGCATCAGGACGTCGCCGCGGCGGAGGTTGCCGCGGGCCGGTTCGAACGCGGCGCCGTCGTAGACCCCGAGCAGCGGGCCCTCGCCGGACTTCTCCTGCCAGCGGCCGGTGCCCGCGGAGAGCTGGAGGGCGGGCAGGTGGCCGGCGGAGAGGAGTTCGTAGTCGCCGCTCTCCAGGTCGAGCACGAGGTGGATGGAGGTGGCGAAGCCCTCGTCCCAGTCCTGGCGGAGCAGGTAGCCGTTGGCCGCGGGCAGGAAGCCGTGCGGGGGCAGCGCGCCGAGCAGGCCGCCGAAGGCCCCGGACAGGAGCAGGGCGCGGGAGCCCGCCTCCATGCCCTTGCCGGAGACGTCGGTCAGGACGACCTCCAGGGTGCGCCCGCCGTTCGTACGGGCGGCGACGACGAAGTCGCCGGAGAAGGACTGCCCGCCAGCCGGTCGCAGGGCCATCTCGCGGTGCCAACCGCGCGGCAGGGCGGGCAGCTTGCTCTGCACCCGGATGCGTTCACGCAGGTCGAAGAGCATGGTGCCGCCGCGCCGCCAGGGCACGCCGACACGGCTGCGGAATTGCGCGATCACCAGTCCGAAGAATCCGCAGGCGGCCACGACCAGGACCGTGCCGGGGGTGACCCGGGCTGGGCCCTCGTTGTACGGCCCGAGGACCAGGGCCTCGACGACCAGCGCCGCCGCGGAGGCCGCGTACAGGGCGAGCAGGCTCGCCGGCCGCAGCAGCAGGCCGCCCGCGACGATCGGCAGGACGAGGGCGGCAGGTGCGAACCACACCGGCAGCACGAGCGTGCCGCAGGCGATGGCGGGGACGGTCAGGAGCAGCCCGGCGAAGGCAAGCCAGTCGGAGGCGTCGCCGCGGAAGTAGTCGACGGCGGATTTGCGCAAGGCGGTGCGGGCCCGGTGCCACAGCATGCGTGTCCGGGCCGCGAGCGTCTCCACACGTGCTCCGGCCATTGCTTCGGGACCCTATCCATCCTGACTGTGCGTGCGCAGGGGGACCCCCGTACCTGGGGGCTCGCGCGAACACAAAAGGCTTCGACTGGGATGGATTGCCCGGGTAAGGATGACCGTATGGCTCTTGACATGCGTGTACTGCAGGCCCATGAGTGGGACATCTGGTACGAACACCTGGAACTGGCGTTCGGCGGGGTGCACTTCTCTCCCGAGCGGCGGGATCTCCACAGGTCCCTGACGGAGGTCGAACGCTCGCTGGGCGTGTGGGACGGCGAGACCTGTGTCGGCTCGGCCGCGGCCTACACCTTCCGCTTGACGGTGCCGGGCGGGGCGCTGGTCCCCGCTGCGGGGGTCACGATGGTGGGCGTCGCACCCACGCACCGCCGCAGAGGTCTTCTCACGTCGATGATGCGTCGTCAGTTGGACGACGTACGGGCGGGTGGCGAGCCGGTCGCCGTACTTACGGCCTCGGAACCGGCCATCTACGGGCGTTTCGGCTACGGCACCGCGACGTACGCCCTGTCCGTGACCATAGACACCGCCCGCGTACGGCTCTCCGTGCCGCCGGGCACGGACGGGGTGCGGCTGCGGATCGTCGACCCGCAGGAGGCGTTGGCCGACTGCGAGCGGGTGTACGCGGAGCTGGTCGCCCGGCGACCCGGCATGCTGGCCCGGCAGCCCGGCTGGGAGCGAGCCCTGGTGCTGGATCCGGAGGTGCAGCGCGCGGGGGCCTCACCCTTGAAGTGCGTGGTCGCGGAGTCGGCGGACGGTGCGGTGGTCGGGTACACCCGCTACCGGGTCAGGGCCGACTGGGACGTGCAGGGCCCGGCCGGCAAGGTCGAGGTGGCCAATCTGGACGCGCTGGATCCGGCGGCGACGGCCGCGCTGTGGCGCTATCTCTTCGAGATCGACCTGACGTCGAGCGTACGGGCCGAGGTGCGGCCGGTGGACGATCCGGTGCTGCACCTGGTCAGCGACGTCCGGCGGTCGCAGCCGACCCCGCGCGACTCGCTGTACCTGCGGCTGGTGGACCTGCCGGCGGCCCTGGAGGCCCGCACGTACGGGGCTCCGCTCGACGTGGTCATGGAGGTCGAGGACGCGTTCTGCCCCTGGAACGAGGGGCGGTGGCGGCTGACGGCCGATGCGAGCGGCGTCGCCCGCTGCACCCGGGCCGCCGAACCGGCGGACCTCGCCCTGTCGGTGCGGGAACTGGGCTCGGCGTACCTGGGAGGTATCACCCTGACCTCCCTGTCGGCGGCCGGCCGGGTCCGCGAGCTGCGCCCGGGCGCCGTGACGGAGGCCTCGCGGGCCTTCGCCGGCGACGTGGCCCCCTGGCTACCGCACGGCTTCTGAACGCGCCCGACCGTCCCCGGGGGGAAACTCCCCGGGGAGCAACTCCCCACGGGTCACGACCGGGGGCCCCTGCGGGCCGCGGGCCGCGCCGCGTCCCGTTCCTGCGCGGCTAGCGCCGTTGGCACTCCGGGCACCAGAAGAGGTTGCGGGCGGCGAGGTCTGCGGTGCGGATCTCGGTCCCGCAGATGTGGCAGGGCAGGTGCGCCCGGCGGTAGACGTACACCTCACCGCCGTGGTCGTCCACGCGGGGCGGCCGGCCCATGGCCTCGGGCAGGTGCTCGTCGCGGACGGTGTCGATGCGGTTGTTCCGCACGCCCTCGCGCATCAGCGCGGCCAGGTCGAGCCACATGGCGTCCCACTCCGCGCGCGCGAGGTCGCGACCCTGACGGTACGGGTCGATGCCGTGCCGGAAGAGGACCTCGGCGCGGTAGACGTTGCCGACGCCCGCGACCACCTTCTGGTCCATGAGCAGGGCGGCGACGGTGGTGCGGGAGCGGGAGATCCGGTTCCACGCGCGGTCGGGGTCGTCGCCGTTCCTGAGCGGGTCCGGTCCCAGCCGCTCGCCTATCGCGAGCTTCTCGCCGTCCGTGATCAGCTCGCAAGCGGTCGGGCCGCGCAGGTCGGAGTAGTGGTCCCCACCCGCGATGCGCAGTCGGACGGTGTCGGTGGGCGGGGGCGCCGGGGCCGTCCCGAGGGCGTACTTGCCGAAGAGGCCGAGGTGGACGTGGACCCATCCGTGGTCGGGGAAGCCCAGGAAGAGGTGCTTGCCGTGCGCGTCCACGCCGTCGAGGACCAGGCCGTCGAGCAGTGCCGCGCTCTCGGCGAAGCGGCCCTGCGGGCTACTGACCCGCACCTCCCGGCCGCCGAACCGTTCGAGGTGGTCCTGGGCGAGGCGGTGGATCGTATGCCCCTCGGGCACGGCAGCACTCCTGACGACGAAGACCCGACACATGACCGTGCCGCCGGGGCCTCCGGCGGCACGGGGAAGACAGAAGGGGATCAGCCCTGCGGGTGGTGGGCCGGGATCGGGGGGAGCTCGCCGGTCCGCTCGTACGCGGAGAGCATCTCGATGCGGCGGGTGTGGCGCTCCTCGTCGGAGTACGGGGTCGCCAGGAAGGCCTCGATGAAGCTGACGGCCTCGTCCTGCGTGTGCATCCGGCCGCCGACGGAGATGACGTTGGCGTTGTTGTGCTCGCGGCCGAGCTTCGCGGTCTCGACGCTCCAGGCCAGGATGGCGCGGACGCCCTTGACCTTGTTCGCGGCGATCTGCTCGCCGTTGCCGGAGCCGCCGATCACGATGCCGAGGCTGTCGGCGTCTGCAGCGGTCTTCTCCGCTGCGCGCAGGCAGAACGGCGGGTAGTCGTCCACCGCGTCGTAGATGTGGGGCCCGCAGTCGACGGGCTCGTGGCCGTTGTTCTTGAGCCAGTCCACGAGGTGGTTCTTGAGCTCAAAGCCGGCATGGTCGGATCCGAGGTACACGCGCATGGGACGAGTGTGGCACGGGAGGGCCCGTCAGCCCGCAGTGGGGTGTCGCGTAAGTCACTTCTAAAGCTCAAGTAAACCCAAAGAACGCAGATGAGACACCACGGACGCCGGTTCCGGCCGTTCACCTCTCCACAACGATCCGGATTGAGGTCTTCCGTCCTGCGTTCATCTCGGGTTTGAATGCCGCAACTCGTAACCCGAGAACCTAAGGATTCGTCCATGCGCACCACGACGACCCTTCAGAAGGCAGGCGAACCGGCCGGTAACACCGGTAACGCCAAGCCCTCCGATGGTCTCAAGGCCGGTCTCAAGAACCGCCACCTGTCCATGATCGCCATCGGCGGTGTCATCGGCGCCGGACTCTTCGTCGGCTCCGGTGGCGGCATCGCCAAGGCCGGCCCCGCCATCCTGATCTCCTACGCGCTCGTCGGCGCGATGGTCGTCTTCGTGATGCGGATGCTGGGCGAGATGGCCGCTGCCAGCCCGAACTCCGGCTCCTTCTCCGCTTACGCCGACCGCGCGCTCGGCCGCTGGGCCGGCTTCTCCATCGGCTGGCTTTACTGGTTCTTCTGGGTCGTCGTGCTGGCCGTCGAGGCCACCGCCGGCGCAGTGATCCTCGAAGGCTGGGTCCCGGCCGTCCCGCAGTGGGCCTGGGCTCTGATCGTGATGGCGGTCCTGACCGTCACCAACCTCGGCTCGGTCGCCTCCTACGGCGAGTTCGAGTTCTGGTTCGCGGGCATCAAGGTCGTCGCCATCGGCGCGTTCGTGATCATCGGCATGCTGGCCGTCTTCGGCGTGCTGCCGGGCTCGGACAACCCCGGCGCGGGCTTCGCGCACCTGACCGACGCGGGCGGGTTCATGCCCAACGGCTGGGGTTCCATCCTCACCGGTGTGCTGATGGTCGTCTTCTCCTTCATGGGCAGCGAGATCGTCACCCTGGCTGCCGGCGAGTCCGAGGACCCGCGCCGCGCGGTCACCAAGGCCACCAACTCGGTGATCTGGCGCATCGGCGTCTTCTACCTGGGTTCGATCTTCATCGTCCTCACCCTGCTGCCCTGGAACGACGAGTCGATCGTCAAGAAGGGCTCGTACGTCGCCGCCCTGGACTCGATCGGCATCGCGCACGCCGGCCAGATCATGAACGTGATCGTCCTGACGGCCGTGCTGTCCTGCCTGAACTCGGGCCTGTACACCGCTTCCCGCATGGCGTTCTCGCTGGGCGAGCGCGGTGACGCCCCGAAGGCCTTCGCCAAGGTCAACAAGAAGGGCGTGCCCACCGCCGCCATCCTGGGCTCCGTGGTCTTCGGCTTCGTCGCCGTCTACTTCAACTACGCCTTCAAGGACACCGTCTTCAGCTTCCTGCTGAACTCCTCGGGTGCGATCGCGCTCTTCGTGTGGCTGGTGATCTGCCTGACGCAGCTGCGGATGCGCAAGATCCTGGTGCGCGAGGCGCCGGACAAGCTGACGGTCAAGATGTGGTTCTTCCCGTACCTGACGTGGGCCACCGCCCTGATGATCACCTTCGTCCTGGGCTACATGGTCTACGACAAGGACAACCGCGAGACGGTCATGCTGTCGCTGCTGGTCGCCGCCGTGGTGCTGGTCATCGGCGTGGTGCGCGACGTCCGCCGCAAGGCCGCCGCGCGCGCCTAGCTCCCGGCCGGGCGGCGCGGGCCCGTCCCCGCCCCGCCCGGTGCACCGCGTGCACACACAGCAGCCCCGGACCACCACTCGTGGTCCGGGGCTGCTGCGCGAGGTGCGCCGCACCGAAGTGCAGGTGTCGTGCCGTGCCGTTACGAACGGCCGACCAGCTTCCAGGTGGCGGGCAGCAGCCCCATGGCAAGCGCCGCCTTGAGAGCGTCGCCGATCAGGAACGGGGTCAGACCCGCCGCGACGGCCGCTCCGAAGGACATCCCGGTGGACAGCGCCAGGTACGGCACGCCCACGGCGTAGATCAGGGCGGAGCCCAGCGCCATCGCCCCGGCCGTGCGCAGCACCGACCGGTCGGCGCCGCGGCGGGCCAGGGCGCCGACGACCGTGGCGGCGAGGAGCATGCCGAGCACGTAGCCGAAGGAGGCGCCGCCCGCGCCGGAGCTGCCGCCCGCGAACCACGGCACGCCCGCCGCGCCGACGAGCGCGTAGAGGGCCAGCGAGAGGAAGCCGCGGCGAGCACCGAAGGCGGTGCCGACGAGCAGGGCCGCGAAGGTCTGGCCGGTGACCGGAACCGGGGAGCCGGGGACGGGCACCGAGATCTGGGCGGCGAGGCCCGTGAGCGCGGCTCCGCCGACGACGAGCGCGACGTCGCGGACGCGGCTCGCGGGCAGCAGGTCGGCGAGGACGGCGCCGGGGCGGAAGGAGACGGAAGCAAGGCTCATCAAGGGCTCCGCGTGGGGTGCCCCCAGCGGCAGCTGAGGGGATGGGAGTGACGGGACGATCAACGACGCTAGTCCGCCGGCCGCCGCCGCCCCACCTCCGCCCGGGACAAAGCGCGGCTCCCCACTTTGGTGGGGAGTGCACAAAGGTAGGGGTTCACACACGAGTTGTAGTGATACGCATCACGAGCCAGTTCAGACCACACGTCCTTTTTGCGCGGATGGGCGCCGTCCGGAGAGACTGTAGGTTCCCGCCAATCCCCTGCGGAGCCCCCCAGCCGCTGCTGAGCAACGAGAGTACGAGCATCCACTCATGCGCGACCGTCTGCCCGACACCCCTCCACGCGAGCACGATCTGCCCACGGAACCCCTGAGCCACAGCCTCAAGCAGCGCCACCTGACCATGCTGGGCCTCGGCGGCGTAATCGGGGCCGGGCTGTTCGTGGGCTCCGGTGCGGGCATCGGCATCGCCGGGCCCGCGATCATCTGTTCCTACCTGCTCGCGGGCGCCCTCGCCATGCTGGTGATGCGGGCGCTCGGCGAGATGTCGGCGGCGATGCCCGCCTCCGGTTCGTTCTCCGTGTACGCGGAGCGGGCGCTGGGCCGTTGGGCGGGTTTCTCGGCGGGCTGGCTCTACTGGTTCCTGCTCGTGGTGGTGCTGGCCGTGGAAGCCACCGGCGCGGCGAAGATCGCGAACGGCTGGCTGCCCTCGGTCGACCAGTGGGTCTGGGTGCTGGTCTTCATGGTCGTCTTCACGGTGAGCAATCTGGCCGCCGTCCGGAACTTCGGCGAGTTCGAGTTCTGGTTCGCGGCCCTCAAGGTCGGCGCGATCGTGCTGTTCCTGATCCTGGGCACGCTCGCGGTCTTCGGCTGGCTCCCCGACACGGAGCCGGTTGGCCTGGCCAACCTGAACGGCAACGGGGGCTTCTTCCCCGCGGGCATGGGCGGCGTGGTCGCCGGCATGCTGGCCGTCATCTTCGCCTTCGGCGGCCTGGAGGTCGTCACCATCGCGGCCGCCGAGTCGGACGACCCGGCCCGCTCCGTGGCCCGCGCGGTGCGCAACGCCGTATGGCGCATCCTCTTCTTCTACGTGGGCTCGATGGTGGTCATCGTGACCTTGCTGCCGTGGGACTCGCTGACGCCGGGCCAGAGTCCGTACGTCGCCGTCCTGGACTCCATCGGCATCCCGGCGGCCGGCCAGATCATGAACATCGTGGTGTTCGTGGCGCTGCTGTCGGCACTCAACGCCAACCTGTACGGCTCCTCGCGCATGATCTTCTCGCTCGCGGAGCGGGGTGAGGCGCCGACGGCCCTGCTGAGGGTGTCCGGCGGCGGTGTGCCGCGCCGGGCCGTGTTCGCCTCGGTGGCCTTCGGTTTCGTCTCGGTGGTGCTGAACCTGCTGTGGCCGGACACGGTCTTCCTCTACATGCTCAACGCGGTCGGCGCGGTGCTGCTGTTCGTGTGGGCGCTGATCGCCGTCTCGCAGTTGAAGCTGCGCCGCACGCTGGAGCGGGACATGCCGGAGCGCCTGACGCTGCGGATGTGGCTGTTCCCGTACCTGACGTGGGCGGCGCTGCTCGGCATGGCGGCGGTGTTGGTGCTGATGCTGCTCGACGACTCCGCGCGCCCCCAGTTGCTGTGGTCCTCCGGTGCGGCCGCGGTCGTACTGGTGGTGGCGTGGGTGCGGGAGATCCGGGCTCGCAAGGCCTGACGTACAGCCCTCCGTTCGGCCTACCGTCCGGATATTGGACACTAAATGTTCGATAAACGGACGGTGGGCACTATGGGGCCCATGAGTCAGAGCACCATCACGCCCCCCGAACACCAGCACGGCACGACCCCGCGGAGCGATGCCGGATCACCCCTCGGCAACGGCCTCAAGCAGCGGCACCTCTCGATGATCGCCCTCGGCGGGGTCATCGGCGCCGGCCTCTTCGTCGGCTCCGGGGCCGGCATCGCCGCCGCAGGTCCCTCGATCGTGATCGCGTACGCCCTGTCCGGGCTGCTCGTGATGTTCGTGATGCGCATGCTCGGTGAGATGTCCGCCGCCGACCCGGCCTCCGGTTCTTTCTCCGTGCACGCGGAGCGGGCCATCGGGCCCTGGGCCGGGTTCACGGCGGGCTGGATGTTCTGGACCCTGTTGTGCGTGGGCGTGGCGATCGAGGCGATCGGCGCGGCGCACATCATGACCGGCTGGTTCCCCGGCACCCCGTCCTGGATGTGGGTGCTGGCCTTCATGGCGCTGTTCTGCGGCACCAACCTGACCGCCGTCTCCCACTTCGGCGAGTTCGAGTTCTGGTTCGCCGCCCTCAAGATCGGCGCGATCGCCCTGTTCCTGGGCCTGGGCGTGCTCGCCGTCCTGGGGCTGCTCCCGGGCACCGCCTCCCCCGGCGCCGCCAACCTGCTGCACGACGGCGGCTTCCTGCCCAACGGAACGGACGGCCTGCTGGTCGGACTGTTGGCCTCGGTCGTCGCGTACGGCGGGCTGGAGACGGTGACCATCGCCGCCGCCGAGTCAGACAACCCCGTCAAGGGCGTGGCGAGGGCCGTGAAGACCACCATGTGGCGGATCGCGATCGTCTACGTCGGCTCGATGGTGGTCATCGTCACGCTGCTGCCGTGGAACGACCCGGCGGTGGCCGAAGTGGGCCCGTACGCGGCCACGCTGGACCACCTGGGCATCCCGGCGGCCGGTGAGGTCATGAACGTGGTCATCCTGATCGCCTTGCTGTCGGCGATGAACGCCAACATCTACGGCTCCTCGCGCATGGCCCACTCGCTCGTCTCCCGCGGCCAGGGCCCGAAGGCGCTCGGGAAGGTCAGCGGCCGGGTGCCGCGCCGCGCGGTGCTGGCCTCTTGCGGCTTCGGCTTCGTCACCGTGCTGCTGTCGTACTGGTACCCGGACACCCTGTTCGCCTGGCTGCTGAACATGGTGGGCGGAGTCATCCTCATCGTCTGGGGCTTCATCGCCGTCTCGCAGTTCGTACTGCGGCGCCGACTGGAGCGGGAGGCTCCCGAAAGGCTGGTCGTGCGGATGTGGGGCTTCCCGTACCTGACCTGGGTGGCGCTGGCCGGCGTGGCCGGGGTCCTGGCCCTGATGGCCGCGGGCGAGGACACCCGGGTCCAAGTGGTCTTCACCGGCGGGCTGACCCTCGCCCTGGCGGCCACCGGATGGGTGGTGCAGCGGCGGGCGGCGGCCAGGACCTGACCGGACCGGCCCCCGACACCGCGAAGGCGCTTCCCGTGCACGGCACGGGGAGCGCCTTCTGCACGCCCGGCGACCCTTACGTGATCACAGGGACAGATGCTGCTAGCGTGCAGTTGCGCATTAATTGCAATAAGCAGTTGGCACGCCGAGGGGACCGGATCACACGCATGGCCATCTACACGCTTCCTGAGCTTCCTTACGACTACGCGGCGCTCGAACCGGTGATCAACCCGCAGATCATCGAGCTGCACCACGACAAGCACCACGCGGCCTACGTCGCCGGCGCCAACACCACGCTGGAGCAGCTGGAAGAGGCGCGCGACAAGGAGAACTGGGGCGCACTGAACGGCCTGGAGAAGAACCTGGCCTTCCACCTCTCCGGCCACATCCTGCACAGCATCTACTGGCACAACATGGCGAGCCCGAAGACAGGCGAGGGCGGCGGCGAGCCCACCGCCGCGGATGGCGTCGGCGAGCTCGCGGACGCGATCGCCCAGTCCTTCGGCTCCTTCGCGAAGTTCAAGAAGCAGTTGACCTTCGCCGCCTCCGCCACCCAGGGCTCCGGCTGGGGCGTGCTCGCGTACGAGCCCCTCAGTGGCCGCCTGATCGTCGAGCAGGTCTACGACCACCAGGGCAACGTCGGCCAGGCCTCGGTGCCGATCCTGGTCTTCGACGCCTGGGAGCACGCCTTCTACCTCCAGTACAAGAACCAGAAGGTGGACTTCATCGAAGCCATGTGGAACGTCGTCAACTGGCAGGACGTGGCCAAGCGCTACGCCGACGCCAAGGCGAACACCCCGCTGCTGATCCCCGTCAAGGGCTGACCGGCGCCCCGCAAGCCGCCCGACTCGTGATCGTCTTCTCAGCCTTCACGTGCGGGTGTTTTCACCAGAAGGCCCCCGGGAGGACGTGACTCCCGGGGGCCTTCTGCGTCGAACGGTCGTGCTCCCCGCGCGCGCGGGGATCGGTCAGTCGAAGCGCGGGCCCTCGGTACGGGTGCGCTTGATCTCGTAGAAACCCGGGGTCGAGGCGACGAGCAGGGTGCCGTCCCACAGTCGGGCGGCGGCGTCGCCGCGCGGGGTGGGGGTGACGACCGGGCCGAAGAAGGCCACCTCGCGCCCGTCGGCGCCGGGGACGGAGATCACCGGGGTACCGACTTCCTGGCCGACGCGGTCGATGCCGTTGTTGTGGGAGTCGCGCAGCACCTGGTCGTACTCGTCGGAGTCGGCGTAGGCGAGCAGCTCGGCCGGCAGGCCGACCTCCTCCAGCGCCTCGGCGATGACCTCGCGGGTCGCGCCCTTGTCGTCGTTGTGGATCCGGGTGCCGAGCGCGGTGTAGAGCTTGCCGGTGATCTCGTCACCGTGCTTCTGCTGCGCCGCCACGACGACGCGCACCGGGGCCCAGCCCTTGGGGCCGAGGATCTCGCGGTAGCGCTCGGGCAGCTCTTCGAGCTTGTTCTCGTTGAGGACGGCGAGGCTCATCACGTGCCAGCGAACCTCGACGTCGCGGACCTTCTCGACCTCCAGCATCCAGCGGGACGTCATCCAGGCCCAGGGGCAGAGCGGGTCGAACCAGAAGTCGACCGGAGTCTTCTCGCGCACCTGGGTGTCGGCCATGTCTCTCCTTGAATCGCGTAACGCGTCACTGGTCATGTTCCTCCTCGCCAACCAGGCCGGGGCCGCCCTCATTCCCCCCGTGGGAGGATTCGATCAGGTATCGCGATCACGCACGAAGGAGTGCATGTGCCCGGAGAGAATCTGTCCCGTGACGAGGCCCGCGAGCGGGCGGAGCTGCTGTCCGTCGACGGGTACGAGGTGGTCCTCGACCTGAGGTCCGCCGTGGACGAGGACGAACCGACCGAAGGCCCCCGGACCTTCCGCTCGGTGACCACGATCCGCTTCCGGGCCGCGACCCCCGGCTCGGCCAGCTTCGCCGACCTCATCGCCCCGTCGGTGAACTCCATCACGCTCAACGGGCGGGAGCTGGACCCGGCCACCGTCTTCGACGGGGCGCGGATCGCCCTCGACGGGCTGGCCTCGGAGAACGTCCTGGTGGTGGACGCGAACTGCGCGTACAGCCGGACCGGCGAGGGTATGCACCGCTTCGTCGACCCGGAGGACGGCGAGGTCTACCTCTACACGCAGTACGAGCCCGCGGACGCCCGGCGGGTGTACGCGAACTTCGAACAGCCGGACCTGAAGGCCCCCTACCGCTTCCAGGTGAGCGCGCCGCAGGGCT
Organism: Streptomyces sp. NPDC006430; assembly: GCF_040612395.1. Classification (NCBI taxonomy): domain Bacteria; kingdom Bacillati; phylum Actinomycetota; class Actinomycetes; order Kitasatosporales; family Streptomycetaceae; genus Streptomyces; species Streptomyces sp. NPDC006430. Next base: position 274,229 of record NZ_JBEXQA010000005.1, read on the forward strand.
GGCAGGTCTGGAGCAACGGGGCGGAGGAGTCCCGGGAGGGCCAGACCTGGCGCTTCGCGCAGACCGCGCCGATCTCCACGTACATCACGTGCGTGGTGGCGGGCCCGTACCACTACGTGACGGACACCTACACGCGCGGGGACCTGACGATCCCGCTCGGCGCGATGTGCCGCAAGGGGCTGGCGAAGCACTTCGACGCCGACGACGTCTTCCTGGTCACCAAGCAGGGCTTCGACTTCTTCCACGAGCACTTCGACTACCCGTACCCGTTCGGGAAGTACGACCAGGCGTTCGTGCCCGAGTACAACCTGGGCGCGATGGAGAACCCGGGGATGGTGACCTTCCGCGAGGAGTACATCTTCCGCGGGAAGGTGACGCGGGCCGCGTACGAGCGCCGCTGCAACACGATCCTGCACGAGATGGCCCACATGTGGTTCGGCGACCTCGTCACCATGAAGTGGTGGGACGACCTGTGGCTGAAGGAGTCCTTCGCGGACTTCATGGGCTCCTTCTCGCAGGTGGAGGCGACCCGCTTCGACCAGGCATGGGTGACTTTCGCCAACAACCGCAAGGCGTGGGCCTACCGGGCCGACCAGCTGCCCTCCACCCACCCGGTCACGGCCGACATCCGTGACCTGGAGGACGCGAAGCTGAACTTCGACGGCATCACCTACGCCAAGGGCGCGGCCGTGCTGAAGCAGCTGGTCGCGTACGTGGGCCGGGACGCGTTCCTGGAGGGCGCACGGCGCTACTTCAAGGCCAACGCCTACGGGAACACCACCCTGGACGACCTGCTGGAGGTGCTCGGGGAGGTCTCCGGACGGGACATGGCCGAGTGGTCGCGGGCGTGGCTCCAGACGGCCGGCGTGAACGTGCTGACCCCGGAGGTGACGTACGACGCGGACGGCCGGGTGGCCGAGCTGGCGGTGGTCCAGGAGGGTGACGAGCTGCGCCCGCACCGGGTCGCGGTCGGCCTGTACCGCCTGGAGTCCGGCTCGCTGGTCCGCTTCGCGCAGGCCGAGGCGGACGTGGCGGGCGCGCGGACGGTCGTGGCGGAGCTGGCCGGACAGCAGCGGCCCGACCTGGTGCTCGTCAACGACGAGGACCTGACGTACTGCAAGATCCGCTTCGACGGGGGTTCGCTGGAGACGCTGCGGGCCCACCTGGGCGATCTCACGGATCCGCTGGCGCGCGCGCTGTGCTGGTCGGCGCTGTGGAACCTGACGCGGGACGGGCTGCTGCCCGCGCGCGACTTCGTCTCCCTGGTGTCGTCCCACGCGGGCCGCGAGACGGACGTGGGCGTGCTGCAGATGCTGCACGCGCAGGCGCTGACGGCGGTCACCCACTACGCGGCGGCCGACTGGCGCGAGCAGGGCGGCCGGGTGCTGTCGGCGGTCGCCCTGCACGAGCTGCGGCAGGCGCAGCCCGGCTCTGAGCACCAGCTGACCTGGGCGCACTTCTTCGCGGCGAGCGCGGCGACCGAGGGCGACTTCCAGCTGCTGCTGGGGCTGTTGGACGGTTCGGCGCGGATCGACGGGCTGGACGTGGACCAGGAGCTGCGGTGGGACTTCCTGCTGCCGCTGGCCGCGCACGGGGCGGTGGACGAGGCGGCACTGGCGACGGAGCTGGCACGGGACGACACGGCATCGGGCAGGCGGCACCAGGTGCGGTGCCTGGCGGCGCGGCCGTCGGAGGCGGTGCAGGACCAGGCGTGGGCGGCGGTGGTCGAGTCGGACGCGCTGTCGAACGCGCTGGTGGAGGCGACGATCGCAGGCATGCAGCAGCCGTCCCGGCGAGCCCTGCTGGCGCCCTACGCGGGGCGCTACTTCGAGATGATCGAGCGGATCTGGGCGCAGCGGTCGATCCAGATCGGGATGCACGTGGTGCGGGGGCTGTACCCCTCGCTCCAGGACTCGCAGTCGACGCTCGACGCGACGGACGCCTGGCTCTCCTCGCACGAGGACGCGGCACCTGCGCTGCGGCGGCTGGTGCTGGAGGCCCGCGACGACCTGGCCCGGGCGCTGCGCGCCCAGGCCTGCGACGCGGCCCGCGCCGCGTAGTCCTGCGGCTGCGGCGCCGCTGCCGGGGGTCCGCCCGCGGGCTGTCGGGCTCCGCCCCCGGCACCCCGCGCCCCGGACACCGGCGGGGTCGGGCGGGAGGGGGTCCGAGCAGCGGTGACACGGTCGAGGGGAACTGCGGTATCGGCTTTCGAACGGCCGTACTTTAGTGCGGGCTTGTCCGGATTTGTCGACGGGAGCGTAACAGGGGTTAGCAAAGCCCGTGCGGGAGGGAATCTCCGCGGCATGAACCACAACGCACCCCTCCCCCTCGCTCACCTCACCGGCAGCCGTCCCCTCGTCCTGAGCCTCGCCCAGCTACGCGAGCACGGTGTGAGCGCCTCCGACGCCGCCGAGCGGCCCTGGCAGCAGATCCTGCCGGGGGTGTTCCTCCTCCACTCCGGCGCCGCCACCGGCGAGGAGCGCCTGCACGCCGCCCTGCTGTACGCCGGCCGCCGCGGCGGCGAGGCGGTGATCACCGGACTCGCGGCCCTCGCGCTGTACCGGTTCGCCTCCGCACCCACTCTGCTCGCCCTCTCCCACATCGACGTGCTGGTGCCCCACAGCCGTCGGCTGCGCTCCGTCGGCACGGTGCGGATCGTGCGGACGCACACCCCGCCGCGCCCGCAGGAGGTGACCGGGGTGCCCGTCGCCCCGGTGGCGCGGGCCGTGGCCGACGCCGTCGCCCAGCTCTCGGACGCCGCCACGGTACGCCGTCTGCTCAGCGAGGCCGTCCGCGGCAGGCACTGCGAACCGGCCGCCCTCGTCAGGGAGCTGACGGTGGCCCGGCTGCTGAACCGCCCGCACGTCGTGGACGCCGTCGAATCCCTGCTCGCCGAGGGCCGGGCCATCGCCGAGGACCGGCTCTACCAGCTCGTACGGAGCCACGAGCTCCCCGAGCCGCTCTGGAACGTGGACCTGCGTCTGCCCGGGGGCCCGCACCTCGGCGGGGTCGACGCCTTCTGGCCCGAGCACGCGGTGGCCGTGGAGATCGACACCCGGGCGCCCCGGCAGGGCGAGGACGAGGAGTGGTCGGAGGCCGTCCGCAAGCGGGAGACGCTGGAGCGGCTCGGGGTGACCGTCATCCACCTCACCCCGCGCAAGCTGCGGGACTGGCCCGAGCAGCAGGCCGCGGTCGTCCGGACCGCCCTGACGGCGTCGGACGACCGCGAACCCGCCGCCTATCTGGTCGTGCTCCCCCGGTGAATCGGCAGCGCCGGGTTGGCCGGCGAGTACTCCGGAGTGCTCCAGAGCAGCCGCCCGGGGTGCAGGGCCTCCACCACCGAGTCCACGTGGAAGTGGACGCTGCGGCTGCCCTCCGCCCCGAACTCGGTCCGGGCCCGACCGCTGAGCTGGAGCACTGCCCCGCCCTCCCAGTCCGGGAACAGCAGCCCGGCCCGCGGATCGACGGCCAGGTTCCCCAGCGTCAGGAACATGGCGTTGCCCGGGTAGTCCGGCCAGGACAGCAGGGACGGCGAGAGGACCTCCACGAAGCCCGGCAGCCCGCCCCGGTGGCTGGCGTCCGTCCCGCCCTCGGCGGTGGTCGCGACGAAGAAGGTGTCGGCGGCGCGGACGGCCCGCTCCTGGTCGGGGGTGAGCGCGTCCCCGCGCCGCACGACACCGGCCCCTTCGGCGACCAGCTCCAGCGGCTGCCGCTTCTGCAGGTACTTGGGGCAGTTGGCGAAGACGCGTTCGGCCTCGACCGCGAACCCGCCCGCGGTCACCTCCAGAGTCCCGCCCAGCCGCATCCGGCGCCTGGTCCGCGGGTCGAGGGAGATCGTCCCGACCCGGGTGCCGGCGGTGGCCAGCGCCTCGGCGAGCGGGTCTCCGACCGGCGGCCCACCGGCGACCGCCATGCGGTGCGGACCGGTGGCCCGTACGAAACCGGGCGGGCCGGTGAGCAGCGAGGCCCACAGCAGGCCCGCCCCGTCGGCGGCACCGACGACCAGGTGCGGCTGCTGGGCCAGGAAGGCCGCGGCGACGTCCTTGATGCCCACGCCGATCGAGCGGCCGACGTGCTCGGCGAGCTCGCGCACGCCGACCCGTTCCTGCACGGACAGCGAGCCCTGGTGGTAGCGGTCCATGACGCTTCCTCCTGCCTTCCTCCTCTGTGAGCCCTTAGAAGAACCCACAGGTCGGGGCTCCCGAGGTGGGGGCGGGTGCATCTTCGGCGCCGGCCGGTACGGAGATCTCCAGACGGGTGCCGTCGGGGTCGTGGAAGAAGATGCCGCCCGAGGCCGCGCCTTCGCCGTGGGCGACGACGCCCTCGTACGCGAAATCCACCCCGAGCTCGCGCAGCCGCTGCTCGTAGCCCCTGACCTCGTCGATCACGGTGGCGGAGAACGCCAGGTGGTGCAGTCCGGCCGCGGCCGGGGCGAACGCGCCGTCGGCCTGTTGCCAGAGCGTGAGGACGAGCTCGCCGTCCTGGCCGAGGAAGGCGTATCGGCGGCCCTCTTCCTTCCCCTCGCCCAGCAGCTCGAAGCCGAGGGCGTCCCGGTAGAAGGCGAGCGAGCGGGTGAGGTCGGTGACGTTCAGGCCCACGTGCCCGGTCCGCAGCGTGCTGATGACAGCCGTCACGGCTGCCCCCTTTCATCGTTTCTTCGACTCCCTGTTCTAACCATCTAAACAAAACTTAACGGTTAGATCGGAGGGCGTCAACCGGTCACGTACCCTTGAGGGGTTAGCAGGCGTACGCGGAGGAGCAGCGAGATGACGACAGCGGCGACGGACCCCCGCCCCCTGACGGGCGAACCGATCGCCCTCGACCTGCTGAACACGCGCTGGATGCGGGAGGGCGAGCTCACCGACCTCTTCGCCGGCGCCTTCGGGCTGACCCGGGTCGAAGGGCTCGCGATCTGGTTGCACAGCGCCGGGCTGGCCGACCGCTTCCGCGCCGATGCCGCGACCCTCGTCCACCTGCTGACCGCCCGCGAGGCACTGGCCCGCGTGGTCGCGGACCCGACCGACGCGGGCGCGCGGGCCCTGGTGGACGCCGTTCTGGAGCACGGGCGGATCCGCGCCACGCTGACCGCCGACGGCCCCGGCGAGCGCGCCGAGTTCGACGACCCGACCTGGGGTCCCGCCTGGACGGCCGCCCGCAACTACCTGGACCTGCTGGGCTCGGCGCCCGACCGCATCCGCAAGTGCGCCTCGCAGACGTGCGTGTTGCACTTCCACGACACCTCGCGCAACGGCACCCGTCGCTGGTGCTCGATGCAGGCGTGCGGAAACCGGGCGAAGGCCTCGCGCCACTACGCGCGCACGCGCGAGCGCTGAGAAGCCGAAAGTTGTCACACCCGATCTGAGACGAGGCACTCCCGCACCCTCGTCACGAGGTCGGGAAGTCTACAAATCCACTCTTCAACCCCTGCGATTCGTGCGCGTACGCCCCGGTACGGCCTCGATGGCGCATGGTCCGACCTGGCGAATGTCCGCCATGTCAGGTCTCGGTCAATGACAAGGCTCCCCAAACAGCTGTCACTTGCGCAAAGCTGACCGGTCATCCGGCACCGAAATCCGGACCGTATCTTTCACTTATCCAGGGATGCTGATGACCCTCGAATCCCCCAGCTCCATATCCGGGGCCAGACGCGTCGCGCGCGTCGCGGCCGCGGCCGGTCTGGTCGCCGCACTCGCGACCGCGGGCGCCGTGCCCGTGTTCGCAGCGACCGGCACCGGTACCGGCACCCCGGGCACCGGCCCGGCCGTCAAGTCCGCCGACCAGAAGCTCGGTTCGGCGGACGCCGAGCTGCTTCAGGAAGCCAAGGCCAAGGGTGACGCGACCGTCACCGTCATGGTGGCCACCGCCCCCGGCCAGACCAAGCAGGTCGCCGACCAGCTCACCGCGGTCCAGGGCGCCTCGGTCGGCCAGACGAACGACAAGCTCGGCTACGTGCGCGCCACGCTGCCCACGGGCAAGGCCGAGGCCGCGCTGAAGGCGGCTGCGAAGCTGTCCTCGGTGCACGCCATGGACCTCAAGCACGAGATCCAGCTGTCGGACCCGCGCCCCGACGCGGGCAAGGAGTCGGGCTCGTCCCAGAAGACCGCCTCCGAGACGTACCCGGGGCCGGACAAGAACACCCCCGCGAAGAACCCGTACAACCCGTCCTTCGAGACCGGTGCGGTGGACTTCGTCGCCAAGAACCCGCAGGCCGACGGCCGCGGCGTGACCATCGGCATCCTGGACTCCGGCGTCGACCTCGGCCACCCGGCGCTCCAGAAGACCACCACCGGCGAGCGCAAGATCGTCGACTGGGTCACCGCGACCGACCCGATCACTGACGGCGACGCCACCTGGCGCGCCCAGATCACCCCGGTCACCGCCACCGGCGGCGCCTTCACCGCGGGCGGCCAGAGCTGGAAGGCTCCGGAGGGCTCGTTCCAGTGGAGCCGCTTCAGCGAGTCGATCACCGCCACCGGTGACATGAAGGGCGACGTCAACCGGGACGGGGACACCACCGACCGGTTCGGCATGCTCTACGACCCGGCCGCCGGCACCGTCCGCGTCGACACCGACCAGGACGGCGACTTCACGAACAACGAGCCGATGAAGCCGTACAAGGACGGCTACCAGGTCGGCTACTTCGGCACGGACAACCCGGCGACCGACGTCGCCGAGCGCATCCCGTTCGTGATCCAGATCCGCAAGGACGTCCCGATGGACCCGCTGGGCGGGGACTGGGTCGGCAAGAAGGTCGACTTCGTCAACATCGGCATCATCGAGTCCGAGCACGGCACGCACGTCGCCGGCATCACCGCCGCCAACAGCCTCTTCGGCGGCAAGATGAACGGCGAGGCGCCCGGCGCGAAGATCGTCTCCTCGCGCGCCTGCTCCTGGTCCGGCGGCTGCACCAACGTCGCGCTGACCGAGGGCATGATCGACCTCGTGGTCAACCGCGGCGTGGACATCGTCAACATGTCCATCGGCGGTCTGCCGGCGCTGAACGACGGCAACAACGCGCGCGCCGAGCTCTACCGGAACCTCATCGACACCTACGGTGTCCAGCTCGTCATCTCGGCGGGCAACGAGGGCCCCGGCGTCAACACGATCGGCGACCCCGGCCTCGCGGACAAGGTCATCTCCGTGGGTGCCGCGGTCTCCAAGGAGACCTGGGCCGCCAACTACGGCTCCGGCGTGACCAAGAAGTACAACATGTTCCCGTTCTCCTCGCGCGGTCCGCGTGAGGACGGCGGCTTCACGCCGACCATCACCGCTCCCGGTGCGGCCATCAACACCACCCAGACCTGGCTGCCCGGCGGACCGGTGAAGGAGGCCGGTTACGACCTGCCGGCCGGCTACTCGATGCTCCAGGGCACCTCGATGTCCTCGCCGCAGGCGGCGGGCGCCAGCGCCCTGCTGATTTCGGCCGCGAAGCAGCAGCACATCGCCCTCACCCCGGCGAGCCTGCGCGTCGCGCTCACCAGCACCGCGAAGAAGATCGACGACGTCCCGGCGCACGCCCAGGGCGCGGGCCTGATCGACATCAACGGAGCCTGGGAGTCCATCCAGCGCGGCGCCAAGGCCAACGAGTTCGCCGTCAAGGCGCCGGTCGACACCGCGATCGACCAGTTCCTGAAGACCCCGGGCTTCGGTACCGGCCTCTACGACCGCGAGGGCGGCCTCAAGGTCGGCCAGAAGAAGGTCTACGACGTCGTCGTCACCCGCACCACGGGGGTCAAGTACGGCACCCGACACAACCTGAGCTGGCGCAACAACGACGGCACGTTCAAGATCGTCGGCGGCTACGACTACGTCACGCTGCCGCTGAACAAGCCCGTCACCATCAAGGTCGAGGCGAAGCCCAAGACGGCCGGCGTCCACAGCGGCATCCTGCAGCTGGACGACGAGACCACCGAGGGCATCGACAAGCAGATCCTGACCACGGTCGTCGCCTCCACCCCGCTGGCGAAGCCGTCGTTCACGCTGTCGGACACCTCGTCCGTCCAGCGCAACAGCCACAAGTCGTACTTCGTCACCGTGCCGCAGGGCGCGAAGTCCCTTGAGGTCGCCCTCGGCGGTCTCGCGGCGGGCAGCCAGACGCGCTTCATCTCGATCCACCCGTACGGTGTGGGCGTCGAGGACAGCGCGACCACCCAGTGCTACCCGAACTACGACAACCCGGCCAACAAGTGCCGCCCCGACCTGCGCTCGTACGAGAACCCGCAGCCGGGCGTCTGGGAGATCGAGGTCGAGTCGCGCCGTACGTCGCCGCTGCTCGACAACCCGTTCAAGCTGGACGTCAGCGTCCTCGGTGCGGCCTTCGACCCGGCCGTCAAGGTCCTGCCCGAGGTGAAGCAGGGTACGCCCGCCCCGGTCCAGTGGACCGTCAAGAACGAGGCCGCGGCCATCACCGGCGGCAAGCTCCAGGGCGGTCCGCTCGGCTCCGCGAAGGTCGCCAAGCCGACCATCGCCAACGGCGAGACCCAGACGAGCACCGTCACCATCGGTGAGGGCGTCTCCCGCCTGGACGTGGCCATCGGCGGTGTCTCCGACACCGGCGCCGACCTCGACCTCACCGTCCTCAAGGACGGCGTGAAGGTCGGCTCCTCCGCCGACGGCGACTCCGAAGAGGCCGTGACCCTCCTCAACCCGGCCGCCGGTACGTACACCATCGAGGTGGCCGGCTACGCGGTTCCGTCCGGCTCCACCAGCTACAACTACCGCGACGTGTACTTCTCGTCCGCCCTGGGCTCCGTCCAGGTCGACGAGGCCGCCGCGGTGAACCTCGCCAACGGCGCCTCCGTGTCCGTCTCGGCGAACGTCCTGGCCTCCGCCCCGGCCCCCGAGGGCCGTCAGTTCTTCGGCGAGGTCAAGCTGCTCAACGGTCGCGGCACCGCCGCCGGCACCGGCAGCGTGCAGATCGAGAAGGTCCTCCCGTAACCCGGTAGGACACCGGAGGGGCAGTGCTCTGACGAGCACTGCCCCTCCGTGCGTTTTCCGTCACGGCCCACCGACCGGGGCGGACCCCACCCACCGGCCGTGGCCTGCGGAAACGATGACTCGGGGGTGCCACTGCACGCTCGCTACGGGCGCCTCACACAGGTTCGCATTCCGGACACCGTCCGTTCCTCGGACAATGGATTGGACAAGGCTCGTGGGGTCGAACGCATGATGGCTCCACGCGCGCCCGCGTCGTACGGAGCAGAAGGAGTCACCGTGAGGGTCGGAATCGTCGGAGCCACCGGTCAGGTCGGCGGAGTCATGCGCGGCATCCTCGCCGAGCGGAAGTTCCCGGTGGACGAGCTGCGGCTTTTCGCCTCGGCCCGTTCCGCGGGCTCGACCCTGGAGTGGGAGGGCCGGGAGATCACCATCGAGGACGCCTCCACGGCCGACTACTCCGGCCTGGACATCGTGCTCTTCTCCGCGGGCGGGGCCACCTCCAAGGCCCTCGCGGAGAAGGTCGCCTCCCAGGGCGCCGTCGTGATCGACAACTCCTCCGCCTGGCGCCGCGACCCCGACGTCCCCCTCGTCGTCTCCGAGGTCAACCCGCACGCGATCAAGAACCGCCCCAAGGGCATCATCGCGAACCCGAACTGCACCACCATGGCCGCGATGCCGGTGCTGCGCCCGCTGCACGACGAGGCCGGTCTGACCGCGCTGGTCGCCACCACCTACCAGGCCGTGTCCGGCTCGGGCCTGGCCGGTGTCGCCGAGCTGCGCACCCAGGCCTGCGCCGTCTCCGAGGCCGCCGACCAGCTGACCTTCGACGGCGGCGCGGTGGACTTCCCCGAGCCCGCCGTCTACAAGCGGCCCATCGCCTTCAACGTCGTCCCGCTCGCGGGCTCGATCGTGGACGACGGCACCTTCGAGACCGACGAGGAGCAGAAGCTCCGCAACGAGTCCCGCAAGATCCTGGAGATCCCGGAGCTCAAGGTCTCCGGCACCTGCGTGCGCGTGCCGGTCTTCTCCGGCCACTCCCTCCAGGTCAACGCCCGCTTCGCGCGTCCGATCAGCGTGGAGCGCGCCTACGAGCTCCTGAAGGACGCCCCGGGCGTCGAGCTCTCGGAAATCCCGACCCCCCTCCAGGCGGCCGGCAAGGACGCCTCGTACGTGGGTCGCATCCGCGTGGACGAGACCGTGGACAACGGCCTCGCGCTGTTCCTGTCGAACGACAACCTACGCAAGGGCGCGGCCCTGAACGCGGTCCAGATCGCCGAGCTCGTCGCCGAGGAGCTGCGCGGCAACTGAGCCCGGATACACGCATGAGGGGCGGCACCGTCACGGTGCCGCCCCTCATGCGTGTCTAGAGCGCCAGGTGGCGCCGCAGAGCCGCGTCGATCTCCGCCATGCGCTGGCGGGGGACCGCGCCGACACGCTGAATGAAACGCTCGGACGCCACTGCCCTGACCTGCTCGCATTGCACCTTGGAATCCTTCGCAAGGCCACACTCGGCAGCGGGCAGCAGCACCTGGAACGGATAGACCCGGGAGGTGTTCGATGTGAGCGGCACGACGGTGATGACACCACGGCGCATCCGTGTGACGGCCACGTTGGCTCCGTCGTTCGACACGATGACCGAAGGGCGCGCCTTGTTCGCCTCGCTTCCATGAACCGGCTCGTAGTCGACGAGGTAGATGTCACCGCGCTTCATCAGCCAACCCGTCCCCTGAGAACTGGTCCCAGAACGCAGCGTCCTCGCTCGCGTCCCACTCTGCGAAGGCAGCCTCGTAGTCAGCCTCCAACTGCGAAGCCCGCAGCATCTCGATCGCAGCCTGTATCACGGCAGATCTGGAGTCCGCTGCGGTTGCGGCAGCGTACTTATCGACGAACTCGACATCCTCCTGCGGCAGGCTCACACTAATCTTCATCACTCGATGCTACTGAAGTAGGACAAGCTGCGCCACCCGGGTGTCAAGACTTCCGCTCCCTCATGTTCGCCCGCGGATTACTCCTGCGCGGTGGCCCGCCCCCCATGGAAGGATGGCCGGGCAACGTCACCATCGAAGGAGATGAACGCGTGCCTGGCACGAATCTGACCCGTGAAGAGGCTCAGCAGCGGGCGAAGCTGCTCAGCGTCGACTCGTACGAGATCGACCTCGACCTGAGCGGGGCGCAGGAGGGTGGCACGTACCCCTCCGTGACCACCGTGCGCTTCCAGTCCGCCGAGGCGGACGCGGAGACCTTCATCGACCTGGTCGCTCCGGCCGTGCACGAGGTCGTCCTCAACGGCACGTCCCTGGACGTGGCCGCCGTGTTCCGAGACTCGCGCATCGCGCTGGAGCACCTGAAGGCCGGGACGAACGAGCTGAGGGTCGTCGCGGACTGCGCGTACACCAACACGGGCGAGGGCCTGCACCGCTTCGTCGACCCGGTCGACCAGCAGGCTTACCTGTACACCCAGTTCGAGGTGCCGGACGCGCGGCGCGTCTTCGCCAACTTCGAGCAGCCGGACCTGAAGGCGACGTTCCGGTTCACCGTGACGGCCCCCGAGGGCTGGACGGTCATCTCGAACTCCCCGACGCCCGACGCCGCGGACGTCAAGGACAACGTCTGGCGCTTCGAGCCGACGCCGCGCATCTCGACGTACGTCACGGCCCTGATCGTCGGCCCGTACCAGGCGGTGCACAGCTCGTACGAGGGCCCGAACGGCCAGTCGGTCCCGCTCGGGATCTACTGCCGGCCGTCGCTGGCCGAGTTCCTGGACGCCGACGCGATCTTCGATGTGACCCGGCAGGGCTTCGACTGGTTCCAGGAGAAGTTCGCGTACGACTACCCGTTCGCCAAGTACGACCAGCTCTTCGTCCCGGAGTTCAACGCGGGCGCGATGGAGAACGCGGGCGCCGTCACCATCCGCGACCAGTACGTCTTCCGCTCGAAGGTGACGGATGCGGCGTACGAGGTGCGTGCGGAGACGATCCTCCACGAGCTCGCGCACATGTGGTTCGGCGACCTGGTCACCATGGAGTGGTGGAACGACCTGTGGCTGAACGAGTCGTTCGCGACGTACACCTCGATCGCCTGCCAGGCGTACGCCGAGGGCTCGAAGTGGCCGCACGCGTGGACGACCTTCGCCAACTCGATGAAGACCTGGGCGTACCGGCAGGACCAGCTGCCGTCCACGCACCCGATCATGGCGGACATCCGTGACCTGGACGACGTCCTGGTCAACTTCGACGGCATCACGTACGCCAAGGGCGCCTCGGTGCTCAAGCAGCTCGTCGCCTACGTGGGCACGGACGCCTTCTTCAAGGGCGTGCAGGCGTACTTCAAGGCGCACGCGTTCGGCAACACGCGCCTGTCGGACCTGCTGGGCGCCCTTGAGGAGACCTCGGGCCGCGACCTGACCGCCTGGTCGAAGGCATGGCTGGAGACGGCCGGCATCAACATCCTGCGCCCGCGGATCGAGACGGCGCAGGACGGCTCGATCACCGCCTTCGCGGTCCGACAGGAAGCCCCGGCGCTGCCCGCCGGCGCGAAGGGCGAGCCGACGCTGCGCCCGCACCGGATCGCCATCGGCCTGTACGACCTGGACGGCGGCAAGCTGGTCCGCACCGACCGGATCGAGCTGGACATCGACGGTGAGCTGACGGAGGTGCCGCAGCTGATCGGCCGCACCCGCCCGGCCGTCGTGCTGCTGAACGACGACGACCTCTCCTACGCCAAGGTCCGCCTCGACGAGGTCTCGCTGGCGAACGTCACCGCACACCTCGGAGACTTCACCGAGTCACTGCCGCGGGCGCTGTGCTGGGCCTCGGCGTGGGACATGACCCGCGACGGCGAACTGGCCACGCGCGACTACCTCGCCCTCGTCCTGTCGGGCATCGGCAAGGAGTCGGACATCGGCGTCGTCCAGTCGCTGCACCGGCAGGTCAAACTGGCCATCGAGCTGTACGCCGACCCGGCGTGGCGGGAGCAGGGCCTGGCGACCTGGACCGAGGCCACGCTGGAGCACCTGCGCGGCGCCGAACCGGGCAGCGACCACCAGCTGGCGTGGGCCCGTGCCTTCGCGGCCACCGCCCGCACCGAGGGGCAGCTCACGTACCTGTCGGCGCTGCTGGACGGTGCCGCGGAGATCGAGGGCCTGGTCGTCGACACCGAGCTGCGCTGGGCGTTCCTGGAGCGGCTCGCCGCGACGGGCATCGCGGACGAGCCGGCCATCGCGGCGGAGCTGGAGCGCGACCGTACGGCTGCGGGCGAGCGTCACGCGGCCACGGCGCGGGCCGCGCGCCCGACGGCGGAGGCCAAGGCCGAGGCGTGGGCCTCGGTGGTGGAGTCCGCGGACCTGCCCAACGCGGTGCAGGAGGCGGTGATCGGCGGCTTCGTCCAGAGCGACCAGCGCGAGCTGCTGGCCCCGTACACCGAGAAGTTCTTCTCGATGATCAAGGGGATCTGGGAGAGCCGGAGCCACGAGATCGCCCAGCAGATCGCGGTGGGCCTCTACCCGTCCCTCCAGGTCTCCCCGCAGACCCTGGAGGCCACGGACGCCTGGCTGGCCTCCGCGGAGCCGAACGCGGCACTGCGCCGGCTGGTCTCGGAGTCCCGCGCGGGCGTCGAGCGCGCGCTGAAGGCGCAGGCTGCCGACGCAGCTGCCACTGCCGTCCGGGGCTGACGTTCCCCCCGACCGGGGCCGGCCCGCCCACTACGGGCCGGCACCGGTGGTCCCCCGGGTGGCCACGAAGCTGCCGGACCAGATGACCGCCGCGACCAGAGCGAGGAGCAGGCCGAGCCCGACGGCCCCCGTCGCCACCGGGCTGGCGGGATCGTGCTGTGCAACGGTACGGACCCGGTGCATGACGGCCACGGTGTGTCGGTGTGTCTCTCCTTCGGGTTCTGGTCGCCCGTCCGGCGCCGGAATCACCGTCGCAGCGGGCCATCCATCGGTTCCATCGAAATGTTTCGATCATTCTTTTCAGAAGAACCGAACGATTGGGCGGGAGTCCGAGCGGTGAACAACTGGCCGGCGATCGTGGCGCCGAAGGCGATCGCCATGCCCGCCAGCTGGACGGGGGAGAGCCCCTGCCCGAGGGCCGCCCAACCGATGACGGCCGCGGTGAGCGGGGAGAGCGGGCCGAGCAGGGTGACCGAGGTGGCGGTGAGCCGGCCGATGCCGCGGAACCAGAGCCAGTACGCGATACCGGTGTTGATCAGCATCATGTAGCCGTAGCCGAGGAACGCCTTGCCGTCGAGTGCGGGCGGCGCCCCCTCGACGAGGGCCGCGACCGGGACGATCAGCAGACCGCCCGCAGTGAGCTGCCAGCCGGCCAAGGCCAGCGAGCCGACCCCCTGCGGGCGTCCCCAGCGCTTGATCATGACCGTGCCCGCGGCCATGGAGGCGGAGGAGACCACACCGGCGACGACGCCGACGAGGTCCAACCGGGCCTCGGCGGTGAGGACCACCATGCTGACGCCGAACGCCGCGACGACGGCGGCGAGGACGGTCCGCAGCCGCGCCCGCTCCCCGAGGACGAGGGCGGCGAGTCCGACGACGAACAGCGGGCCTGCGGAGCCGAGCACGGCTGCCACACCGCCGGGCAGTCGGTAGGCGGAGAGGAACAGCAGCGGGAAGAAGGCGCCGATGTTGAGCGTGCCGAGGACGGCGGACCTCCACCACCACCGCCCTGTGGGCAGTCTGCGGGACACGGCGGTGAGCAGCAGTCCGGCGGGCAGGGCCCGCATGACCCCGGTGAACAGCGGCCGGTCGGGCGGGAGCAGTTCGGTGGCCACGGCGTAGGTCGAACCCCAGGAGATCGGGGCGAGGGCGGTCAGGGCGACGGTGGTGAGACGTTTCACGGCAGGGGACTCCTCGGGCGGGCGGGGAACGCGGGCGGGGTGGTACCGAGCGGGATCGAGCGGGCCGCGAGAAGGGGCCTCAGGCGACCGGGGCCTGCGCCCGCACCGGGGTCCGTGCCCCCGCGGCGGCCGGTACGGCCGGTGGCACCGCGTACACGGCCTCGACCGGCAGCCACCGCTCCAGCCTGACGAGCGCCAGGGCGGCGCCCACCGCGGCCACGGTGAGGACGGCCCAGGGCAGGCGGCCGTCGACGGAGAGCAGGGCGGTGAAGAGGGAGGGGGCGAGTGCGGTGGCCAGCGAGTAGGACAGCTGGTAGGTGGCCAGGTAGCGGCCACGCACGGCTTCCGGGGCGGCGGAGACCGACAGGGCCCCGCCGGACGGGCTGTGCACCAGCTCGCCGAGCGTGTAGACGACGACGATGGCCAGGAGGGCGACCAGGGTCACGGTCTGCCCGGGGTGCAGGGTACCGAGCACGATCTGCCCGGCGAAGGCGGCGGCGAAGAGCAGCGCGCCGAGGGCGGCGGAGCGGGTGCGGCGGGCTCCGGAGCGGCGCACCCGGCCGGCGACGAGCACGCCGATCCCGGCGCACAGGGCGGTGTTGAGGGTGAAGGCGGCTCCGGTGAGGGAGTCAGGGCCGTGCAGCCAGGTGGCGATGTAGAGGGGGAAGAGTACGGACAGGGCCGCGTAGCCCAGCGCGGTGAGGAAGTTGGCGGCGGTCAGCGCGAGGAAGGGCCGGTCGCGCAGGACCGTCCGGTACCCGGCGGGCTGGCGCTCGTCGCGGCCCGGCTGCGGGTCGCGCACCGGGCGTACCCGGCCGACGAGCAGTCCGGCGAGGGCGAAGGCCAGCGCGTTGGCCCAGGCCGTGTAGGTGAAGGCCGTGGTTCCCCATAGCGCCAGCACTCCGGAGACGATCAGGGCGCCCGCCCCCATCCCGGCGTTCTGCAACGCCCGGAGGGAGGCTTGGAGCCGGTCCCGGGCGGCGCCGCGCGCCACCTCCCCGATCAGCGACTGTTGGACGACGGAGAAGGACCGGTCGGCCAGGGCGGTGACGAGCGAGACGGCGGCGAAGGCGGGCAGCGAGCCGGCGAAGGGGTAGAGCGCGAAGCCGAAGGCCCGTACCGCGTAGAGCGCGAGGTTGACCCGCTTGGCACCGAACCGGTCGACCGCCGAACCGGCCAGCGGCATGAACGCCAGCCCGGCGAGGCCGGTCGCGGTCATCACCAGGCCCACGAGGGCGAAGGAGAGGCCGGTGACGTGGTGGAAGAAGACGAGTGTGAACGGGACGTACATGCCGATCCCGACCGCGCTGACACCGACGCCGACGAGGAGGGACCGCTCTCCCCCGACCCGTTCCCCCTCTTCCTGCTTTCCCTCGACCTGCGCTCCTACGGACCGCGCCCCTGTGGAGCGTGCCATCGTTCCTCCCCCAAGTAGGTTGCTAGAAAGTAGCTTACTTCTAAGCTACTTTCCATCAAGCAACTTTCTTGCGAACGATCGAAAGGAAGCCGGATACTGCGCGCATGACCGATGCCAACAAGGACGCCGTCGACGCGATCATCGACCAGTGGCGCGTGGTGCGACCGGACCTGGAAACCGCCCCCATGGCCGTCTTCGGCCGCATCTACCGGATCTCCCGGGCCATGGGAGACGCGACGGAACGGACGTACGCCCGTTTCGGCATCTCGCGCGGCGAGTTCGACGTCGTCGGAACGCTGCGCCGCTCGGGCGCCCCGTACACCCTCTCGCCGCGCCAACTGTCGGCCACGCTCATGCTCACGACGGGCGGCATGACCGGGCGCCTGGACAAGTTGGAGAAGGCCGGTCTGCTCACCCGCACTCCCGATCCGCACGACCGGCGCGGACTACAGGTGACGATCACCGACCGCGGGCTCGCCCTCGTCGACGAGGCCGTCGCCGCCGGTCTGGAGGTGCAGCGCGCCGCGCTCACCGGGCTGAGCGACGAGGAGGTCGCCGTCCTGACCGGCCTGCTCCGCAGGCTGATGGCCGACGTCTAGCGCCGTGGCCGGACGGGTTCGCCGGTGAACCTTCCGGTCACAGCACGAGAACGCACAACGGGGCGCCGGAGGTCCGCACCGAGACCGATGGATCGGCCTGCGGACCTCCGGCGCCCCGGAAGTCTGAATGGGTACTGCCCGGTCGGGTCAGCCCTGCGTCTGCTTCCTGTCGGACTTGTCGCCGACCATCACGAGACCCGCGATGACCAGGAACAGCACGATCGGCAGAGCCACGTACAGGCCGAGGGTCTGGGCGATGCTCAGGCCCTGGCCCGGGTCGTCGCCGTCGTCGCGGGTGAGCGCGAGGGCGGGAGACGTCATCAGCAGCATCATCAGCGTCGTTCCGGCCGTGACGGCGCCGGCGCGCAGAGCGTTCTTCTTGTCCACGGTGCAAACGTAGCGAACACCTAAACGGACCGCGCGCCCGGGGGTGCCGTACGGGCACGCACCCCCTCCCGCACCGCGCCCAACAGGGCGTTCGCCCGAGGGGAGACGGCCAGCGCCTCCAGGGTCAGCGGCCGTCCCGCCGAGTCCGCGACCGGAAGGCGCCAATTGGGGTACTGGTCCCAGGTCCCCGGCAGGTTCTGCGGCCTCCTGTCCCCCACCGCGTCCGGCAGCCACACGCCGACCAGCCGCGCGGGCGTGCGCAGCAGGAAGCCGTACAAGGCCCGCACGGCGGCCTCCTCGCCCTTGGTGTCCAGCCCCAGCCCCTCCAGTACGTCCAGCCACTGTGCGGTGTCGGCGGCGTCATCCTCCCGCTCCTGCTCCACCGGGCGGGTCAGCAGTCCGAGGCGGTCGCGGAGTTCCACATGGGCGCCCGCCAGTTTCGCGGCCGTCGGCGGCAGATCGTGGGTGGTGGCGGTGGCCAGGCAGTCGGCCCGCCAGGCCTCGGGTGCCAGTGGGCGCCCGTCACCCGCCCAGTCCCGTTCGAACCACAGCACGGAGGTGCCGAGCACCCCGCGCCGGGCAAGCGCCCGGCGGACCCGCGGCTCCACGGTCCCGAGGTCCTCGCCGATGACCGGGGCCCCGGCCCGGTGGGCCTCCAGTACGAGGATCGCGAGCATCGCCTCGCCGTCGTACGCGACGTACGCGCCCTCGGCGGGAGGGGCGCCCTCCGGAATCCACCAGAGTCGGAATAGACCCATGACGTGGTCGATGCGCAGCGCGCCGGCACAGCGGAAGACTCCGCGCAACAGGGCCCGGAACGGCGCGTAGCCGGTGGCGGCGAGCCGGTCGGGCCGCCACGGCGGCAGCGCCCAGTCCTGGCCGCGCGCGTTGAAGGCGTCGGGCGGGGCGCCGACCGAGGCGCCGGTCGCGTAGAGGGGCGGGCCGGAGACGTCCGAGCCCTCCGGGTGCACCCCGACGGCCAGGTCGTGCACGATGCCGACGGCCATCCCGGCCTCCTCGGCGGCCCGCTGGGCGGCGGCGAGCTGGGCGTCCGTCAACCAGACCAACCAGCGGTGGAAGTCGGCCCCGCCCTTGGGGTCGCCCCCGGCGCGCCCGGCGCACCAGGCGGCGTGCCGATCCAGGGGCTCGCCCTGTTCCGCGCAGAACGCCTGGTAGGAGGCCTCCCGTTCGGGTGTGCGCGGGACGGCGTACAACAGTTCCAGGGCGGCGCGTTTGAGGGCCCAGACGGCGTCCCGGTCGATCAGCGCCCCCTTCTCCAGCACCTCGCGGCGCAGTTCCCCGCCCCGGGCGGCGAGCACGGCGAGGGCGTCCCGGTCCGGGCAGTCGGCGTACTCGGGCACGTCCTCGATCCTCAGGTGCACCGGGTCGGGGAAACGGCGCGAGGACGGCCGGTACGGGGAGGGGTCGGTCGGGGTCCCGGGCACGGCCGCGTGCAGTGGGTTGACCTGGATGAAGCCGACTCCGTGGGTGCGGCCGGCCCAGCGGGCGAGCGCGGCCAGGTCGCCGAGGTCGCCCATGCCCCAGGAGCGCTCGGAGAGCAGGGAGTACAGCTGGACGAGCAGCCCGTGGCACCGCTCGGGTGCGACCGGGGCCCGCTCCGGGGCCACGATCAGGGTGGCGGACCCGGTGCGGCCGTCGGGGGTCTCGGCATGGATCCGGTGCACTCCGAGCGGCGGCACCCCGCCGTGCCCCGGCCGCCGGTCAACGGCCCCGTAGCCGGGCCCGTAGCCGGCATCGTCACCGGCCCCGTCGCCGGCCTCGTCCCCCTCCAGTCGGGTACGCGTCCCGGGCGGCAGCGCGGCCAGCTCGGCGGGCGGCTGCGACCCGGCCCACCACACCAGCACGGGCGGCAACAGCCGGTGCGCCGCTTCGCGTTCGGCCGCCTCCACGTGCCCCCGGACCGCCTCCGGGGTATCGGTGTCCACCCCCAGCTGCCGCAGTACGGCGGCGACGGTGGCGTCCGAGACCCGGACGGTGACACCCTCGGCGGGCTGGTAGGTGGTGGCGACGCCGTGCAGGGCCGCGAGCCGGTCGAGGTCGTCCATGTAAGTCCCTGTGTCCCTGTGTCGAGTCGCCCCGGCGGCTGCCGGGGCGTGCCGCCGCGGGGCGGCGGGGATGGGTCGGGTGCGGCGTGCGGTGTTCAGGCGTGCGGTGTGCACGGGCGGTCGCTCCTACGTCCGCAAGAGGTGTGAGGGAGGATCAGGAACCGTGCGACACCGCCGGGGAACACCGCAGCCATACCCCGTGCGCCGCGCCGCATTCCTGGCGTATCCAGGTCAGAACACCCGCCCGCATTGACACTCCGGCCGAACGGGTGGTGGGCTCGGGGTTATTCGTACGGGCTGAGGACGACTCGGGACGGGGAGGCTTCGTGCAGCTCAGGGGCAGGAAGCGGACGACGGCCGCGGCCGTGGCGGTCATCGGGACGCTGCTGGGCGGTGGGATGTACGTCGGGCCGCCCGGGGCGTTCGCGGCGCCGAGCGCGCCGACCCTCCCGGTGCCGGACCCCGCCGCAGGTCCGGGCTCCGATCCCGCGGCGGGCGCCGCGGCCGGGCCCGTTCTCGACCCGGGCTCCGTCGCGCCGCGCACGGCCGCCGAGGGTCCGGCCGTGTGGCCCCGGCCGCAGTCGATGACCGCCGACAAGGCGCGGGAGGTCCCGCTGGGTGCCGAGGCGGTGTTGGTGGCGGCCCCCGACGCGGACCCGTACGCGGTAGGGCTGGTCCGTACCGCCCTGCGCGAGGCGGGCGTACGGACCGTGCACGAGCCGGCCCCCGGGGCGCCGCTGCCCGAGCAGGGCACCGTCGTACGGCTCCAGGGCCCCGACGCGCAGGAGGCACTGCGGGCGTTGGGCGCTGCCGAGGCCGGGGACCTGCCGAAGGGGGGCTACCGGCTCGCCGTCGGCAGGGCCGCGGGCCGGGACACGATCGCCCTGGCCGGTGTGGGCGAGGACGGCCTGTTCCACGCGGCCCAGACGCTGCGCCAACTGCTGACGCCGGGCGCCCCGGGTGCCCCGGGCGGCGGGAAGGTGCCCGGGGTGCTGGTGCGGGACTGGCCGACCGCGCCCGTACGCGGGACCACCGAGGGGTTCTACGGGCAACCGTGGACGCAGGAGCAACGGCTCGCGCAGCTGGACTTCATGGGCCGGACCAAACAGAACCGGCTACTGATCGCGCCCGGCGACGACCCGTACCGCACGACCGGTTGGCGCCAGGAGTACCCGCAAGCACAGCAGGCGGAGTTCCGCGCCCTGGCCGAGCGGGCCCGCGTCAACCGGGTGGTGTTGGGCTGGGCCGTGGCCCCGGGGCAGTCGATGTGCCTGGCCTCGGCGGCCGACCGGGCAGCGCTGGCGCGCAAGCTGGACGCGATGTGGGACCTGGGCTTCCGCGCGTTCCAGGTGCAGTTCCAGGACATCAGCTACACCGAATGGGGTTGCCGGGCGGACCGGGTCCGGTACGGAAAGGGCCCGGCGGCGGCTGCGAAGGCGCATGCGGAGGTCGCGGGCGAGCTGGCGGCGCACCTGGCCGAGCGGCATCCGGGAGCGGCACCGCTGTCGCTCGTGCCGACGGAGTACCACCAGAAGGGCGCGACCACGTACCGGACCGCCCTGGCGGGACGGCTGGACGGGCGGGTGGAGGTGGCCTGGACGGGCGTGGGCGTGGTACCGCGCACCATTACCGGGAAGGAACTGGCCGGGGCCCGCGGTGCTTTCGGTCAGCACCCGCTCGTCACCATGGACAACTACCCGGTCAACGACTGGGACCCGGGCCGGATCTTCCTCGGCCCGTACACGGGTCGGGAGCCGGCCGTGGCGGGCGGTTCAGCGGCCCTGCTGGCCAACGCGATGCCGCAGGGCACCCTGTCCCGCATCCCGCTGTTCACGGCGGCGGACTTCGCGTGGAACCCGAACGGCTACCGGGCGGGCGACTCCTGGGCCGCGGCGGTCGCCGACCTGGCCGGCCCGGACCCCAAGGCCCGTCAGTCCCTGGCCGCGCTGGCCGGGAACACGGCCTCCTCGGGTCTGGGGCAGCCGGAGTCGGCGTACCTGCGCCCGCTGGTGGACGCGTTCTGGCGGAGTCGCGGCACGGGCGATCCGGCGCCGGGCGACCGACTGCGGGCCGCGTTCTCGGCCCTGCGGGAAGCTCCTTCGCGGCTGCCCGCGCTGTCCGAGGAGGCCGGGCCGTGGCTGGCGCGGCTGTCGGCGTACGGAACGGCGGGCGAGCTGGCGGTGGACCTGTTGCGGGCCCAGTCCCGCGGGGACGGGGCGGCGGCCTGGAAGGCCGCGCAGGATCTGGCGGCGGCCCGCAAGGCGCTGGCCGAACCGAGCAGCGCCCGGGTGGACAAGGCCGTACTGGACCCGTTCCTCGCGAAGGCGGTGGCGGAAGCGGACGCGTGGACGGGAGCGGCCCGCCAGACGGGCACGGTGTCCCGGGAGGCGGACTCCTTCACCGTCAAGCTGGACACGGTGCGCCCGGTGTCGGTGGTGACCGTCATGACGGACCCGCTGCCGCCGGGGGTCCGCGGCGCGGCGGTGGAGGCGCACGTGCCGGGCGAGGGGTGGCGCAAGGTCGCCGAAGCCGCCGCATCGGGCTGGACGCAGGCGGACGTCGGCGGTCTCGGGGCGGACGCGGTGCGCCTGTCGTGGGCGGGGCCGGCGCCGGCGGTGCACCAGGTGGTGCCATGGCTGGCCGACGGGCCGGAGGCCAGGTTCGAGCTGGCGGAGGCCGTGGACGTGGAGGTCGGCGGGACCGCGCAGGTGGTCTCGGCGGAGCTGTCCGCGCTCCGACCCGGCGAGGTGCGGGGCCCGCTGTCGGCGGCGGCGCCGGCGGGCGTCGAGGTGAAGCTCCCGGCCGAGGTCACGGCTCCCAGGGGTACCCGGGTCATGGTCCCGGTGACGGTGTCGGTCCCGGCGTCCACTCCGGTGGGCAGCTACCGGGTACCGATCACGTTCGCGGGGCAGACCCGGACGCTGACCGTCCGGGCGGTCGCGCGGACCGGCGGGCCCGACCTCTTCCGTTCGGCGCGGGCCTCGTCCTCGGCGGACGAGACCCCGGCGTTCCCGGCCTCCGCCGCGGTGGACGGCTCCGCGACCACCCGCTGGTCTTCCCCGCCGGTGGACGGTGCGTGGTGGCAGGCGGAACTCCGCAGCCCGGCCAGGATCGGCCGGCTGGTCCTGCACTGGCAGGACGCGTACCCCTCGGCGTACCGGGTGGAGACCTCCCCGGACGGCCTGACGTGGCGCCCGGCGGCCACCGTCACGGGGTCGCGGGGCGGGCTGGAATCGGTCCGCCTGGACACGGCGGCCCCGGACAGCCGCTTTGTGCGCATCACGTGCGACAAGCGCGCGACGCGGTTCGGTTGCAGCCTGTTCTCGGCGGAGGCCTACGCCGTGGCCCCGTAGCCCGGTGGTCCCGTGCCCAGCGGCCCTAGTACGGTCCCGTAGCCCGGTGGCCGGGGGTCCGCTGCACAGGCCGGGCCTCGGAGCCCCGGCCACCGTGCTCGGTAGCGGCCGGAGCACCGGAGCCGGCAGCGGCCGGGCTCAGGCTACGAGGCCGCCGCGCCGATGCGGTCCAGGGCGTCCTCCGCCCCGTACGGCTGCAAGTACGGCATCCACCGCGGATCCCGGTGTCCCGTCCCGATGATCCGCCAGGCCAGCCCCGACGGGGGAGCCGGCTGGTGGCGTAGGCGCCAGCCGAGTTCCAGCAGGTGCCGGTCGGCCTTGACGTGGTTGCAGCGCCGGCACGCGGCGACCACGTTGTCCCACGCGTGCTGCCCGCCCCGGCTGCGCGGGATCACGTGGTCGACGCTCGTGGCGACCCCGCCGCAGTACATGCAGCGACCGCCGTCGCGGGCGAACAGTGCACGGCGGGTGAGTGGAACGGGCCCCCGGTAGGGGACCCGCACGAAGCGCTTGAGCCGGACCACGCTGGGCGCGGGGACGGCTCTCGTCGCGCTGTGCAGAAAGGCGCCGGATTCCTCCAGGGAGACCGCTTTGTTCTCCAGGACGAGGACGAGCGCGCGGCGGAGCGGTACGACGCCGAGGGGCTCGTACGACGCATTGAGGACCAGGACGTGCGGCACGGACTGCCTCCTTGTACGCCGGCGGCGCGTGGCTCGCGCCGGGACGATCTGCTCTCCAGTCTCTCCTTACGGCTGGTCGAAGCGCCACCACTCGCCCGTAACGGGTCCGAGGTGTTTTCAACCACACCGGGTTCATCCCCGGGTGAGCCCGGTCTCTCCCTCGAACACGGCAAGAGGGTCACGGGAATGCCCCGATAGTGTGGTTGGCCTGCCCCGCACACCGTTCCGCGGGCAGACCGCTACACCTGGAGGTTCCCGTCGTGCCCTGGCCTGCCGCCCTGCTGCCCCTGGCAGCCGACACCCCGGACCCGGCCGCTTCGGTCAAGGAGGCCCACGAGAGCGTCACGAACGCCGCCAGTTTCATCGAGGAGAACTGGGCCGGATGGCTGTACCTGGGCCTGAAGATCCTGCTGATCCTGGTGATCGCGGCAGCGTTCCGCTCTCTGGTGCGCAAGTCGCTGACCAAGCTGATAACCCGGATGAACCGGGGCGCCGAGGCCGTCGAGGGCATGGCGATCGGTGGACTGCTGGTCAACGCCGAGAGGCGCCGGCAGCGCTCCGAAGCGATCGGATCGGTCCTGCGTTCGGTGGCCTCGTTCCTGATCCTCGGCACGGCCGGGCTGATGGTGCTCGGCGCCCTGGGCATCAACCTGGGCCCGCTGCTCGCGAGTGCCGGTGTGGCCGGTGTGGCGATCGGTTTCGGTGCGCGGAACCTGGTGACGGACTTCCTTTCCGGCGTGTTCATGATCCTCGAAGACCAGTACGGCGTCGGCGACAAGATCGATGCGGGGGTCGCCTCCGGCGAGGTCGTGGAGGTCGGCCTGCGCGTCACCAAGCTGCGCGGGGACAACGGCGAGATCTGGTACGTCCGCAACGGTGAGATCAAGCGGATCGGCAACCTCAGCCAGGGGTGGGCGACCGCGGGCGTGGCCGTCCAGGTCAAGCCGTCGGAGAACCTCGCCCGCATCCGCGAGGTGGTCAAGGACGTCGCGGACGGCATGGTCAAGGAGTCCCCGTGGGACGAGCGCCTGTGGGGGCCGGTGGAGGTGCTGGGCCTGGACGAGGTGCTGCTGGCCTCCATGACGGTGAAGGTTTCGGCGAGGACGATGCCGGGCCAGCAGTTCGCCGTGGAGCGGGAGCTGCGCTGGCGGATCAAGGAGGCCTTCGACGCGGCGGGCATCGGGATCATCGGCGGCCTGCCGGCCGCGGCCGGCGACGAGGACGAGGCCGCGGCCGACCCGTCGGCCGCGGTGGCACCGCCTTCGGCGCTGGCGAACCCGGCCTCCCCGCAGTCCCTGGCCACCGCCCCGATCCCGCCGCCGGTGACTCCCGGCACCGCCCGGATCACCAAGTAGTACCGGCCCCTCCCCCAACGCCCCGGCCGCCGCCCCCGCCGCTTCCGTGCTGCGGGGGCGGCGGCATTTCTGCGGGGCAGCGGCATTGACACAGCTCAAACACCGATAGGAAACTTACCTAACAGTTCCTGACCACGGCGTGCGCCGATGACGGAGAGAGCGCTCATGACCGGCACCACCCCCGGAACCCCCAGCCTGTTGCGCGTCATGAACGACCGCGCGGCGCTGGACCTGCTGCTGGAGCACGGCGCCCTGTCCCGTACCCGGATCGGTCGTCTCACCGGGCTCTCCAAGCCCACCGCCTCCCAGCTGCTGGCCCGCCTCGAAGCCGCCGGACTCGTCGTGGCCACCGGTACCGCAGGGGGTCGCCCCGGCCCCAGCGCCCAGCTGTACGCGGTCAACCCGCGCGCCGCCCACGTCGCCGGGCTCGACGTCACCCCCGGCCGCATCCTCGCGGCCGTCGCCGATCTCACCGGCGAGGTGGTGGGCACCCACGAACTCCCCTACGTCGAGGGCACCGGCACCGTCGACCGCGTCACCCGGGCCCTCGGCGAAGCCGTCAAGGACGCCGGGTTGCAGCGCTCCGACATCCACCGCGTCGTCATCGCCACCCCGGGGTCCTTCGACCCGCGCACCGGGGCGCTGCGCTACGCCGACCACCTCCCCGGCTGGCACTCCCCCACCCTCCTGGAGGAATTGGCCGCGGCCCTGCCGATGCCGGTCGAGTACGAGAACGACGTGAACCTCGCCGCGGTAGCCGAGCAGCGGCTCGGCGCGGCCCGCGGCCACGAGGACTTCGTCCTGCTGTGGAACGAGGAGGGCCTCGGTGCCGCTCTGGTGCTCGGCGGCCGACTGCACCGCGGTTGGACCGGAGGTGCGGGCGAGGTCGGGTTCCTGCCCGTACCGGGCCACCCGCTGGTCCGGCAGGTCACCCGGGTCAACTCCGGGGGCTACCAGGAACTGGCCGGCGTACAGGTGGTGCCCGCGATGGCGGCCGAGCTGGGCATCGAGGCTCCCTCTCAGGTCGCGGCGGGGGCGGTGCACGGAGCCGTACACGGAGCCGAATCGGGGGCGCTGGTCTCCGCCGCGGTCTCGCTGCTCGGGCACGCCGCCGAACACCCCGAGGGGGCGAACCTGCGGCTCCTGGAGCAGTACGCCACCGCGCTGGCCACCGGTCTCGCCTCGCTGGTGGCCGTCCTGGATCCGGAGATCGTGGTCCTCTCCGGCGCGGTGACCGCCGCCGGCGGGGACGTCCTGCGCGAGCTCGTCGAGGCCGAACTCGCCGACCTCGCCCCCTCCCGGCCCCGCCTGGTGTCCGGCACCGTGCGCGAGCGGCCCGTACTGCGGGGCGCGCTGGAGAGCGCCCTCGCCGCCACCCGCGACGAGGTCTTCGACACCTCGCGCCGCTGACCGCACCGCACCGCACCGCACCGCACCGAGGGCCACCGCACCGGCGCCCGGCCCCGCCAGCACGCCATCGGCGTCCCCTCGCCGACGCCCCGCCGACCTCCACCCGTGTCACCGAACTCGCCGTCGAACCCTGGCACCCCTCCCGGAAGTTCCTCCCGCAGAGAGCGAGCACCGCCATGCCCAGAAACCGCCGTCTGACCGCCGTGGCCACCGCCGTCGCCGCCCTGTCCGTCCTCGCCACCGCTTGTACGGGCCAGAGCAGCAACACGGCCACCGACGACCCGAACAAGGAGGTCACGCTCAACTTCTGGCACGGCTGGTCCGCGCCGAGCGAGGCCAAGGCGATCGAGGAGAACATCGCCCGGTTCGAGAAGGCGCACCCGAACATCAAGGTCAAGGTCACGGGCAACATGACCGACGACAAGATCAACCAGGCGCTGCGCGCGGGCGGAGACAAGGCCCCCGACGTGGTCTCCTCCTTCACCACCGACAGCGTCGGCAAGTTCTGCAACTCCGGCGCCTTCACCGACCTGAACCCCTTCCTGCAGAAGTCGGGGGTCGACAAGACGAAGGTCTTCCCCAAGACCCTGCTGGAGTACACCCAGTTCAAGGGCAACCAGTGCACCCTGCCTCTGCTGCACGACGCGTACGGCCTCGTCTACAACAAGGACGCCTTCAAGGCGGCGGGCATCACCGAACCGCCCAAGACCTGGAGCCAGTTCGCCGAGGCGGCGCAGAAGTTGACCAAGACGAACGGGGACTCGTACGACCAGCTCGGCATCATGCCGACCTACCACGGCTACGAGACCACCCCCATGCGGCTGGCCGCGCAGTGGAGCCCGAAGTACTTCGCCGCCGACGGCAAGTCCAACCTGGCCAAGGACCCGGCGTTCGCGAGCATGCTGACCGCGCAGAAGGACCTGGTGGACAAGCTCGGCGGCTACGAGAAGCTGGAGAAGTTCCGCAACACCTTCGGTGACGAGTGGAGCAGCGAGCACCCCTTCCACAAGGGCCAGGTCGCCATGCAGATCGACGGCGAGTGGCGGGCCGCGATGGCGAAGGAGGCCGGGGTCACCTTCGAGATCGGCACCGCGCCGCTGCCGGTGCCGGACGACCAGGTCGCCGACTACGGCAAGGGCTACCTCTCCGGCACGATCATGGGAATCGCCTCGGGCAGCAAGAAGCAGAACGCGGCCTGGGAGCTCGTGAAGTACATGACCACCGACACCGAGGCGGTCGTGGCCTTCGCCAACGCCATCCACAACGTGCCCTCCACCCTGGCGGCCCTGGAGTCCCCGAACCTCCAGGTCACCCCGGAGTTCAAGACCTTCATCGACATAGCCCGGCACCCGAAGTCGAACACCACCCCGGCCCAGGCCGACGGCGGGACCTACCAGCTGACCTTCCAGGACTTCGCGTACGGAGTGGAGAAGGGCGCCGTCGCGGACGTCCCGGCCGGTCTCGCCACGACGGACCAGCAGATCGACACGGACATCGCGAAGGCGAAGTAGCCCCCGATGACCAGTACTGCCACGCACACGCTGCGTACGAAACGCCGGAGGGCGGCGCTGCGCACCGCGGCCTTCATGTCGCCCTGGCTGATCGGGTTCGCGGTCTTCTTCGCTTACCCGCTCCTCTCGACCGTGTACTTCTCCTTCACCCGGTACGACGGCTTCCGGCCGCCCGTCTTCAACGGCCTGGACAACTGGACGTACGTCTTCTCGGACTATCCGCTGTTCTGGCCGGCCATGCGCAACACCCTGTGGCTGGTCGTGGTGATGGTCAGCTGCCGGGTGGTCTTCGGCCTCGGCGTCGGCATGCTCATCACCAGGATCAAGACGGGGGCGGGGATCTTCCGGACCCTCTTCTACCTGCCCTACCTGGCCCCGCCGGTGGCCGCGACCCTGGCCTTCGTCTTCCTCCTCAACCCCGGAACCGGCCCGGTCAACACCGTGCTGGAGGGGATGGGCCTGCCCGCCCCCGGCTGGTTCACCGACGCCGACTGGTCCAAGCCCGCGCTCACCGCCCTCGCGCTGTGGGGGGTCGGCGACCTGATGGTCATCTTCATGGCCGCGCTGCTCGACGTACCGAAGGAGCAGTACGAGGCCGCCGAGCTGGACGGGGCCGGGGCATGGCAGCGGTTCAGGCACATCACGCTGCCGAACATCTCGCCGATCATCCTGTTCGCGGTGGTCACCGGGGTCATCCAGGCCATGCAGTACTACACCCAGCCCCTGGTGGCGGGGAAGGTCGCCGCGGGCGTCATCGGCGGCTCGGGCCAGCAGTTCGAGCCGGGCTACCCCGACAAGTCCACGCTGACCCTCCCCCAGATCGTCTACAACGCCGGCTTCCAACGCTTCGACTACGGCGCCGCCTGCGTCGTCGCGCTCGTCCTCTTCGCCCTCTCCATGGCCTTCACCGCACTGCTGATGCGCCGCCGTGGCGGACTGATCGGAGCTGGTGACTGAGATGACGTCAACGACCGCACCGCGCGGGGGACGCCCTCCCGGCAGCCGCAAGGCGGTACTGCACTGGGTCGCCGTGCACGCCCTCGGCGTCGCAGCCGCCCTGTTCTTCGTCCTCCCGTTCGTCTTCCTCTTCCTGACCTCGCTGATGAGCGACCAGCAGGCCCTGACCCGCGACCTGGTGCCCCACACCTGGGAGTGGGGCAACTACGCCACGGTCTGGAACACCCCGGGCTTCCTGACCTGGTGGCGCAACACCTTGCTGTACGCGGGCCTGGGCACGCTGCTGACCGTGCTCTCCTCGGTGCCCGTCGCGTACGCGCTCGCCAAGTTCCGCTTCCGCGGGCGGCGGCTCTCACTGCTGCTGGTGATCGCCATGATGATGCTGCCGCCGCAGGTGGTGGTCATCCCGATGTACCTGTTCTGGGCCAAGCAGCTGGACCTGTCCGGCACGCTGTGGCCGCTGATCGTCCCCATGGCGTTCGGCGACGCGTTCTCCATCTTCCTGCTCCGCCAGTTCCTGCTGACCATCCCCGACGAGTACCTGGACGCGGCCAAGGTCGACGGCTGCGGCGAGGTCCGCACCCTGCTGCGCATCGTCCTGCCGATGGCGAAGCCGGGGATCGCCGCCGTCGCACTGTTCCAGTTCTTCACCGCCTGGAACGACTACTTCGGGCCGCAGATCTATGCCTCGGACAACCCGGCCGCCTGGACCCTCAGCTACGGACTGGAGTCCTTCAAGGGGGCTCACCACACCAATTGGAACCTCACCATGGCGGCAACCGTGCTGGTCATGGCGCCGGTGATCCTCCTCTTCTTCTTCGCCCAGAAGGCGTTCGTCGAGGGCGTCACCCTGACGGGAGTGAAAGGCTAGTGACCATGAAACTCGCAGTGGTGGGCGGCGGTTCCACCTACACCCCCGAGCTGATCGACGGCTTCGCGCGGCTGCGCGACACCCTGCCGATCGACGAGCTCGTGCTGATCGACCCCGCCACCGAGCGGCTGGAGCTGATCGGCGCGCTGGCCCGGCGGATCTTCGCCAAGCAGGGCCACCCGGCGCGGGTCACCACCACCGCCGATCTCGACGCAGGGGTCGAGGGCGCCGACGCGGTGCTCGTCCAGCTGCGCATCGGCGGGCAGGCGGCCCGGCTGCGGGACGAGACCTGGCCGCTGGAATGCGGCTGCGTCGGTCAGGAGACCACGGGCGCCGGCGGTCTCGCCAAGGCGCTGCGGACGGTCCCGGTGGTCCTGGACATCGCCGAGCGGGTCCGGCGGGCCAACCCGGACGCCTGGATCATCGACTTCACCAACCCGGTCGGGATCGTCACCCGCGCCCTGCTGCGGGCCGGGCACAAGGTGGTCGGGCTGTGCAACGTGGCCATCGGGTTCCAGCGGAGGTTCTCGGCGCTGCTGGGCCTGACACCGGCCGACATCCACCTGGACCACGTGGGGCTCAACCACCTCACCTGGGAGCTGGGGGTGCGCAAGGGCGGCCCGGGCGGCGAGAACCTGCTGCCGCGGCTGCTCGCCGAGCACGGGGAGGCCATCGCCGGGGACCTGCACCTGCCGCGCGCGGTGCTGGACCGGCTCGGCGTCGTGCCGTCGTACTACCTGCGGTACTTCTACGCGCACGACGAGGTGGTGCGGGAGCTCGGCCGGAAGCCCTCGCGGGCCGCCGAGGTGGCCGCGATGGAGCAGGAACTGCTCGCCCTGTACGCCGATCCGACGCTGGACGAGAAGCCGGAGCTGCTGGCCAGGCGGGGCGGGGCCTTCTACTCGGAGGCGGCCGTGGACCTGGCGGCGGCCCTGCTGGGCGACGGCGGGTCGGGCTCGGCGGTGCAGGTGGTCAACACGTTGAACAACGGGACGCTGCCGTTCCTGCCGGACGACGCCGTCATCGAGGTGCAGGCCCGGGTGGACCGCTCCGGCGCGGTGCCCCTGGCCGTGCCGCGCCTGGACCCGCTGTACGCGGGACTGGTCGCGCATGTCACGGCGTACGAGGACCTGGCGTTGGACGCGGCCGTACGAGGCGGCCGGGACCGGGTCTTCAAAGCGCTGCTGGCGCATCCGCTGGTCGGCCAGTACGACCTCGCCGAGGGGCTCACCGACCGGCTCCTGGCGCATAACAAGGAGCACCTGCCATGGGCGTGAACCAGCCCGCCCCGCCCGCGGTCCTCGCCATCGACGCGGGCAACAGCAAGACGGACGCGGCCCTCATCGCCGCGGACGGCACGGTCCTCGGCACCGGACGCTCCGGCGGCTTCCA
Source organism: Streptomyces sp. NPDC006430 (assembly GCF_040612395.1). Taxonomy (NCBI): domain Bacteria; kingdom Bacillati; phylum Actinomycetota; class Actinomycetes; order Kitasatosporales; family Streptomycetaceae; genus Streptomyces; species Streptomyces sp. NPDC006430. The sequence goes on from NZ_JBEXQA010000005.1 coordinate 305,014, forward strand.
GCCGCAGCGGACCGGTGTCGAGGCGGCAGTGGACGTACTGGAGCGGGCGGTCGCGGAGGCGGCTGCTGCGGCGGCGCTGCCGGCGGCCGGCGCACCGTACGCCGACCGGGTCTCGGCGTGTCTGGCCAATGCCGACCTCCCAGTGGAGGAACGGCAGCTCGCGGACGCGATCGACGCACGCGGCTGGGGCGCGGCCACCGAGGTGTTCAACGACACCTTCGCGATCCTGCGGGCCGGGCTGTCCGGGGCGCAGGGGCCGAGCGGGGTCGCGGTGGTGTGCGGGGCCGGCATCAACTGCGTGGGGATGCGGCCCGACGGGCGCACGGCCCGGTTCCCTGCGCTCGGGCAGATCTCCGGGGACTGGGGCGGCGGGATCGGCCTGGCCGCGGAAGCCCTGTGGTGGGCGGCGCGGGCCGAGGACGGCCGCGGCGGGCCGACGGAGCTGGCGGCGGCGCTGCCGGGGCATTTCGGGTTCCGATCCATGCCCGAGCTGATCGAGGCGCTGCACCTGGGGACCGTGGCGCACGGGCGGACGCACGAGCTGGTGCCAGTGCTGTTCGCGGTGGCTGCGGCGGGCGATCCGGTGGCCTCGGCGATCGTGGAGCGGCAGGCGGACGAGGTGGTGGCGCTGGCCTCGGTGGCGCTGACCCGGCTGGACCTGCTGGACGAGGAGGTGCCGGTACTGCTCGGCGGGGGCGTGCTCACGGCCGGGTACGCGCAGCTCAACGGGCGGATCGAGGCGGGGCTGGCGCAACGGGCACCCCGTGCCCGGGTGGCGGTGGTCGCCGCCCCGCCGGTGCTGGGAGCCGGGCTGCTGGGGCTGGACGTGCTCGGGGCCCCGCCCGAGGCCCACGGAAAACTCCGTGCCCATTTCGGGTGAACCTGCCCCGAGAGGCGCCGGTTCTGGAACCGTGACGGGCCTGGAGACGTATTGACGGTGCAGGGGTGGCGTCGTCGCACGCAGGGGGGTGGATCGTCGAAGATCCGGCACCGGGTGCTGTGGTTGACCGTCACTGCGGCCATACTGCTGCGGAGCAGAGACCGAGGGGGAGGTCAGGGTGGCCATCACATCACGCGCACCCGTGCCCGGGGGCGGTGTCGCCGCGCCGCCCGCGGGTCCGCCGGACGGGCCTCCTCGGCCGGGCACCGCTTGGGCCGAGGGCGTGGAACGGCTGCGTGCGGCCGCGACCACCGAGCCCGGCCGGCTGCGGATCATCGGTGCCGTGCTGGCCGCCCTGGTGCTGCTGTTCGGCGCGGTGACCGTCTGGGAGATCTCCGACCGGCTGAGCGCCGCTGATGACGTGGTGGGCCGCAGCCAGCCGCTGAGCGCGGACGCGGCGAGCATCTACCGCTCGCTCGCGGACGCCGACACGGCCTCGTCCAGCGGATTCCTGGCCGGTGGTGACGAACCGCGCGAGGTCCGCCAGCGGTACGAGAAGGACATCGCCAACGCCTCCAAGCTGCTGGTGAGCGCCGCCGCCAACACCGCGGCGGACGAGGACTCGCGCCAGCAGATCGCCCTGCTGAGCGAGCAGCTGCCCCGCTACACGGGCCTGATCGAGCAGGCGCGGGCCACGAACAAGCAGGGCCTGCCGCTCGGCGGCGCCTATCTGCGGTACGCCAACGAGCAGATGAGCACGCAGCTGCTGCCCGCCGCGCAGCGGCTGTACGAGGCGGAGACGGGCCGGCTGTACACGGACTACGACGACGCCCGCTCGCTGCCGCTGGCCTCGCTCGGTACCGGTCTGCTCGCGCTCGCCGCCCTGGGGTGGGCGCAGCGGCGCAACTACCTCCGTACGAACCGGGTCTTCAACCACGGCCTCGTCGCAGCGACGGCCGCCTCGCTGGTGGTGCTGATGTGGCTGGCCGTGGGGCACGCGGTCGCCCGGTCGGAGCTGGGCGAGGCCAGATCGGACGGGCAGGAGTCGCTGAAGGTGCTCAACGACGCCCGGATCGCCTCCCTCCAGGCGCGTGCCAGTGAGAACCTGACGCTGATCGCCCGGGGGGCGGTACTGGCCGCGGACAAGAAGTCCGACAAGTACGACGTGGACTTCACCAGCAACATGAAGCAGTTGGACACGGGGCTGGCAACGGCGCTGCGGCTCGCCGACGACACCAGCGGGCGGGAGCCGGTCATCCGCGCCGCCGACGGCGTCAAGCAGTGGAAGCAGCGGCATGCGGCGGCCCGGGAGACGGACTTGCGGGGCGACTACCAGGACGCACTGCCCCAGGTCATCGGGGACAAGGTCCACAAGGACAGCAGTGGGGCCTCGTTCGACACGGTGGACGCCTCCCTGGAGCAGGCAGTGGCCCACGAGCAGAAGGAGTTCACCCGGGCCGCCCGGGCCGGGCTCGGCGCGCTGGGCGGTTTGGTGACGGGTTCGGCGGCCCTGGCGGTCGTCGGCGCCGCGGCGGCGCTGCTCGGCATCGGGCGCCGGCTTTCGGAGTACAGGTGACAGCGATGCGGATACGCGTGAGGCCCGACGACGAGGGCCACGACGGCGGAACCGGCCGGAGCGACGAACGGCACGCCGCGTCCGGGGCGCCCGGCATGTCCGAGGCGCCCGGGACGCGCCGCCCGGTGGGCCGGCTGCGCGGCTGGGGCGGGGTGAGCGCGATGGCCGCCGCCTGCGCCGTGACGGCCGCGGCCGTCCTGCTGCCGCTGGCCCACGCGGCCCCGGACGGCGGACACCCGACCGTGGTCCGCGAACCCGCCTCCGTGGCGGCAGCCCCCGAGGTGCCGTGGACGCTCACCGACACCTGCCAGGACCCGGAGGCCAGCCTGCGCCCGTCCGGCGTGGACGGGCCGACCATCGAGCGGATCCGCAAGGCGGGCAAGCTCGTCGCGGGCGTGGACCAGAACAGCTTCAAGTGGGGCTACCGCAACCCGGTCGACGGCCGTCTCGACGGGTTCGACATCGCGCTCGTCAAGGCCATCGCCAAGGACATCCTGGGCGATGAGAACGCGGTCATCTACCGGGCCATCCCCACCAGCCAGCGCGTTCCCGCGCTCCAGGACGGCCGGGTGGACGTCGTCGTGCGGACCATGACCATCAACTGCGAGCGGCTGGAGGACGTCGCGTTCTCTACGGCGTACTTCGAAGCCGGGCAGCAGGTCCTCGCCCCCAAGGGCTCCCCGATCACCGGGTACGACGCCTCGCTCAAGGGCCGCCGGATCTGTACCGCGGCCGGCTCCACGGCCGAGGCGGCGCTCAAGGGCCAGTCGTACGGTTCGGTGCCGGTCAGCGTGCCCAACCAGCTGGACTGTCTGGTCCGACTCCAGCTGGGCGAAGTGGACGGCATCATCACGGACAACGCGCTCGCTGCCGGGCAGGCCGCGCAGGACCCGTCGGTGCGCCTGGTCGGCTCCCCCTTCACCAAGGAGTTCTACGGGGTGGCCATGAACAAGGGCGCCTCCGACCTGGTGCGCCGGGTCAACAAGGTGCTGGAGAACTACCGTGCCGGCGGTGACAACAGCCCCTGGATGCAGGCCTACGTGACCCACCTCAAGCCCGTCCTGCCCGGGGTGGCCGGACCGCCCGCGCCGAAGTACCGGGACGGCTGAGGCCGGTGGTGGAATCGGAGCCCGATGTCAGGAACGCGGAGGCGGGGTCGGTGGAGGCACAGTCGACAGTGATGGACCGGGACGACGTCGATCGCGCCCTGGCCCGGCTCGGCGCGGAGCACGAGGCCGTCGAGACCTCGCTCCTCGCCCTCCAGGACCACGCAGGGCGCCGGCTGCTGGAAGGCGCCGGGCTGACGGGGGTCACCAAGGAGCGGTGGGCCGCCGCCGACGCCGCCATCACCCGGCTGTGGACGTACTTCGACGCCTACAGCGGCGCGCTGAACGCTGCCCGGGAGATCCGGGAGCGGCGGCGCTGGCCCGGCCGCGAGGAACTGATCGAGCTGACCGAACGACTGCGCGGACCCGGGGTCCTGATCGCCGGGGCCGCGGCGGAGGGCGCGGCGCTGGCGGAGCGGCTCTCGCTCGCCGAGCTGGTGGCCCGGATGAACGAGCTGTACGCGGGCTCGCTGGACGTGGTGGTGGCCGCCGACTCGGTGTGGTCGGCGCTGCCCGCCCGCATCGACCTGCTCGCAGCCGAACTGCACCGCACCCGCTCGCTGGCCCACTCGGTGGGGGTGCGCCCCGGCGAGCACCCCTCGGGCGACGACCTGGAGGCCATCACCGCCGAGCTGGCCGAGCTGCGGGCGCAGGTGATCGCGGACCCGCTGGCGTTCTGGCAGCCGGCGGCGGGCAGTTCCGCGCCGGGGGGTGGCCGTCCGGACACCACCCGCTACGACCGGGCCGCGGTCGCGCTGGAGGACGTGCGCCGGGAGGTCGAGGCGGTCCTGGCCGTGCGGCAGGACGCAGAGCAGCGGCTGATCAGCCTGCGGGACGTGCTCTCGCGGGCGGACCGGACCCTGGCGGAGGCGCGGACCGCGCGCGGCGAGGTGTTGGCGAAGATCGCGGCGTCGGAGGTACCCGCGGTCAGCGGGCCGCCGACGACGCTTCAGGAGCAGCTGGCAGCGGCGGCCGAGTACCGGCGCCAGGCGCAGTGGCACCGGCTCTCGCCGCTGCTGGAGTCGTTGGAGGAGCGGGCCGAGGAGGAACTGCGTCGGGCCCGCGCATCGTTGACCGCGGTGACGGCGCCCTTGGCGGTACGGGCGGAGCTGCGCGGGCGGTTGGACGCGTACAAGGCGAAGGTGGCCCGGCACGGCATGGCGGAGGATCCGCTGCTGATCGAGCGGTACGACGCGGCCCGCAGGATGCTGTGGAGCGCGCCCTGCGACCTGCGGGTCGCCGAGCAGGCCGTGCTGCGCTACCAGCAGGCGGCGGCCGAGGCCCTGGCGCCGCCGCAGCCGCAGTACCGGCCCGCGGGGCCGGGGGAGGAGGACGCATGAGTCCGGTCGGAACCGCGTGCGTTCGCCCCGGCTGCCCGGGGTCGTACGAGGACATGGGAGACGGCGGGCTGTACTGCGACACCTGCGGGCTGGCGCCGATCGGCGCCGTCTCGGCGGGTGCGGAGGAGTTGGTGTCGCCGCCGACGGGGATGACGAGCGCGGCGCGGCACGCCGACTCCGCGGGGGTGAGCGCGGGAGAGTCGCAGGGCTCGGGCCGGTCGGGGTCGTCCTCGACCTCGGCATCGGCGCGTTCTTCACGGTCCTCCCGGTCCTCGTCCTCGCGGCGTTCGGTCTCGGGCCGGCTCTCGCGCTCCTTGTCGGGCGTGGGGTCCACCCGCTCGGTGTCGGTGCGCAGTTCGGGTTCGGCGAGCGGGTCCTCGGGGCGCAGCCGGCTGGGCGCCGGGCTGGTCAACGTGCCGGAGGTACCGCGTCCGGACCCTTCGGCCGCGGTGCTGGCGAACCCCGAGGTGCCGGAGCGCAAGCGGTTCTGCTCGCGCTCGGACTGTGGGGCTCCGGTGGGCCGGGCCCGCGGGGACCGGCCGGGCCGGACCGAGGGCTTCTGCACCAAGTGCGGGCACCCGTACTCCTTCGTGCCCAAGTTGCGCGCGGGGGAGGTCGTGCACGGCCAGTACGAGGTGGCGGGCTGTCTGGCGCACGGCGGCCTCGGCTGGGTGTACCTGGCGGTGGACCGGGCCGTCTCGGACCGGTGGGTCGTCCTCAAGGGCCTGTTGGACACCGGGGACCAGGACGCGATGGCCGCCGCGATCTCGGAGCGGCGCTTCCTCGCGGAGATCGAGCACTCCAACATCGTGCGGATCTACAACTTCGTGGAGCACCTGGACCAGCGGACCGGTTCGCTGGACGGGTACATCGTCATGGAGTACGTCGGCGGCAAGTCGCTGAAGGAAATAGCGAACGAGCGGCGGCGGCCGGACGGCCGTCGTGATCCGCTGCCGGTGGAGCAGGCCTGCGCGTACGGGATCGAGGCGCTGGAGGCCCTCGGACACCTGCACAGCAGGAACCTCCTGTACTGCGACTTCAAGGTGGACAACGCGATCCAGCAGCAGGACCAGCTGAAGCTGATCGACATGGGCGCCGTGCGCCGGATGGACGACACCGAGTCGGCCATCTACGGCACGGTGGGCTACCAGGCTCCGGAAGTGGCCGAGCTCGGCCCTTCGGTCGCTTCCGACCTGTACACGGTGGCGCGGACGCTGGCCGTCCTGACCTTTGACTTCCAGGGCTACACGAACGTGTTCGTGGATTCGCTGCCGGATCCGGAACACATCGAGGTGTTCGGGCGGTACGAGTCCTTCTACCGCCTGCTGGTCCGGGCGACCGACCCGGACCCGGATCGGCGGTTCTCGTCCGCGCAGGAGATGGCGGACCAGCTGACGGGCGTGCTGCGCGAGGTCGTCGCCCTCCAGACGGGCCACCCGCGACCGCAGCTCTCCACGCTCTTCGGACCGGAGCTGCGGGTCCTGGACACCCAGCTGTTCGCCGATCCGGCGGGGGCGGAGGTGTCGCGGCTGGGCGCGCGGGCGGTACCGGAGCGCAGGTCCGCGGGGCGGATGGCCCTTCGGGCACGGGCGAGGACCGCGGTTCCGGTGACAGCTCAGGTGGCGGGTCAGGTGGCGGGTCAGGTGACAGCGGCTCCCGCAGCCACCACGGGCCCGACCGTGGGGGGCGCCCCGGTCGCGGCACCGCTCGGGACCACGCAGACCCACCGGGTCGGCGGGCCCAACCCGGCCGTCCCGGCTGCGCGCCGGGCCCCGGTCCCGGCCGCCGGGCAGGACCCGGGCGCCGTACGGGTGCCGGTGGCAGCCCCGGTGGCAGCCCCGCCGGTCTCCGCCACCGCACTGGCGACACTGGACGCCCGGGGCATGGCACTGGCGCTGCCCGTACCACTGGTGGACGCGGGCGACCCCAACGCCGGATTCCTGGCCGGACTCCTGGCCACCGCCCCGGCCGACCTGTTGGGCACTCTGCGCTCGGCGCCCGCCGACTCGGTGGAGCTGCGACTGCGGGAGTTGCGGGCGCGCCTGGAACTGGGAGAACTGGCCGCCGCCGGGGCTGCCCTGAACGATCTGGAAGCCCGACATTCGGACGACTGGCGGGTGGTGTGGGCCCGTGGGATCGCCTCGCTGGCCACGGGCGAGGACGACATCGCGGCCCTGTCCTTCGACGCGATCTACGACGCCTTCCCGGGTGAACCGGCTCCGAAGCTGGCACTGGGTCTGTGCGCGGAGATCCTGGGGCAGTTGGACAACGCCGCCGAGTACTACCGGCTGGTCTGGATCACCGACCCGGGGTTCGTGAGCGCGGCCTTCGGGTTGGCCCGCGTCCAACTGGCCGCCGGGGACCGGGCCGGAGCGGTGCGCACCCTGGAGTCCGTGCCGGAGGCGTCGATCCACCACACCGCCGCACGGGTGGCGGCGGTACGGGCACGCCTGCGCGATCGGTCTCCCGAGGAGCCCCTGTTGCCGGATCTCGCCGCGGCTGCCGCGCAGGTGGAGGCGCTGGAGCGGTTCGGCCTGGACGCGGTGCGCCACGAACGGCTGTCTACGGAGGTTCTGGGCTCGGCCCTGGACTGGGTACTGTCGGGTGGCCGGGGTGCCGACCCCGGCCTGACCTCGCTGCTCGGCAGTCAACTGGACGAGCGGGGCCTGCGCTTCGGACTGGAGCGCTCGTACCGCGTGCTCGCGCGGCTGGCACAGCGGGGCGAGGACAGGATCGAACTGGTGGAGCGGGCAAACCGTTTCCGTCCCCGGACGTGGGTGTGATTGATGTCGATGCATCGGCCGTCTGGCTGCCCGAGCTGCGCCGAGCCCCTTGAGGAGGGTGACCGTTTCTGCGGCCTGTGCGGCTCCCCGGTGTCCACCGTGCCGCCACCCGTGTCCCAGGACAACCCGACCCTCCCGATCCAGCCGCTGCCGGCCGCCCCGACCGGTCGGACCGGTCCGAGCGGCGGCTACGCCCTGGCGGAGCCCGCGCCCGGGTGGGGCAGCGTCGCGGCGGGCGCGGCGCCCACGCTCGTCGGGGACACCGCCGGCTGGACCGGCTCGGCACGACCCGCCGCAGCGCCGGCCGCACGCCCCGCAGCGGCGCCCGTCGAGCCGGCCGGGGCGCCCGTCGTGGAGCCGGCCGGGGACGTCCCCCCGCCCGCACCGCCGCGGAGCGAGGCGTACGGCGCGCCCGAGCCCGCGTACGCAAGCGCGTCGCCCGATCCGACGTCCGGCGGCGAGATCCGCCACGACCGGCCCGGCGCCACCCCGACCCCTCCGGAGGGAGTCCCCTGGAGCGCCGCCGAAGACCCGTACGGTCCCGGCCACGGCCCGGGGCACGAAGCCCCGTACGGCGCCACCCCGCACGGGGGCCCTCCCGCGCCGGGGGCCGGTGACGGCGGGAAGACCTGCGTGGCCTGCCGGGCCGGGCGGGTGGACACCGACGGGTACTGCGAGCACTGCGGGCACGCGCAGCCGCGGGAGCGGGACCACCTGGAGGAGGAACTCGGGAGCGTCGCCGCCGTCAGCGACCGCGGACTGCGCCACCACCGCAACGAGGACTCGTTCGCCGTCTCGGCCACTGCCCTGCCCGACGGCTCCGCCGCGACGGTGGCCGTCGTCTGCGACGGCGTCTCCTCCGCCAGCCGCCCCGACGAGGCGTCGGCCGCCGCGGCCGGCGCCGCCAACGAGGCGCTGCTCGAAGCCCTTCCTCGCGGCGCCCACCCCCAAGAGGCCATGCACGAAGCCATCTTGGCCGCGGCCTCCGCCGTGAACGCCCTGGCACCGGAGGTTCCCGGCGCGCAGAACGCCCCCGCCTGCACCCTGGTCGGCGCCGTCGTCAGCGGCGGCCTGCTGACCATCGGCTGGGTGGGCGACAGCCGCGCGTACTGGGTTCCGGACGACCGCGACGCGATGGCGCGCCGCCTCACCGAGGACGACTCCTGGGCCGCCCAGATGGTCGCGGCCGGCCTGATGGGCGAGGCCGAGGCCTACGCCGATGTCCGCGCCCACGCCATCACCGGCTGGCTCGGGGCCGACGCGTACGACCTGGAGCCGCACACCGCCACCTTCAAACCGGACCACGCGGGCGTCGTGGTCGTGTGCACCGACGGCCTGTGGAACTACGCCGAGTCCGCCCAGGACATGGCACGGATCCTCCCCGCGGACGCCGCCGCCCGACCCCTGCACAGCGCGCAGGTGTTGGTGGGGCACGCGCTCGACGGGGGCGGCCACGACAACGTCACCGTGGCCGTCGTACCCTTCGCCGCGCCGCCCGGGCAGGAAGCAGCAAGACCGGACCGGCCACAAGCGGAATCGCAAACGGAAGCGGAAGGGGAAGGGGAAGTACGCCGTCAGGCCTGATCCACCCGTCGCCGTACCGTCCCGTCCCTGTCCTAGGAGTCCAACCGATGGCGAACTTCGCCAAGCCGAGCGCCCCGCGCTTCAGCGTGGAGGTGTACCAGAACGAGTTCCTCCCCGAGGGCGGGCGGGACGTCCACGCCATCGTCACGGTCACCTCCACCGGCGGCGCCACCGCCACCCGCGCGGCGACCGGCCGGGGCTCGGCCGCCGTCGTGATCATGGTGGACTGCTCGGGGTCGATGGAGTACCCGCCGGACAAGATGCGCGGTGCCCGCGAGGCCACCGCCGCCGCGATCGACACCCTGCGTGACGGCACCGCGTTCGCCGTCATCGCCGGCACGCACGTGGCCAAGGAGGTCTACCCCGGCCAAGGCCGGCTCGCCGTCGCCGACCCGGCCACCCGCGCCCAGGCCAAGGGGGCCCTGCGCGGCCTCAGTGCGGGTGGCGGCACCGCGATCGGCACCTGGCTGCGCCTCGCCGACGGCCTGCTGCGCCAGTCCTCCGCCACCATCCGGCACGGCATCCTGCTCACCGACGGCCGCAACGAACACGAGGACCCGGCGGTGCTGCGCGCCACCCTCGACGCCTGCGCCGGGCGCTTCACCTGCGACGCCCGCGGGGTGGGCACCGACTGGGAGGTCAAGGAGGTCACCGGCATCGCCGGCGCCCTGCTCGGCTCGGCCGACATCGTGGCGGACCCGGCGCACCTCACCGAGGACTTCACGCGCATGATGGAGAACGTCATGGGCAAGGAGGTCGCGGACGTCGCGCTGCGCCTGTGGACCCCGGTCGGGGTGGAGATCCAGTACGTCAAGCAGGTCGCCCCCACCGTCCGGGACCTGACCGACCGCCGTGCCGAGGCGGGCCCGCGTGCCGGCGACTACCCGACCGGGTCGTGGGGCGACGAGTCCCGCGAGTACCACGTGTGCGTCCGCGTCCCGGCCGCCTCCGTCGGGCAGGAGATGCTGGCGGCGCGCGCCACGCTCCTCATCCCCGGCCTGCCGGGTGAGCCACCGACCACGCTCGCCCAGGGACTGGTCCGGGCGGTGTGGACGGACGATCTGGCCGCCTCCACCGCCATCAACCCGCAGGTCGCCCACTACACCGGTCAGGCGGAACTCGCGCAGGCTATCCAACAGGGGCTGGAAGCGCGCAAACTGGGCGATGTCGGCGGCGCCACGGCCAAACTCGGCCGCGCCGTACAGCTGGCCAGTGCCTCCGGAAACGCAGACACGGCCAAACTGCTGGCGAAGGTGGTGGACGTCGTCGACGCGGCGGCGGGTACTGTGCGGCTGAAAGCGAAGGTGGCCGACGCCGACGAGATGACCCTCGAAACGCGTTCGACCCAGACCGTCCGAGTGAAGAAGACCTGAGAAGACCTGCCGCGATGACGCAGGCTGAAGGGGGAAGAGCCGCCATGCCGACCTGCCCGAACGGGCACCAGTCCGCCTCCGACGACTGGTGCGAGGTCTGCGGCCACCGCATGGCTGCCGCTGCGGGCGCGCCCGCAGCGCCCTCCTACGGCTACGGCTATCCCCCCACCACCGGTGAGCCGACCGCCCAAGCAGAGCTCTGCCCGCAGTGCCGGACCCCGCGCGAGGCCATGGCCCCATTCTGCGAGGAGTGCCGGTACAACTTCCTGACGCGCTCGGCGACCTCGTACACGCCGCTCGGTGCGGAGGCGGGAGCCGCTGGCGGGAACGGAGCCGCGGCTGGGGCCGGGGTCACCCCGCCGCCGCCCCCTCCGCCGCCGCCGGTCTTCTCCCAGGACCACTTCGACTACCAGGGCTCGCGACCGTCCCGGGTCAACCGGCCGGCCGAGCCGCTGCAGCGCGAGGACGACTGGCTGCTGCCGCCGCCTGCTCACGAGCAGCCGCAGCCGCAGTACCAGCAGCAACACGAGTACCAGCCGGCGCACCAGCCCCAGCCCCAGCAACACCAGCAGCCCTTCCCGCCCCAGAACAGCGGCGTCTGGAGCGCGACGATCGGCCCCGACCGCTCGTACTTCATGGCGATGATGCAGCGCAGCGGCCCCGAGGCAGCCGGGCTCAACCTGCCCGCCTACTCCCCGGAGCAGCACCTCCCGCTCTCCGGCGGCCAGATCACCATCGGCCGCCGCCGTGCCTCGACGGGCGAGTCCCCCGACATCGACCTGTCGGTGCCTCCGGAGGACCCGGGTGTTTCGCACCAGCACGCGGTGCTCGTCCAGCAGCCCGACCTCAGCTGGGCGGTGGTGGACCAGAACTCGACCAACGGCACCACCATCAACGGTGGCGAGGAGCCGATCCAGCCCTACGTCCCGATCCCGCTCGCCGACGGCGACCGGGTCCACGTGGGCGCCTGGACCACGATCACCATCCGCCGGGGCTAAGCGGTCTCTGCGGCTCCCCCAAGGGCCATACGTATGGACCTTGGGGGTCGTCGAGCCACGACCACTGGCCCTCGGCGCTGACCGTCACACCGAACCGCTCCCGGCCCGGGCGGCCCTCGCCCCGCCACAGGTCCAGGGCCTCGCGGGGATGCAGTGCTCCCGCGGTCAGCACGAGCATGAACTGGAAGCGCTCGTTCCCCACCAGCTCGTAGGGGAGCCCGTACGAGTCCCCCGGCGAGGTCGGCGAGGCGGTGGCGCCGCGCAGCGGTACGAAGTACGCCGCGGTGTGCAGGAAGCGGCCTTCCGCGAAGTCGGCGTCCCGGACCCGCAGAGCGATCAACCCGGTCGACAGCGGAGCCAGGATCCGCGCCCCCGGCCGGCACTGACCGAGCCACGCGTGCGGGATCAGCGGCAGCGTGCACGTCACCAGGACCCGGTCGAACGGCGCCCGCGAGGGACACCCGCGCGCGCCGTCCCCGGCGATCACGGTCGGTCGGTAGCCGAGCCGGGCCAGGTGTGCCCGCGCGGACTCGGCGATCTCCTCGTCCAGGTCCACCGTGGTGACCCGCTCGTCGCCGAGCCGGTGGCAGAGCAGGGCGGCGTTGTAACCGGTGCCCGCTCCGATCTCCAGGACGTTGTCGCCGTCGCGGACGTCCAACGCCTCCAGCATCTTCGCCATCAGGGACGGCTGACTGCTGGACGAGACCAGTTCGCCGTCCCGCAGACGGGTGGCGAGCGGGGCGTCCGTGTAGACGCCGCGCAGCCAGCGGGCCCGGTGGGCGGGGTCCGGGTCCTCGCCCCACAGCCGCTCGTGGCCGGCCCCGCGGCCGGTGTAGAAGTACGGGACGAAGACGTGTCGGGGCACCGCGGCGAAGGCCGCCCGCCACGCGGGGTCCTCCAACACCCCGGCGGCGGTCAGCTCCCGTACCTGGGCGGCGTGCGCGGCTTCCCGTAGATCCCGCCCCTCGGCGGGCGCGGGGTACGCGGGCGCCGCATGCGCGGGCCGGTCGGGATGGGCGGCCCCGGTGGAGTGGGCCGGACGTGCGGAGTGTGCACCCATGGCTCCACTGTCCTGCCGCCCGGCCCGGGAGGCGAGCGAGGGTCCTAAGACTCCGGTCCTCCATCCGGGCGTCTGAGACGATGGTCGTGTGAATGAGATTCCGCGGGGCACGCTTCAGGAGCAGACGTTCTACGAGCAGGTGGGCGGCGAGGAGACGTTCCGTCGCCTGGTGAGGCGCTTCTACGAGGGGGTCGCGCAGGACCCGCTGCTGCGCCCGATGTACCCGGAGGAGGACCTCGGCCCCGCCGAGGAGCGCTTCGTCCTGTTCCTCATGCAGTACTGGGGCGGCCCGAACACGTACAGCGAGAACCGCGGCCACCCGCGGCTGCGGATGCGGCACGCCCCGTTCCAGGTGGACGCGGCGGCGCACGACGCCTGGCTGGGGCACATGCGGGTGGCGGTGGACGAGCTGGGCCTGGCGCCGGAGCACGAGGCACAGCTGTGGCGGTACCTGACGTACGCCGCCGCATCGATGATCAACACTGCGGGCTAGTGCGTACGGGAGCCCGTACGCACGCACGGCTCCGGGCGGAAGCGGAAGACGCGCCGGAGGTGAAGGAAACGGCGGAGGCGGAAGCCGCGGGCTAGACCGGTCGGACCTGGAGGGCGCCCAGGCCGCCGATGCCGTCGGGACGGCGCATGGCGATGGAGCCGTACGGGGTGCGCAGCCGCAGCCAGCTGCCGGAGGCGAACAGGGCCACCGGGTCGGGGGCGCCGGGCGCGAAGGCCCCGGGGGCCACGACCGACCGGATCGGCCGCAGGAAGCCGAGGGACTGCGCGGCGTGCACGGCACGCAGCGGGAGCCCGGTGTCCCCCAGCGTCCGGGACCAGATCTCACGACCGATGCGGTCGCGCTCGGACCGGGTGCGGTGCTGCGGGGGCAGGGCCTCGTCACGGGCGCGGAACTCGGCGACCGAGGCGGCCACGGCGGCCCGCATCTCCTCCGGCCCTGGCAGTCCGGATACCTGCTGCCAGCCGCCGCGGGGCGGGAGCACCCCGGCCCAGGGCGGCCCGGTGACCGGCCCGGGCAGGGCCGCGCCGGCGGCACCCTCGTCCACGGACTCCAGCAGCTCGCCGGCGGACACGGTCACGTCCAACGGCAGGGAAACGGGCGCGGCGAGCCGCACCGTACGGATCGCCAGGACCTCGAAGGACGGCGGTCGCCCGAAGACGGCGAGGGTGCCGCCGCCCTCCGCGGTTTCCGGCGTGGGAGGTCCCCCCAGGACGCGGACCGCGGCGGCGCGGTCGTAGTGCACCAGCCGACCCAGGAAGGCGGCGAGGTCCGCCGCCTCCCCGGAGTCGGCGAAGTGCAGCTGCTCGGTCATGCCGCCAGACGCCCTTCGGCCCCCTTGGGCTTGCCGCTCGGCTCGTCGAGGTACTCCTGGAGGAAGCGCCTCTCCTCGGCCGTGATGCGGCGGGGCCGCCCCTCGGCGAGGTTGTACGGCACGACCACGGTCTCGGCCCGCACGTACACCGTCTCGGGCGCGTCCTCGGTCGCCTCGTCCTTGACCTCGTAGCCGATGGTCAGGGACGCGGCGCCGATCCGGGTCACCCAGGATTCGATGAGGACCGGCTCGTGTCGGTGGACGAGGGGCAGCTTGTAGTCGATCTCGTGGCGGGCCACGACGGAGCCGCCCGTGAAGGACTCGCTGCCCTCACCCGGCGCGAGGCGGAACATGAAGTCGATCCGCGCTTCCTCCAGATAACGGAGGAAGACCACGTTGTTGACGTGCCCGAAGGCATCCATGTCCGCCCAGCGCAGGGGGCACCGGTAGTGGTGTCTGGCCATGTTTTCGGCCTCAGCCTCGCGTGAGCTTCTTGTAGGTGGCACGGTGCGGACGAGCCGCGTCCGGGCCGAGACGCTCGATCTTGTTCTTCTCGTACGACTCGAAGTTGCCCTCGAACCAGTACCACTTGGAATCGCCCTCGTACGCCAGGATGTGCGTGGCGACCCGGTCGAGGAACCAGCGGTCGTGGGAGATGACCACGGCCGCACCGGGGAATTCCAGCAGTGCGTTCTCGAGCGAGGACAAGGTCTCGACGTCGAGGTCGTTGGTGGGCTCGTCGAGGAGCAGCAGGTTGCCGCCCTCCTTGAGCGTCAGCGCCAGGTTGAGGCGGTTACGCTCACCACCGGACAGGACGCCGGCCGGCTTCTGCTGGTCCGGGCCCTTGAAGCCGAACGCACTGACGTACGCGCGGGACGGCATCTCGACCTGGCCGACGTTGATGTAGTCCAGCTCGTCCGACACGACCGCCCAGAGGGTCTTCTTGGGGTCGATGTTGGCTCGGGACTGGTCGACGTACGAGATCTTGACGGTCTCGCCGATCTTGACGGAGCCGGAGTCCGGCTCCTCCAGGCCCTGGATCATCTTGAAGAGCGTGGTCTTGCCGGCGCCGTTCGGGCCGATGACGCCCACGATGCCGTTGCGCGGCAGCGTGAAGGACAGGCCGTCGATGAGGACCTTGTCGCCGAACGCCTTGGAGAGGTTGTTGACCTCGACCACGATCGAGCCCAGACGCGGGCCCGGCGGGATCTGGATCTCCTCGAAGTCCAGCTTCCGCATCTTGTCCGCCTCGGCCGCCATCTCCTCGTAGCGGGCCAGACGGGCCTTGGACTTGGTCTGCCGGCCCTTGGCGTTGGAGCGGACCCACTCCAGCTCTTCCTTGAGACGCTTCTGGCGCTTCTCGTCCTTGCGGCCCTCGACCTTGAGGCGGGTGGCCTTCTTCTCCAGGTAGGTGGAGTAGTTGCCCTCGTAGGGGTGGGCACGGCCGCGGTCGAGTTCGAGGATCCACTCGGCGACGTTGTTGAGGAAGTACCGGTCGTGGGTGACGGCCACGACGGCGCCCTTGTACTGCGAAAGGTGCTGCTCCAGCCAGTTCACCGACTCGGCGTCGAGGTGGTTGGTGGGCTCGTCGAGGAGGAGCAGGTCCGGGGCCTCGATCAGCAGCTTGCAGAGCGCGACGCGGCGCTTCTCACCACCGGAGAGGTTGGTGACCGGCCAGTCTCCGGGCGGGCAGCCCAGGGCGTCCATGGCCTGCTCCAGCTGGGCGTCGAGGTCCCAGGCGTTGGAGTGGTCCAGGTCTTCCTGGAGCTTGCCCATCTCGTCGAGGAGCGCGTCCGAGTAGTCGGTCGCCATCAGCTCGGCGACCTCGTTGAAGCGGTTGAGCTTCGCGACGGTGTCGGCGGCGCCGTCCTGGACGTTCTCCAGAACGGTCTTCGACTCGTCGAGCTTGGGCTCCTGCATGAGGATGCCGACGGTGAAACCGGGCGCCAGGAAGGCGTCGCCGTTGGACGGCTGCTCCAGACCCGCCATGATCTTCAGAACGGTGGACTTACCGGCACCGTTCGGGCCAACCACACCGATCTTCGCGCCGGGAAGGAAGTTCAGGGTGACGTCATCAAGAATCACCTTGTCGCCGTGCGCCTTGCGCGTCTTGCGCATGGTGTAGATGTACTCAGCCAAGAGAAACCGTCCGGCAGATCGATGGGTGGGCAGATACACCCCATACTGCCAGCCGTCTACACCTAGGGGCGAACCGGTACAGTCCCGGGGCGCTGACCTGGGCTCCGACCAGATGGGCACCTGGCCGGCACGCCGTCGTCGGTCACCGTCGGCCGTCGTTGGCCGTCCCTCGGCCCCCCTCCGGCGGCCCGAGGACGGCCCGGCAAGAGCCGCCACCAGGCCTGTTCCCGCAGGTGACGGGCCCCAGCGCTGGCAGTGCGGCGGCGCGTACGCGGCTTGTCGCACGCGCCGAATCGGAGCGCTTCGAACGTCAGGAACGCGCGACCGGTGCCCAGTGGGTCCGCGAGCAACAGCTCGTCGAGCTGGGCAAACGGCGTGACTGCTACGTGACCTCGAACTCCGGTTACCGCCGCTACCGCATCGAACTCATGAAGTACCTGTGGCTCGTTCACAAGGGGGAGGTCACCGTGGAGGCGCGGACAGCCCTGGAGGACGCACGTCACGCGATGCACGCTTCCTTCGCCGAGGCGCAGATGGTCGCTTCCGATGCGGTGCTGGCGGAGCTGGACTCGATGGCGCAGATCCTTGCGCAGATGTACGACCGGGTCATGCGGCTGGAAGATGGCAGCGCCGCACCCGAGGGCTCGTTCGAGGAGATACGGACCGGCCTGCTGCGGGCGAACGAACAGTGGGTGGTCATGCGCGGCGCCATGCGGGCGGACCTGGGAGTCGATTCACGACCGGCGGCCCGCTCCTCGATGGTCCCCTGAGGGCCGCGTCGTCACCGCCGACGGCCCGCTGCCGATCCACGGGGGCCGCCCGCCGCCCCGGGGCGGCGGGCAGCGGGCGGCGGGGCAGCGGGTGGCGGGTGGCGGGGACGCCGGACGGCACCGGACGGGCCGTACGGTGCCGTCCGGCCCTACGGTCGAGTCTCGCGGTAGACCGTCAGGGCGTCCGGGATCGTGTCGAGGACCAGGGCGGGCGGGGCGGGGGCGTACTCGCCGTCGTAGGCGAGCGGGGTGCCCGGCGGAATGTCCCCGATGCGCAGGCTGCGCAGGCGGGTCGCCGTGTGGACGGGGGACCGGGTCAGGGGGCCCGCGAGTGCGGCGGCGAGCAGGCGCGGCCCGGGGCGGCCGCCGCCGTGGACGAGACGGATGTCGAGCAGGCCTTCGCCGAGGCTGTCGCGGTGTCGGGGAGTGGGCCCGGTGCCGCGGTAGGTGCCGTTGCCCGCGAAGAGCAGCCAGGCGCTCCGGGGCTGCCCGGCCAGCCGGAGCCGTACGGGGCGCTGGGCGCGGAGCACCTGCCAGGCCGCCAGCAGTGCGGCGGGAGCCGGCCCGATCAGTGGTGCCCAGCGCAGTCGGTGCCTCAGCAGCTCCGGGTAGGCCCCGATGCTGAAGGTGTTCAGGAAGTACTCCGGGGCGCCGTCCCCGGAATCCGGACCGGGGGTGAAGCGGCCCACGCTGACCCGGACCGCCTGGCCGGCGGCGACGGCACGACAGGTGCCCTCGACTCCGGCGAGACCGAGGTCGTGCGCGAAGTGGTTGAGCGTGCCGCCGGGGAACACGGCCAGCGGCAACCCCGCCCGCAGCGCGGCCGTGGCGCCCGCACTGATCGTGCCGTCACCGCCGCACACCCCGAGGACGGTGGCCCGGGCTGCCGCCTTCGCCAGCTCCCCGAGCAGGTCCGGCCCCCCGCACTCGATCACCTCGGCCTTGGGTAGCCGGGCCCGCAGGTGGTCCATGCGCGCGGCGCCGACCGTGCCCGACCCGGTGTTGACCACCACGACGAGCCCTGCTCCGTCCGGCAGCGCGGGTGCCTCGGTGGCCGCCCGCTCGTCACCCGGCACCACCCAGACGTCCTCGACGCCACGCATCACGCGCCGTACGACAAGACCCACGGCCGCCCCCAGCGCCGCTCCCGCCACCACGTCGGACGGGTAGTGCACCCCGGTGTACACCCGGGAGAACGCCACGGACGCGGCCACCGGCGCCAGCGCCGCTGCCCAGCCGGGCGCCTCCAGCGCCAGTCCGGTAGTGAACGCGAACGCGGACGCCGAGTGCCCGGAGGGGAACGAAGTGGTCTGCGGCTGCCGCCCGAGCCGCCGCCCTTCGGGCACCCCCTCCAGCAGCGGCCGGGGCCGGCGTACGGACCACTTGCCGACGGTGTTGACGGTCGCCGAGGCCACCGCCAACGAGGCCACTCCGCTCAGAGCCGCCTTGCGGGCCCCGGCCGAGCCGAGGAGGGCGATCGCCGCGGCGGCCCCGCCCCACAGCATCCCGTGGTTCGCGGCCCGCCCCAGTCTCGGCAGCACCCGATCGGCGGGGGGCCAATGCCGGCGGGCCACCTTGTCGAACAGTTCCCGGTCCCAGTGCGCGGCGGCGCCCTTCCAGGTCATCTTGTGATCTGCCATTTCCAGCGCTTACCCGCAGCACCACCTCCGGAATCAGCAGCCCCACCGGCCCGGCCCCGATGGCGTCGCTCCCTGTCGGCTCTAAGCCGTGTCCTCCTCCTCGTCGAGCGGGCGCTTGCGGAGTACGAGGACCACCAAGCCGCCCAGTACCACGAGGCCCACCGCCAGCGAGGCGATGACCGGTGTGGCGGCCGAGCTGCCGCTGGTCGCGAGGCGCTCCTCGTCCGTGGTGGACGCGGTCGGCGCCGACGCTGCGGGGGAGGCCTGGGTCACCGCCGCGGCCTCGCCCGTCGTGCCCGCCTCGGCCACGACACGCTGCGGCCAGACCGCACTCGCCGTGGCAGTGGTCGCGGAGGCGCTGGAGCCCGCCACGATCTGCGCCTGGGCCGGTACCCCGCTGGTGAAGACGCGCCCAACGGGTACCTTCGTGGCGCCCTGGACGGTCACCGAAGCCACCCCGTCCGGGGTGCCCGCGGGGACCTCGAAGTACAGCTGGCTCCCGTTCCGGGCGGTGGTGAGCGGCAACCCCTCGGCGTCCACCACCCGTACCCCCATCGCGACGGCCGCCGAGTCCGGGGTGACCGTTACGCTCTGGGCACCGGTCCGCACCGTGACCGGGCCGAGCCGCGTGCCGACCGGCCCGGACATGTCCCCGGGGTCCAGCCCGAGTGAGGCCGGCGGCTCCGGGAGCTTGCCCGCCGAGCGCTGGAGGTAGTCGGCCAGCTTCTCCGCTGCCGGATCGGTGGCTTCCACCTGTGCCCCGTCCGCCAGTCGCCAGATCGCCACCTGGGTCCCGGCCGCCGCGCTCTCCGCGGTCAGGGCCCCGGCTCCTGCCGCCTTGGCCAGTCCGGCGAGATCGTTCAGCTGCGGGTAGGAGTGTTCGAGGACCCAGCGGATCCGTCCCGCCTCCCCGTTCCCGCCGAGCGGGGTTCCGGCCCAGCCGCTTTCCGTGAACCGGGCCTGCGGCTGCGCGTTGCCCGCCACGCCGACCCCGTAGGTCTGCAGCATTCCACCGCCGTCGACCCGCATCTCGTACAGCCCGGCCGGGATCTGCCGGACCGAACCGTCCGTGGCGTGCAGGACCGCCTGCCCGTAGGTCTTCAGCCCGTCCAGCACGGCGCTCGCACCCTCGGGTGTCCGGGGTGCAGGCGGCCCGGAGTCGGCAGCTGCCCGAGCGCCGGGCGCAGCAGCCAGGGCTGCGGCGAGCAGCGCCGCGGCCAACGGCCTTCGTGCGGATCCCCGTACCGGCGCCACCGGCATAACAGGTGTGCCGGGAACGGCAGGAGCGACAGGAACGGCGGGAGTGACGGCAGTAGTGAGCGAAGAAGGAACGGAATCAGGAGCGGAGGATGCGGGAACGGCAATCGACACAGTCTTCCCCTTCGGGCCAATGACCCAGGTGCCCGTGAGTACCGGGGAATCCTAACCGTCTCGAACACTCAGACCACCGCCGCCTTCTGAGTGTCCATCAGCGGTGGATCCACCCTGACGACCCGGCGGAACGCCGCCGTCCCCCGGCTCAGGTCGTGGCCGATGGCAGTGGCGTCGATTTCCGCCGAGAACCACCGGTTGCCCTCACCGTCGGGCGGATCGTCCCGCACCCGCAGTCGCCCGTGCACCACCAACGGTTCTCCGACCGAGACGGAACCCGCAAGGTTCAAGGCGAGCGCGCGCCGCGCCCACACCGTGTAGAAGCTGGTGGAGCCATCGGTCCAGGTGTCCTTGCGCCGGTCGAAGTACCGCGGCGTCACGGCGAACCGAAACCTCGCCGACGGCCCGTTCACCGTCTCCTTGTAGTCGATCTGCGTTGCCACACAACCGACCAGCGTCACCAAGGTGTCGTTCATCCCGGCAGCCCTCCCCCGCACGCTCACGCAGCCGCGTCCACATCCACATCCGCGTCCACACCCGCATTCGCATTGGCATCCGTCCCCGCGCGGACCCTCCGCACGGGGTACGACCATGCTGGCGCAGCCGCCCGATTCTCGCTCCGGCCTGTGGATTACTGGCGGGTTGTGGACAACTTCGCCACCGCCGCGTACTGCTCGCGCACCTCCCGGTAGCGCAGCAGCTCCGCTGCCACCGGCTCCAGCACCCGGGCGCGCCCGCAGCCGGCCGCCGCCTGTCGCAGCCGCCGCTCCGCATCCTGCCCGTACCGCCGTGCCGGGCCGCGGGCCGCGATCGAGCAGGCCCATTCCACCAGCGGGCCGCCGACGATGCCCGCCACCATCAGCAGCACCGGCGGCATCAACCTCGGCTCCAGGACCCCGACGATCTGCCCGACCAGCCACAGCCCGCCGTAGATCTGCAGCAGCGTCATGGCCGCCTGTACCAGTACCGCCGCCGGCCACCACCTCGGCCGCGGTGGCTTGACGCTGGGCACCGCCACCGCCGACCCCAGCGTCACCGCGATCTCGTCCAGCGCCTCCGGGAGCTCCTCCGCGCCGCGCACCGCTGTTTCCCGCACGGCCTGCGCCCACGCGTCGGGCAGCCCTTCCGCCGCCGCGTCGGCGACCGTCCGTACGGCCTGTTCCACCCGCTGACGCGCGGTCACCTCCTCCTCGGCCGGCGCCTGCGCGCCCGCGGGGCCTCCCCGGCCGCCGATCGCTGCCAGGGCTGCCAGCCCGGCCAGTGTGCGCGGGGCTCGCCTGCTCTCGTACCACCGCCACAGCCGCAGCCACGGGGTACCGCACGCCTTTCCGGCATTGCGCCGCCAGGCGCGCTCGGCGGCGAGCCCGGCCGCGTACGCCCCGACCGCCTCCGCCAGCCGGTCCTCGAACTCGGCGCGCGCCGCCTCGCCGATCTCCGGCCCCGGGTGACCGTCGGACACGTACAGCGGGCGCAGGCGCACCGCGGCGCGGTCGACGTCGGCGGAGATGCGCCGGGTCGCGGCCCCCCTCTCCTGGGTGAACTGGGCGAGCAGTTCGCGGAGTTCCCCGACGCCCTCGCCGGTCAGCGCCGACAGTCCGAGGACGGTGGCGCCGGGTTCGTCGTACTCGCCGAGCGCGATGCCGTCGTCGTCCAACAGTCGCCGCAGGTCGTCCAGTACGAGGTCAACCGACTCGCCGGGCAGCCGGTCCACCTGGTTCAGCACGACGAACGTCACCTCGGCGTGTCCGGCCAGCGGTCGCAGGTACCGCTCGTGCAGCACCGCGTCGGCGTACTTCTCCGGGTCCACCACCCACACCACGGCGTCGACCAGGGCGAGCACCCGGTCCACGTGGTCCCGGTGGGCGCCGACCGCGGAGTCCAGGTCCGGCAGGTCCACGAGGACCAGCCCGCGCAGCGCCCCGGCTTCCGAGGTCTCTCGCGGCCGGCGCCGCAGCCGGCCCGGGATCTCAAGACGGTCGAGCAGTCCGGCCGCGCCGTCCGACCAGCTGCACGCGATGGGCGCGGCAGTGGTCGGCCTGCGCAGGCCGGTCTCGGAAATCTGCACCCCGGCGAGTGCATTGAAGAGCGTGGACTTGCCACTTCCGGTGGCTCCGGCGATCGCGACGACCGTGTGCTGCGGCGACAGCCCGCGCCGTGCGGCGGCCTCGTCCAGCACTCGGCCGGCTTCGGCAAGGGTCTTGCCGTCCAGTCGGGTCCGCGACAGTCCGACCAGCTGACGCAGCGCTTCCAGGCGCGTGCGCAGCGCCTGCCCCTCGGGGCTCAGCGGGGGCGAGGGGGCCTTGCCTCCGTCGCTCCCTGCGCCGGAGACCGCCCGGACCAGCGCGTCGTCGCCCTCGTCCCGGTCCTCGTCGTCGATCTCCCCGACCCGGCGCGAGCGTGCGATGAGTCCGTCGTCCCAGCGGTCGTCGGTGCGGTCGGTCAAGGCGTTCACCGCGTCACCTCTCCTTCTGCAGTACGGACAGTGCGGCAATCAGCTCGGCCTGTGGTTCGGGGGTCACGTCGAGCGCCTCCAGCGGGGCCAACCGCCGGTCCCGTTCGGCGCGCAGCACCTGCTCCAGGTGCTGCGTGACCAGTTCGCCGCCCCGGTCGCGCAGCCACACGGCGGCCTGTACGCCGATCCGTTCGGCGAGTTTCTCCCCGGCGGGCCGGGCGCGCTTGCCACCGAGTAGGGCGGCGACCAGCAGGGCGGCGACCCCGTCGGGGTCGGGCGCGGGCTGCTTGTCGAGCTTCGCGACCTCTTCCTCTGCGAGTTCCTCCAGCACGCGCCGCCAAAGCCGTACGGCCATGCCGATGCGCTCCCCCGCCTCCCGGTCCGGCCCGGGCATCGGCACCGCGCTGGCGGCCGGCTCGCGCCGCCAGGCCTCGGCGATCCGCTCGTCGGCGGCGGCCACCGCGCATTGGAGCAGCGCGGCGAGCGACTCGGCGAGCGAGTCGAGCAGTTCGTCGGCGCTGGTGTCGAGGGGGTAGCCGCGCCACCGGGTCAGTGCGTCCCCGGCCAGTACGGCGCCCTGGTCGAGCCGGTTGCGGACCCGCTTCCCCTCCCTCCTGTACGCGTCTTCCACGGCCGAGGTCAGCCGTACGGCGGCGGCGTGCTGGGCGGCGACGGCGGATGCCAGCTCCGGCATCCGCCGACCGAGGGAGTCCAGCGCGCCGAGCGCGGTCCGCCCGACGGCGTACTGCCGGGCGGCCGGATCCTGCGCGTGGTGGGCGAGCCACGCGAACAGCGGGGCGACGGCACTGGCCGGCAACAGCCCGCCCCCGCCGGCCGACTCGGGAAGTTCGGGCACCGTGAACCGCGGTACGTCGCCCAGTCCGGCCCGAGTGAGCAGCGCCCCGTACTGTCGCGAGACCTCCGCCAGTACCTGGTGCGGGACCCGGTCGAGAACGATGACCAGGGTGGACTTGTACTGCTTGGCGGCGCGCAGCAGGTGCCAGGGAACGGCGTCGGCGTACCGCGAGGCAGTGGTGACCATGACCCAGACGTCGGCGGCGCAGATGAGCTGGGCAGCAAGTGTCCGGTTCTCGACCACGAGGGAGTCGACGTCGGGGGCGTCGAGGATAGCGAGCCCGCGCGGCAGGCCGGCCACGGTCTCGATCCGCAGTTCGCGGGTGGCAGTGGTGCTCCGGCGGCTGCGGGAGGCATCTCGGTCGAGTTCGGGGAGCGGGTCGTCCTCGTCCATCGGAGCCCAGACGCGCATCAGATCGGGGAGCACCCGCATGCCCGCGAACCAGTGATGGTCGTCCGGATGGCAGACGAGAACGGGGATGCGGGTGGTGGGCCGCAGTACGCCGGCCTCACTCACCTGGCGCCCCACGAGGGAATTGACGAGGGTGGACTTACCGGCCCCGGTGGACCCGCCGACGACGGCGAGCAGCGGCGCCTCGGGCGCCTTCAGCCGGGGTACGAGGTAGTCGTCGAGCTGCGCGAGCAACTCGACTCTGGTCTGGCGGGCGCGCGGAGCGCCGGGCAGGGGCAGCGGCAGACGCACGGACGCGACCCGGTCGCGCAGGGCGGACAGGGCATCGAGCAGCTGAGGCCGAACATCCAAGGTCACCACATGCGAAGAATGCCCAATTTAAGGCCATTTTTGAAGCTTATACGTCCCCTGCGCGCCGACCGCAACTCCAGCAGGACCTTTTGGACACGGAGGACGAGTGGGACACAGGCATAACGAGTGCACAACACCCAGGGCGCCGCGGCGTAAAAGCGGTGCGAGAATCGCACCTGCCTGCGATTATCGGGACCGCTTCACCGAACCTCCACATCGTGGCACGCGGGTGAAGCAACCGGGACAAGGCAACCGGAGCCCTATCCTTGACCTGGCACGGACGACAGTCCCACCCCCACCCCGGGGCTCCAGGCCGCCACGGCCACCTTCCGGCCCCCGTAGCTCAGTGGATAGAGCAGGTGCCTTCTAAGCACTTGGCCGCAGGTTCGAGTCCTGCCGGGGGCACTCTTCACGTCCCACCCCAAGCCCTCCTCCGCGGAGGGCTTTCTTGTAGGTCGACGCGGGCGGGCGACGCCCTTTGCAGGGCGCGCGGGACCGGGTAGGCGAGTCGGCTCGCGCTCGTGCCGGCCTCCGGCCGGATTCCGTTTTCACGGCGTTGCACTGCCCCGGCGCCTTCGGGTGAGGTGGTCGGCCTCACCCTTTCGGGGCTCGCTCGGTCCCCGGCCGCCGGGGGATCAGGGGGTGGCCTCTTCGCGTAGGCGGCGCTTGTCCGGCTTGCCCCGGGGGGTCAGGGGGATCTCCTGCCGCCAGAACACGGCTGTCGGACGGTGGGCCGGGGCGAGGGTCGCCAGGACCAGGTCGCAGGCCTCGGCCGCCGTCGCGGCGTCGGGGATGCGGCCGGGCGCCGGGACCAGGAAGGCGCAGACCTCCTCGCCCGTCAGCGGGCTGTGGCGGCCCACCACCACGGCCTGGGCGACCCCGGGGTGGCGGGTCAACGCCGCCTCCACCGGGAGGCAGTAGACGTTGTCCCCCTCGACCATGACCACGTCCGCGGCCCGGTCGTCGAGGTGGAGGTACCCGTCCTCGTCGGCATGCCCGAGATCGCCGGTGCGCAGCCATCCGTCCCTGATCGCCGCGGCCGTCAGGTCGGGGCGATTCCAGTAGCCGGTCATCATCGCCGCGGACCGCGTCCACACCTCGCCCGTCCGCCCGGGAGGCAGTGCCCGGCCGTGCGCGTCGCGCACCTCGACCTCGACCCCCGGCACCGGGCGGCCGACCGACGCGAGCAACTCGGGCCGGCCGGCGACGGCGGCCTCGTGGTCGGCGGGGGTGAGGCGGCAGATCACCGCGGCCTCGTTCATGCCGTAGCCCTGCTGCCAGTGGCCACCCCAGCGGGTCACGGCCTCGTACAGCCGCTCGGGCAGGATAGGAGCCGCGCCGTACGAAACGACGCTCAGTCCGGGGATCCCAGCGGCCGTGTCCGGATCGTCCAGCAGGCGGTACACCATCGCCGGTGTCAGGTACGTGGACACGGGTCCGAGCCGTGCGCAGTCGGCCGCGAACTTCCGGGTGTCGAAGGCGTCCTGCACTTCCACCCTGCCCCCGCAGCGCAGCTGTTCCAGGCAGCGGCCGCCGGACCGGTGGGCGAGTGAGGTGACGGAGAGGTACGTCAGCCGGCCCCGGTCCACACCGCGATCCCGGCCGGCGCGGTCATTGCGGCCTGCGTGGTCATCGCGGCCTGCGCGGCCGTCCGTCCGGGCCCCGAGCGCGCGGAAGGTGGAGGCCACCCCCTTGGGCACCCCAGTCGTACCGCCCGTGTACGTCACCCGCGCCACGTCGTCCTCCCGCGCCCGTACGGGCAGTGGCGTCGCCTCCCGGCCGGCCGCCTCCTTGAGCAGCTCGTCCAGGGCCAGCCGGGCCGCCCCCGTATCCGGTACGGGCACATCGTGCACCACGAGCCGGGGCAGGCAGTCCCGCAGGACGAACTCCAGGCCGTGGACGTACGGATCCGCGACGATCTGGGTCAGCCGCGCGCCCAGCACGTGCGCGGCCAACCGGACCGGCAGCACCTCCAGCCGGTTGCCGCCGAAGACGCAGGCCAGCCCTGTACCGGGCCCGACCCCGTGCTCCGCCAGCGCCCCGGCCAGCCGGTACACCAGGTCCAGCAGCTCCGAGAAGGTCAGCCCGGCGCCGTGGGCGCCGAGCGAAGGCCGCCCCGCGTACCGCTCCAACGCCCCCACCAGATCCGTGACATAGCGCGCGGTCACGCCCACCACCTTCCGTGAACGGGGCCGACCCTCCGTGGTCGGCCACCTGGTGCGCCCGGGCTCAGGCGCCGACCATGGGTGCCATGACGACCGGATCCCAAGCCCGTGCTCGCTCGTTCGACTCGGCGGCCGAGCGCTACGCCGCCCACCGCCCCTCGTACCCACCCGCGCTCCTCGACACCCTGGAGGACCTCGCCGGCTTCGCACTGTCCGGTGCCCGTGTGGCCGACGTCGGTGCGGGCACCGGGATCGCGACCGCTCTGCTGCACGCGCGCGGGGCGCGGGTGGTCGCGGTCGAGTCGGGCGAGGGGATGGCCGCGGAGTCGGCGAGCCCGGCACGGACGCCTTCCTCGCCGCCGAGCGCGTCCGACTGTCGGCCCTGTTCCCGGCCGGCTGGATCGAGGAGCACTACGTGGTCGACCTGAGCATCGCCCGATCGGGTGGATCCCGGTCGGGGGCGGGCCTCGGCTCCACCGGACCGGCGGAGCTGACGTGAGCGGAGGGTGGAACCGGAGATCCGGGATCGGGGGTCCGGAGTCGGTCGCGGACGGCTCAGGCGACGGGCACGTCCTCCGGGGAGACGCCGAGGGTATGGACCGCCTGGTAGTAGGTCCAGGCAGTGCCGTCGCAGGAGGTCCTCCTCACACCCGAGTATGCCGAGCAGACCCGCTTCAGGTCCGCGTACAGGGCGTCGTCCAGCCGGGCCTTGGAGGTGGGGAAGGCGCCGGCAGCCTTGTAGTTGCGGTAGCCGAAGTCGTGGCGGGCGCAGGACATCTGGAAGGGGAAACCGAAGGGGTTGTCGGGCGAGGACGAGCAGTAGTCCGTCGACCAGTCGAAGCCGTACGACCCCCACGTGCCCCGGCTCCCGCGCGCCGTGACCCAGGCGTTGTAGCTGGCGGCGCTGGTCTGGGTCCAACCGCTGAGCACCTGGGGCTTGTCGGCCGGGGCCGCCGAGGCGGGGGTGGCGAGGACGAGCGCACCGGCCGCGGCGGCCGATGCGAGGACGGGAACGGGACGACGGCGCATGACATTCCTCCGGAACGCGGTGGGGGCCCGCCCGGGTAACCCGGTACGGCGTCGATTTCCACCCTCGGCGGGCGTCCTATCGCCACCCCTCAACGCTGCTATAACGCCCTGTGGCGGCACGGGTGTCGGGGTGGTCCGCGGGTCGGGGCCCCGGGTTTGTCGTCAGTTGGGCCCGGGCCGACCCCTGTAGGACCCTCTCGCCCCTCGCGAAGGCCCGGCGCACCGCCGGGGCGACCGGCGTAGTCGCCTACACCCTCAGGTAGGACCTGATATCAGACTTCGGGCAGAGGGCAGATTCGTCCTGCGGAGGGACGCGCGCGAGGACCGCAACGGCAAGACTGGATCACATGAACCGCCGTCCCCTCGTCATCGCCGTCGCCACCGTGGGAGTCCTCGCCACCGCCGCCTTCGCGCTGCCCAACCTCCCGCCCAACCCCGTGACCGACTCCATCAACGACCAGCTCTTCAAGGAGAAGAGCCGGCACTTCGCGACCGCCGCCGATGCGCCCACCCACGGCCAGCCCGCCTTCGCGCTGCCTTCCTGGGTACCCAAGGACGCCAGCGACATACGCATACGCGCGCGCACCACCGGTGGGGCCAGGCTGATCCGCTTCACACTCGGCGCAACCCCGATGGACGGTCCGCAGTGCACCACCGGCACGCCGAAGGAACTCGGTCGGCGGCACATGGACGCCACGTGGTGGCCGCGCGGCACGCGGGCCGAGGAGCGGCCCGAATGCCGCGATGTCCACCAGTACCAAGTCTCGGTGCGCGGCAAGCGGGTCTACGCCTGGACCGACGGGACGCCCTCGCCGGGGGCCAAGACACAGGACGGCGCCCCAGCCGCGGCCCCCACCCGTCACCACGGGTAGGTCCGGCGTCTAGTCACGGGCGAGCGCGGCAGCGGTGGCCCGCCCGAAACCCTCCGGGTTGTCGCGCATGATGCTGTGCCCGCGGGTGACGCCGGCCGCGTCGAGGGCGGTTCCTCCCCGGCCAGCTCGACCCAGCGGATCCGGTCATCTTCCTTCGTTACAACGGCACTTTGCACCGCAAGATCCCTTGACCGACGAAAGCACGAGAATAACCGGGCCGCCGCGAGCCCCTCGTCTACCCTCGTCGGGTGAGTACGAACCTGAACCGACTCGGCGAGGACACCCCGCGGACCGGCGAGCTCCCCGCGGGGGCTGCCGTGAGCGTGTGGTCCCTGGACACCACCCTCGACGTGGTCGGCGGCCACCGGATCGACGAGGCGCTGTCGATCCTGGACGCGGACGAACACGAACGGGCCGGGCGGCTGTTGCGGCCCCGCGACCGGCACCGGTACCTCGCCTCGCACGTGGGCTTGCGGGTACTGCTCAGTGGCTATCTGGGGCTGGCGCCGCAGGAGGTCGCCCTGGTCCGGGAGGACTGCCCGTGCTGCGACGGCCCGCACGGCCGGCCCGCGGTCAAGGGTGCCCCGGTGCACTTCTCGCTGTCGCACAGCGACGGGTTGGCGTACTTCGCCTTCGCGGGGGTGCCGGTCGGCATCGACGTGGAGGGGGTTCCGAGCCCGGCAGCGGTGGCGGACATACTCAAGAACCTGCATCCGGCGGAGACGGCGGAACTCTCCGCGCTTCCCGAGGCGGAGCGGCAGGAGGCGCTAGCCCGTCTGTGGTCGCGCAAGGAGGCCTACCTCAAGGGCACGGGCACCGGGATCGCCACGGGCGTGGTCGAACCGTACGTGGGCTCGGGCCCCCGCCCGGCTCCCGTCCCCGGCTGGCAGTTGACGGACCTCCCGGCTCCGCCGACCTACGCGGCGGCCCTCGCCGTCCGCACCTGATCTCCGACCGTGACCTCCGTCCATGGCCTCCGTCCGGCCGCGGCTGACCCGTCCGTCCGGATCCGTCCCTGCGGCCACGCCTGATCCACCCGGCCACGCCTGCCCCACCCGATCGTGGGGTGAGCGGGCCAGCTACGCACGACCCGCCCCGGCAAGGTCCGTGGCGGCCGTTCCGCGGGCCGCCACGCCGTGAAGAACCCGGGCCGTCGCTCGTCGTGCGCCTATCGTGACCGCCATGGACATCCGCCCCGCCCGTACCGTCGCCGAACTCCAGGCCGCGGAAGGGCTCTTCGACGGTCCCACCCGGCCCGACTGGTCCGAGCACTTCCTCTCTGCGCCCGGACACGTGATGCTCGTCGCCTACGTCGATGACATCCCCGCCGGCATGGTCTCCGGGGTCGAGATGAGCCACCCCGACAAGGGCACCGAGATGTGCCTGTACGAGCTCTCCGTCGACGAGGGCTACCGCCGCCGCGGCATCGGCCGGGCACTGACCGAGGCCCTCGCCGACGAGGCCAAGGCTCGCGGCTGCTACGGCATGTGGGTGGGAGTCGACACCGACAACGAGGCGGCCCTCGCCACCTACGCCGCCGCCGGCTCCCGCGACGAGGGCGTTTTCGCCATGCGCGGCTGGCCCCTCTCCGGCTAGGACTTGTCCGGCCGATCATGTGCGAAGCCAGATGGTGAGGGCTGCGGCGGTTGCGGTGCCGAGGTAGACGTAACGGCGCTTGTCGTAGCGGGTGGCCACCGCCCGGTGCTGCTTGAGCCGGTTGATGGCCCGTTCGACGGTGTTGCGTTTCTTGTACCGCTCTTCGTCGAAGCCCGGTGGACGTCCGCCGCGTGAACCTTTGCGCAGGCGGGCGGCCTGGCTGTCGGTCTTCTCGGGAATCGTGTGCCGGATGCCCCGTTGCCGCAGATAGTCGCGGCACGGCCCGTTGCTGTAGGCCTTGTCGGCCGCAACGCTGTCCGGCTTCTTGCGCGGCCTGCCTGGCCCAAGCTTCGGAACGCGGATCTTTTCCAGAACCGGTTTGAACTGGGTACAGTCCGCCCGCTGACCTGGTGTGACGATCAGGGACAGCGGGCGGCAGCGGCCGTCCGCGCTCAGGTGGAGCTTGGTGGTGAACCCGCCGCGCGAGCGGCCCAGGCCCTCACCTCCCGCACCACCTCCACCAGGCGGGCGTGCAGGCTCTGCCACGGCGTTTCGTCCTGATGTTCTGGCCCTTCGGCCCCCTTTGAGGTGGGGGCCGGCGGCGGGTCAGTGCGGGCACCCGCCGCGTGCTGATGCGCCCGCACGATGGTGGAGTCGACCGAGATGTCCCAGTCGACCTCACCAGCCATATCCGCCGCGGCCTGGACCTGCTGCAGCAGACGCTCCCACGTCCCGTCGGCCGACCACAGCCGGTGCCGTTCGTAGACGGTCTTCCACGGCCCGAAGCGTTCGGGCAGGTCACGCCACTGAACGCCGGTCCGCACCCGGTGCAGAATCCCATCGATCACCTGCCGGTGATCCCGCCACCGGCCACAACGCCTGTTGCTGACCGGTAGGAACGGCCGCAGCCGTTCCCACTCGGCATCACTCAGATCACCCCGCCCCATGACGTGAGGAACGACCCGACCACACGTCGGTCACAAGATCACACGAACCCTGATCCCTACTCCGTGACGAAGGGTGTGTATCCGACCGGGACCTCGCTCACCTGAAGGTCAGAGAAGACCAAGGTCAGGTTGTGTGCGTTGGTCTCAATGCGTACCTCATGGAAGTCGATCCCGACGGCCTTCGACCAGCGGCGGGTCGCCTCCGACTCAGGGAGAAGCTTGGCTCCCGGGTACAGGTCATGCCACTTCACCCCCCAGACGTATCCATCAAGGTCGACACCGGTTTCCCGGTCGATGAGCCGGTCGTCCAAAGAGACCCGCCAGGTCTGCGCCGACACCGACGTCTCACAACGGGCCTCAACGCAGTACCGGAAGAGATACCGCAGGTGGGACGGCGTGATGCCGGTACGAGGAGCAGCCGTCGCGTAGACGATGACCTCGTAGTCGCGCATGTAGTTGGTGTATCCGTGATGCACAACAGCCTGATCGAAGGTCTCGTCCAGCATCTGTTCAAGTACGACGGTATCCATGCCCCCCTTCTACCTCACTCGACGAGACCTTCGACAACGAGATACACAGGCGTCAAACGCCATCGCCTCAATGATCGACCGGACAGGTCCTAATCCGTCCGGCGGCGTGTCGTGCGCCCACTCGGCGCACCCTCCGCGCGCGCCCGGCCCCCGCCTCGCAGAGCATCGGCCGCTTGACCGCACTCACCGCGTTGCTCCCGGCAGCCGCCCCGCCGGCAACAACACCGCCCTGCCGCCACCCCCGGCACACGCCGCTGCGGACCGCACCGAAACCCCCACCGCCCCCTACGTGGTGGTCCTCAAGGACACCAGTCCCCGCACCCCGGCCCGCGCCCTGGCCGCCGAGGCCGCAGGCTCCGGCGACCGGGTGGGGGCCGTCTACAACAGCGTCCTCAGCGGCATCGCGGTGCGCACCACGGCTGCCCGCGCCGCTGTCCTCGCCGCCGACCCGCGGGTGACCTCCGTGGAACCGGACGCCGAGTTCCGGACCAGCGACACCCAGAAGCCCGCGCCCTGGCCGCTGGACCCCATCGACCGGCGCGACCTCCCGCTGGACGGCCCGTACGCGTACGCCACCACCGCGCGGTGTCAGTGGATGGTGAAGGACGCAGCCGCGTCCCCGGGCACCCCCGCCGTGGCGAACATGAGCATGGGCGGCACCCGCAGCTACGCCCTGGACGCGGCGGTCACCCGGGCGGTCACCGCCGGGATCACCTTCACCGTCGCCGCCGACAGTGCCGCCGGGGACGCCTGTGCCGGCTCCCCTGCCGCCGTCCCCGTGGCCGTCACGGTCGGCGCGACGGACTCCGCCGACGGGTGGGCGTCGTTCTCCAACCACGGCAGGTGTGTGGACCTCTCCGCGCCGGGCCTGTCCGTCATCTCGGCCTGGAAGGGTTCCACCACCACCCTCGCCCGCGCCTCCGGCACCTCCATGGCGGCCCCGCCCGCGGCGGGCGTCGCCGCGCTGGTCCTCGCAGAGGGCCTTGCGGCGGGCGGTACGGCGAAGACCCCGGCCGAGGTCTCCGAGGCGCTGGTGCGGGGGCCGTACCGGACCGCCTCACGGGGGTCCCCGCCGACACCGCCGCCCTGCTGCTGCACGTCCCGGCCACCACCGGCTAGTGCTGTGACCGGACGACCAGGTCGGTCGCACGTCGGCACCCCACGCATCCCACCCGCCCCGGCCCGCCGCAGACCCGGTCTGATGGGACATCAATTTCTGTGTGCTTCGGGCGAAAGCAAGTCATTGACTTCTCATCACCGCGACGCGTCAATGTCGGCCACCGCACCGGCTCGGCCTCCTCCCCACAGCGGGTGGGGGGAGGGTTCGTCTGACGAAGGAGTCGCGACCCAGTGAGTACAACGTTCCGACGAAGAGTTCTGGCCGGGGTGGGCGCCCTGTCCCTCGCGCTGACGGGCGGTGTGGTGGGCCTGACCGGCACCGCTCAGGCGGCGACCGTGACCACCCCCGTCTTCGAGAACTGCGACGCCCCTGCACCGCAGGCGGACGGTTCGGGCAACCAGAACTACACGATCACCGTGCCCGGCCAGGCCAAGGCCGGCGACGTCGTTCCGATCACCATCGACCCGGGTGCGAGCCCACTGGTCCCCGGCTTCTCCGTCACGACGGTGAACACCTCCAAGATCACCCTCAAGGTGGGGGCGACCACCCAGGTGGTCACCAGTCCGCCCGAGACCGTCAGCGTCGTCGCGGGCACCCCGCTCGACCCGAAGGCGTTCTCCGGAACCATCAAGATCCCGGACGGCACCGAGGGGACCACGGTCGACATCAAGCTCGACCTGGCGGTCACGGACGCGGACCTGAGCGGTTCGATCTTCACCACGACCTGTACCCCGGCGCCCCGGCCGAGCGCCACGATCGGCTCGGTCGCGGTAGAGGCCCTGCCCAAGGACCCGGTCACCACCAAGTTGACGCCCAACAGCGGCAAGGCGGGCACCGCCGTCGTCGTCACCGGCGCCAACTTCCCGGCCGGTCCCGTCACCTGTTCCGCCCTCCTCGCGGGCGCGGCGACCGGCGACACCGGCACCGGCACGGCGGACGCCTCCGGCGCCGCCACCTGCAACATCACCGTCACCAAGAAGGCCGACGCCCTCAAGATCGACGGGTCGATCACCCCGTACAAGTCCTTCGTGTACCTGGAGGACCAGGCGGGCGTGAAGAACCCGGTCGACATCGAGGTGCTCCCCGGCCCGCTGGCACTCGGTCCGAAGGACGGCCAACCGGCCGTTGCCTTCCCCTCGGTCACCATCAACGGCAAGGCCCAGTCGGTGGTCGGCGTCTTCAACGCCGCGACCGTCCAGGACTTCCGCGGCGGCACGCTCGGCTGGGACGTGACGGCGACCCGTACGCCGTTCCTGAACCAGACGACCGGCCACTCGATGGCGAAGGCGCAGATCGGCATCCAGCCGTCCTGCACCGTGACCAACCCGGACAGCCCGAGCACCTGCACCGCGGGCACGCCCGGGGCGATCTCCGAGACCCCGATGAAGGTGGCCTCGCAGGCCGCCGGCGGGGAGGAACTGACCGGCGGTGAGTTCGCCGTCGGCGGCGCCGGGATGATCCAGCTCCCGCCGTTCATGTTCGCCGACACCTATCAGACGGTCGTCACCTTCTCGATCGCCTGACCCGGCAACCCGACCGGCCGGAGCGGCCCCGGGGTGGTGCGTCCACCCGCTCCGGCTCGTGCGAGGCGCCGGTTAATCGGCCAGGTCGAGAATCACGCGATATTCCAGTCGGCGGGGGACGTCCGAGCGATCAGAC
>NZ_JBEXQA010000006.1:0-328413 GCF_040612395.1 Streptomyces sp. NPDC006430
CACCCGCAGTCCTCTCAATCCTCCATGCCCAGGTCCTCGCCCTGACCGACGAGCCCAACAAGATCAAGACGACATGTTAATGATCTGCAAGCCCTAAGACTTGTCCCGCAAACTGCCTGCTCAGGGCCTGATGGCATGATCGAAGCGTGATCAGTGAACCCGGCCAGTCTGGTGTGATGAGGTATGTCCTGTTTGATGTCGATGGCACGTTGATCGACGCGGTGGACAATCAGCGCCTTGTTTGGCGAACGTGGGCAGAGCGATACGGACTGGACCCCGATGAGGTCTACCGGGTGGCACTGCGGACGAGGCCGATGGAGACCTTTGCGCAGGTTGCTCCGGACCAGGACCCGGGGGAGTGCCTTGCCGCACTGCACGAGCTGGAGGACGAGGACGTCCGCTTCGGCGCTTATGCCGCCTTCGGCGGAGCCTCGGAGCTGCTGAGTGCTCTGCAGCCCGGGTCCTGGGCACTGGTGACTTCGAACTATGAGCACCGGGTGCGGGGACGCTTCGCACGGACGGGCTTGCCAGTCCCCGAGGTCCTCGTGGATGCGGCCGCCGTGGCGGAAGGCAAGCCGTCGCCGGTGCCGTATCTGCAGGCAGCCGCGCGACTTGGTGCCAAACCGGAGGATTGTCTGGTCATCGAAGACGCCCCTTCCGGGGTGGAGTCCGGGCTCCGTGCCGGGATGACGGTGTGGGGTGTCAACGCCCCTGCGGCGGTGGACGGCGTGCATCGTCACTTCGGCAGCCTGCGCGAAGCGGTCCGCGACGTCCTTGCCTTCGCGTCCGGACCCCGCCCTCACGGGCTGGAGGGATCAGCCGCGGTGAAATGATCTCGACGTGGCTGGTGTGATCACGGCGTCAGAGCCGTCTTGGATAGTCCCGTTCTCCGGGCTGAGCCCGCGCCAGTTCATGAAACTGGTGACGGCGCTGCGTCGCGAGGGGGCCGACGCCACCCGCCGGGGCAGGCCGTGGAGCCTGCCGCTGGCAGACAGGACACTGCTGGTCACGGCGTACTGGCGCACAAACTTGACGATGCGCCAGCTCGCCCCGCTGTTCGGCATCTCCAAGTCCGCTGCCGACCGCATCACCGACCACCTCGGTCCGCTCCTGGCGCTTCAGCCTCGGCGCCGCTTCGCGAGAGACGCCGTGCTCATCGTGGACGGCACCCTGGTACCCACCCGCGACCACACGATCGCCGAGCAGTCCAAGAACTACAGGTACTCCACCAACCACCAGGTGGTCATCGACGCCGATACCCGCCGGGTCGTCGTGGTCGGCCGGCCTCTACCGGGCAACGCAACGACTGCAGGGCGTGGGAGCAATCCGGCGCCAAAGCCGCTGTCGGGAAGACGATGACAATCGCCGATGGCGGCTATCCGGGCACCGGGCTCGTCATGCCCCACCGCCGCCGCAAGGGCGAGGAACTCCCCGACTGGAAGCAGGAGCACAACCACTCGCACAAGCAGGTCCGCGCCCGCGTCGAGCACACTTTCGCCCGAATGAAGACCTGGAAGATCCACCTCGCCGGATAAACGAACGGGTTCCACAGCGGCCGACCCATCCAGCTCGATTCGAAGATCTTCTGCGGGACAAGTCTTAGTCCTCGAAAGGGACAAACCTGGCAAGCGAAGCCCAGTCCAGGGGACGCACGATCGTGGCCAGGTGGGCGAAGGGATCCTGCGTAGCCGTTTGGAACCACATCACCGAGAGCTCCGTGTGCCCAAACTCTGCAATGTCCTCGGGCTTCCACCATGACGTCAGTCGAGCATGAACCGCCTCTCGCGGCAGCCACTCCTCGACCCGCCCCTCCGCATCGGCCCGGAGCTTGCCGAGATCGTGCACATACAAATGCGGCGTCGCTGCCATCGCCTTTTCGATGCCCACCAGACGAAGGCGACGGTGTA
Organism: Streptomyces sp. NPDC006430; assembly: GCF_040612395.1. Taxonomy (NCBI): domain Bacteria; kingdom Bacillati; phylum Actinomycetota; class Actinomycetes; order Kitasatosporales; family Streptomycetaceae; genus Streptomyces; species Streptomyces sp. NPDC006430. The sequence goes on from NZ_JBEXQA010000006.1 coordinate 1,908, forward strand.
GGTGCGGCGTCCCTTCGAGCATGCCTTCACGGTCGTCACTTATCGTGAGCGCACGAAGCTCCGCGTGCACTGGTCCCACCTGATAGCTGCGCAACTCGTCATGGCTCATCTGGATCACGGGCCAGAGGGTAGGCGTGTCCGACAAACGGACCAAACGACTTTCGATGCACGCCCTAGGATGGATGCGGTGGTCGATCTCGATGCCTTCGGTTGGAGAGGGTCGTGATGACGCGCGATGGCGGGCTGAGACTGCACATGCGGCGTGTTCTCGACGCGCCGCGCCCGGTTGTGTTCCGAGCCTTGACCGAATCACAGGAACTGGTCAAGTGGTGGGGCCCTGACGGGTTCGCCACCCCGAGTGTGGAAAGCGATCTTCGGCCAGGAGGCGGTTATCGGATCGCGATGCAGCCTCCGGAAGGCGATCTGTTCTACCTGGTGGGGGAATTCCTTGAGGTCGAGCCTCCGGAACGGCTGTCCTACACCTTCCGGTGGGAGGATCCCGACCCCGAGGACCAGGAGACGACGGTGACACTGTCCCTTCGCGATATCGGCGGTACCTCGGCTGATCTGGTCCTAGCCCAGGGCGACTTCGCCACTGAGCGGCGCCGTGCTCTTCACGAGGAAGGCTGGACCCAGAGTCTCAACAAGCTGGAGAAGCTGATGTCGTCGCATGTGTCGGCCTAATACTCCAGCTGTAGATCGTGTGATCTTGCTGGTGGGGCCTGAATGGGAACGGGCGCGGTCATCGTTGATCATCGTCGGTGTGTGGACTGACGACGAGGTCGGCCGGCATGCCGCCGGGCACTGGCAAGCGGTCCGGGCCTGCCCTCGGACCGGACCGCTCACCGCGTGCTACTCCTCGCTAGGCCGCTTGGCCCGCCGGGTGGAAGTTGATGCGTTCACGGATGACGGGGAAACCAGCCTTGGCGAAGTTCGCGGCCATGGGGAAGTTGGCCTGGTCCGTCGCTCCGCTGATGAACTCCGCGCCCAGCTCGACGAGGAGGTGGGTGCACTCCGCGAGGAGGTCGTAGGCGTAGCCACGACCGCGCTGTTCCGGGATGACTCCGATGAAGCCGATGGTCGGGCCGGAGGGGTTGTGGGCCGGGATGTGGATGCCGGCCAGGTTGCCCTCCGGCGTGTGTGCGGTCTGCCACCATTCCCGTGGGGAGGGGCACCAGTGGAAGAAGTCGAGTTCCTCCTGGGCGGCCTGGTCGAGGCCGCCCTCCTCGATGGCCCTGAGCGCGTGGGTGTCCAGGGTGGCGGAGTGGATGCGGCGCAACGCGTCGAAGAACACGGTGTCGTCGGGTTCGGCGCTGAAGCGCAGGCGTCCGGGTCGCTCGGGCAGACCTCGCTCCGGGGTCCAGCGGTACAGGAAGCGTTCCACCAGGAGCTCGTACCCTGCGGCTCGTGCGGCGGCGAAGCGCGCCTCGGCGCTGGCGCGCAGGTCGGTCTCTTCCCGCCAGCCGCTGGGTAGGTTGATCTCGAGTTCGACTTGCCAGGGAGCGGAGCGCAGGAGTTCGGCCCCGGCCTCCTCCTCGCCCTCGGCCACGTCGAACCAGTTGATGTTGACGGGCTCCGAGTCGTCGGGGCCGCCCCACCACGCGCCGCGTGCGACGACCTCGCCGTCGCGCAGGGCGACGCGCTTCCAGTCGGGGCGGAACTGGGTACGCCGATGGCCTTCACGGGCGCCCAGGGGGTCGGGGAGCGCGTCGAAGAGATGGGCGTCGCTCGCGGAGAGCGCGCGGATGACCGGATCGGTCATGGAATCCTCCGGGATACAGGCTGCTTGGAGCGCTCCCGGTCAGAACTGACGAACCACGCCGGGATAGCGGAAGAGGGAGCGCTGGAAAGGTGTGAACTGCACGGCACTCGCCTCCTTCCGTCCGTCTCAGGGCGTGAAGCCACAAAGTACGTGATCTTCTGTGGGTCCGTCCACGGATTTTCGCGCCCCATGAAGGAGGGGTTCGCGGGACGTTGCAGAGCGGCGGTCAGCGATGAGCTGGTCATCGTCGATGACGATCTCCCACCGACCTTCCTGCTGGCTGAGTTCGGCAACGTGTCGCAGACCCGGGGCCCGTGCGGTGAGCTGGTGCAACGAACTCCACCCGGGCCCCCGTCCTGAGCGTGGACAACCCCCGCCTGTTGGAGAACACCGCGCGCAAACTCGCTCACGCCCAGCGCGTCATGGCCCGCTGCTTCGCCAAAGGCGCCTTTAGATGAAGTTCTTTTCTATCAAAAGGCGCACGGCGTCTGGATACAAGTCGGGGAAGTCCATCGGAACGATTCCCAAGTGGGTTCTTTCCTGCTTGCGGTCGTCGAGATACTTTATGACGGCCGGCATAATTGCCTCCGCGTTTCGCTGAGGCACCCTTCCGCCGGAGTAGCTCGTGAAGTTCACGTACATCTTGTCGGATTGCTGATTCCGCCAGGCGTCGTCAAAATGCCTGTATATGAAGCCGGTCTTTTCGGCATGCCAGGCCAAACTCCATTTGTCCTGCGTCTTGAAATACGTGTTCTCGCCGCTGGACCAATCGAGTATGCCCCACGTGTTTTCGAAGTCTGCCGCTACGACAACCTTCCCGCGAACTTGTCCCAATTTTGGCCAGGACGGGGCGGTCCAGAGCATACTCCTGTAGCCCATGTTGTCCAGGTAGTAATTGAACCGACGCTTGAACTCCACAGCGTCGAGCGCCTGCCCGCCTTCGCCTTCATTCTTCACCCGCATGATGACTGTCTCTTTGGGGTACTGCCGGAAGAAGTTTCGGCAGGCGTTCAGGACGTCCTGAAACCGGTGTTTCTGGTACCAGGAGCCGTGGTAGATCCCAAACTCATTGGGAGCTCCCTGTAGTCCATTGCAGCGGATGTCGAGGAATCGGATCCCGCGTTCAAGCTGCTCGGGAACACCCCAATTCTGAGTCTGCGCCCAAATCGTTCCGTTGTTGGGGTCGGTGCACCAAGAGTCATGGGTCCCGGGTATCGTCAGGTGGTTGAGCCACGTGCTGTCGCTGAGCCGGCTCATCCACGACGAAGGGTTGTAAGAGCCGCTCCCCGCATGGGCAGTTGACGGCAGGACGAGAGAGGCTGCGGACGCCGCGCCGACGCCTACTCCCCATTTCAAAACGTCACGGCGGGTGGGGCTCATGCTTGTTCTCCAAACCATTGCGAAACAATGCGGATAAGGGCGGCATCCACCAAGAAAGCCACCGCTTCAGGACTGCACCGGTGTCGAAGGAGACCGACGAGGCGAGGGAGCGCGGGGTCGGAGCGTGTCGGGCGGCTCCGGCCCGGCGTCCGAGGTGCCCAGCCAACCCGGTGGGACAGGGAGCGGACCAGGAAGTGGCACCGGCAGAAGTAGCGTTGGCATACTTCCGCCGGGAGGTCCGCCATCTGGGGGGACCACGCTGGCCAGGGGATTTCAGCCATGCCCAACGGGGGGTTCGCCGCGCGCCTGCACGCTCTGCGGACGGGTGCAGGGCTCAGCCAGGAGGAACTGGCACAGGCCGCAGGGGTGAGCGTGCGGGCCCTGTCGGACATGGAACGCGGACGCTCCCGGGGACCACAGCGCCGCACCGTCCAGGCCCTGGCCACCGCCCTGGGACTGGACACCGCCGGCGCCCGGGAACTGGAACATGCCGCCGCCCTGGGCCGCCCCCGCCCCCGTCCCCGCCCCGCAGCCGGGCCCACCAGCCCGCCGGCCGGCCGCCCAGGGACACCGGCCGCCCCGCACCACACGCTCGGACTGCCACGTGATCTCAGCGACTTCACCGCCCGCGGCCCCGCCCTGGACCGGCTCCGCACCCTGGCCGAACACGTCGATCCCGCCCACCCACTCGTCGCGGTGGTCTGCGGACAGCCCGGCCTGGGCAAGACCGCCTTCGCCGTGCACGCCGCCCACGCCCTCGCCCCCCACTTCCCGCACGGCCAGTACGCAATCGACCTGCGCGGCATGGACTTACGGCCAACCCTGCCGCGCGACGCGCTCGCCCGGCTGCTGCGCGCCCTCGGCGTTGCCGACAGCGCCATCCCCACCACCACCGACGACCGCAGCGGGCTGTTGCGCTCCGTACTGCGCGACCGCCAAGTCCTGCTCCTCCTGGACAATGCCGCAGACGAGGACCAGGTCCGCCCCCTGCTGCCCGGCCACGGCCCCTCGCTCACCCTCGTCACCAGCCGCAGCACCCTGGCCGGCCTCGAATCAGTCCACCGCACCGAACTGGCCCTGCTGCGCCGCGAGGAAGCAGTCGAACTCCTCACCCGCGTCATCGGCCCCGAGCGGGTCCACCGGGAGAGCCAGGCCGCCCGCGACCTCGCGGACCTGTGCGGGCACCTCCCCCTGGCCGTCCGCATTGCCGCACAACGCCTCGCCTCCCGGCCCGGTGAACACCTCACCAAACTCGTCACCCAGCTCGCCGAAAACACGACGCGCCTGGACACCCTGCAAGCCGGCTCACTGCAAGTCCGGGCCGCCTTCGCCCTGTCCTACCGGCAACTGCTCCCGCCAGCCCGCACCCTCTTCCGCCGCGCCTCGCTCGCCGCCGGCCCCGACTTCAGTCCTCAGAGCGTCGCGCTGCTGGCCGGCCTGCCCCTGCGCCAGGCAGTCAGGTGCGCACAGGACCTCACCGACGCCGGACTGCTCCAGCCCCACCCCACCGCCGACCGCTACAGCTTCCACGACCTACTCCGCCTCTTCGCCGCCGAACAACTGGCCGAAGAGGATGAGTCTGCGCACATCGCAGCCGCCCAGAACCGGGCCGACCTGTGGACACTGCGCCGCGCGACCGCCGCCGCACGGCTCTTCGACACCGAACCCCACCCGGGCAGCACCCCCGACGGCGACCCCGACCCCGCCACCGCGCCCGCCGACCACGACCAGGCCCGGACCTGGCTGGAGGCCGAGCGGGCCCAGTGGCTCGCGGCCCTGGGCCGCGCCCAAGCCTGTGGCCTGCACCAGCAGGTCATCGACACCGCCGAAGCGATGCACTGGTTCTCCGACCGCACCCCGCACTGGGAACTGTGGGCGCAGGTCTTCCAGTGGGCCGTCAGCTCCGCACGCGCCCTGGGCAGCAAACGCGACGAGGCCATCCACCTCAACTACCTGGCCTGGGCCTACAGCATGTGCCTCTACGACCACACCGCCGCCCTGACCACCGCACAGGCCGCCCTGGCCGCAGCGCGCGAAAGCGGCGACCAGCTGCAGGTCGGCTGGGCCCTGGGCTACGCGGCCGGAGCACTCCACCGGCTCGGACGAACCGAAGAGTCCATCACCCGACTCCGAGAAGCAGCAGACCACCTCAACAAGCAGACCTGCCCACAAAGCCGCCTCGCCGAACTCACCACCCTCAACACCCTCGGCCAACACCTGCGCCACACCGGCCGCGCGCAAGAAGCCCTGGCCATTCACCGACGCAGCGAAGCCGTCTGCCGCGCTGGTATTCCCGGAAAGCCACCGGAACTGATCGGCCTCTACCTGGCAGTAACCCGCCAGCACATCGGCAACGACCTCGCAGCTCTGTGCCGGTGGAGCGAGGCCGAACACCCCCTGCGCTACGCGCTCACCCACTTCGAGGCAGCACGGATGCCGGCCTGGAGCGAACCAGCACGCCTCGATCTCGGCATCGTCCTGCGCCACCTCACCCGGCACCACGAAGCCCACGCGACCCTGACCACCGCCCACGACGCGCTGGTTCGGCTGAATAGCCCCCGCCAGATCGAAGCCGCCGACGAACTCCGTCAACTCCACTTGGCGTTTGGCGTTGCTGGTCACCCGACCGGCTGAGGGGGGAAGGTCCGTGCCCTGGGGGTACGACCCGTTCCCGTGACGGATCTCCGGCGCAGGATGCGAATGGCACCGGTGATCATCGCGTGTCGTGCGGACGAATGAAGATCATTAGGAAGTGGCCGCCGGGACGAGGTGCGGTTGGAGGAGCATCTGCGCCGCGTGGTCCACGAGGTGCCGCAGCACCGGCAGGTATTGTTCGTCGCCGCCGAGGATCCCGAGCAGGCGGTGGGCCTCGTCCCGGAAGGTGTCGAGGTCGGTGCGGTACTGCCGGAGCACGCCCGGGGCGAGGAGGAGCTCGGTGAGTTCGGAGCGGGCCCGCTCGGAATGCCGTGCTGCGGCGTGCCGTTCCAGGACGTCTTCCCGGCTCTGCACGGTGGGTGCGTCATCGAGGGCACAGGTGAGCAGATAGGTGACCGTCCCGTTGAGGAGGTCTTCGTTGCGGCCGGACAGGATGTCTTCCTGGTCGTTGAATATCTGCCACAGGATGCCGAATACGTAGCCGAACTCCCGCCACAGCTCTACTCTTTCGTCACTCGCGCCCGACAATATCGCCGCCATGGCAGTGATCATTGAGAAGGGTCCGCCGGATTTCCCGCGGTAGGCCGCGATCACCGAGTTTCGGGTGGCGCCGTCGACGTTCGCGTCGATGTCGCACAGCTGGCCCTCGGCGCCCACCACACAGCCGGTCGCGATCTCGGCCGTCAGGTGGACGCGGACCGCCGCCGGCACCGGGAGCGACCGGATGATCTGGATCGGCAGGACCGTGCCGCTGATGAACGAGGCCATCAGTCCTTCGTTCTGGCCGAGGCTGCTGGAGGTGGTCGTGCCGTGTCCGTCGGCCAGGTCGTCGAGGTAGCACGCGGAGGTCCACCACAGCACGTGCACGGCGGACAGTGGGACGGCGGGTCCGAGGTCCCCCGTCTCGGCCGCGTGCACCAACAGCGGCAGTACCGACAGGGGATGCCTCAGTTTCTGATGCCGCAGGAGTTTGCCGACCGCGTTCCTGGCGGCGCTCCCGCCCGAAACGGGGCCGAGGCGCACGAGAGCGGCGTCTATTTCTGCCTCGATCTCCAAGGATACTCTGTGGTGCAGGTCCAGGTACGTCGCGCAATTCACGGGGCATTTCCTTCCTGAAGTGAATTGGGGTCGGCGTTAACGCCCCAGATTGGATCATTTGGTATCGGGGGGAGCTAGAGCGATTTCGGGACGTGGCTGGTTTTGGCCCATGCCGGTTCGGTGCGGGGTCCGCCGCAATTCGAACCGCACCGTCTTTGCGGTGGCCACTTGGCGACCAACTCGCAGCTGAGCGGGCAGCGTTCCGTCGGATACGCTCGCCCGCAAGCCGAGGCGCTCGCCCGGGAGCCGTCGGTGCCGATCGCTCGCGTAACGGAGGAACGTGATGGACGCCATCCAGGACCTGACGGACGCGCGGTGGCGCAAGGCCTCGTACAGCACAGACAGCGGTGGCGACCGCATCACCGCATTCGTGCGCGGTCTCTGAGGCGGGCGGCGGGGGGGGGAATGCGTCATCTCACGGGGGAGAACGCGGAAGCAGCCGGGCCCTACCGGCTGTTCGCCGAGCTCGGGCAGGGCGGTATGGGCCGCGTGCTGCTCGGGTCCGGGCCGGACGGCCGGCTGGTCGCGGTCAAGCAGGTGCACGCCGAGTTCGCCGAGGAGCCCGGCTTCCGGGCCCGGTTCCGGCGGGAGGTGACGGCCTCGCGGACGGTCTCCGGGGCGTGCACCGCGCCGGTCGTGGACGCCGACCCGGAAGCCGAAACGCCTTGGCTGGCCTCCGTGTTCGTGCCGGGACCCACGCTGAGCGGGGCCCTGGACGAGGTCGGGCCGCTGCCCGAGACCGCCGTGCGGCGGCTGGCCGCGGGGCTCGCGACCGCGCTGGCGGACATCCACGGGGCCGGGCTGGTTCACCGCGACCTGAAGCCCTCCAACGTGCTGCTCGCCGAGGACGGCGTACGCGTCATCGACTTCGGTATCGCCCGTGCGGTGGAGGGCGGCACCCGGATCACCCACACCGGGTCGCTCATCGGCTCGCCCTCGTACATGGCGCCCGAGCAGGTGGGCGGGGGCACGGTCACCGCGGCGGCCGACGTGTTCGCCCTCGGGTCCACCCTGGTCACGGCCTGCACCGGGCGACCGCCGTTCGCCGCCGAGTCCGTACCGCGGCTGCTGCACGAGATCGTGCACGCCGAGCCCGACCTGACCGGCGTACCCCCTTCCCTGCGCGGGATCATCGCGCCCTGCCTGGCCAAGGACCCGGCCCTGCGGCCGACCCCGCGGGAGCTGCTGAGCATGGTCGGGGCCCTGGAGCCGACGGCCCGGCCGTGGCCGGGGGCGGTGGCGGCGCGGACCGCGGCCCAGCGGGCCGAGGCCGAGGCCCTGGCGGCGCGGCTGCCGGCCGTCCCGGCGACGGCGGTCACAGAGGTCACGGGGGTCACCGTCGGCAACCCGGCCGCGCGCCGCAGCCGGTGGCGGAGGCCGCTGATCGGGGTGACGGTCGCGGCCGTGCTGGGCACCCTCGGGTTCGCAGTCGGGCGGCCGTACGTCGAGGACGCGTACCGCTCCCTCGGGTGGGGGACCCTATTCCTGTCGCAGGTTGAGGACCGCTACCAGGCGAAGGCGCTGACCTGCGGGGACATCGGGGGCGAGATGCAAGTGCCCGTCGGGTTCGTGGCGCGGGGCGGGGAAGGGATCGCCCAGCGCAACGGGACCTGGGCCGATCTCGGCAACCTCTGCGAGTGGAGCTCCACGAACGGGGGCGAGGGGCTGGTCTCCGTACGCTGGTACGTCTACCCCACCGGGCAGGGCAAGGGCACGGGCGCCGAGCAGGCCCACCGCGCGTACGAGCAGATCGCGACCCGTGCCGGGACGCGGCGCGAGCCCGGGCTGGGCTTCGGGGAGGAGGGCGTCTGGGAGACCCCGGTCGCGGACGCCCCCGCCAACTGCCTGCTGTCAGTGCGGGATGTGAACCTACGGGTGGACGTGACGGTGCAGGGCTCCCGCTATGGGCCGGGGAGCCGCTGCGAGTCCCTGGCGAAGCAGTTCGCCCGGTCCGCCCTGCGGGTGGTCCCGAAGCGATGACGGATGACGGGGGCGATGGCGGGGCGATGGGGGAGAGATGAGAGAGCTCAGAGCGACCGACCCGGTCGCGGTCGGGCCGTACCGGCTGCTGGCGGAGATCGGGCGGGGCGGGATGGGTCGGGTGCTGCTCGGGGCCGGGCCCGACGGGCGGCTGGTGGCGGTCAAACACGTGCACGCCCGATTCGCCGCCGACGAGGAGTTCCGGGCCCGGTTCCGGCGCGAGGTGGCTGCCTCCCGGAAGGTGTCCGGGGCTTTCACCGCGGCCGTGACGGGCGCCGACCCGGAGGCTGAAACACCCTGGTTGGCCTCGGTGTTCGTCTCCGGTCCCGCGCTCGGTGCGGTGGTCGACGCGGCCGGTCCGCTGCCGGAGGAGTCCGTACGCCGCCTGGCGGCGGGGCTGGCCACGGCGCTGGTGGAGATCCACCGGGCCGGGCTGGTGCACCGTGACCTCAAGCCCGACAACGTGCTCCTCGCCGAGGACGGCGTACGGGTCATCGACTTCGGCATCGCGCGGGCGGCGGAGGGCGTGGGCGGGGACGCCGCCGAGCTGACGCAGAGCGGGGTGGTCGTCGGCTCGCCCGCGTTCATGTCGCCCGAACAGGCCGAGGGCAAGGAACTGACCCCGGCCAGCGATGTGTTCTCGCTGGGATCGGTGCTGGTGCTGGCCGCCACCGGGCGCGGCCCGTTCGCGGCGGGGAGCACCCTCCAGACGCTGTACGACTTGGTCCACACCGAGCCCGAGCTGTCGGCCGTACCGGCGGGGCTGCGGACGGTGGTGGCGGCCTGCCTGGCCAAGGACCCGCTCGCCCGGCCGACGCCGGAGGGCATCCTGGAGCTGCTCGGGACGGTGACCCCGGCCGCCGACAACGGGAGCCGGCCGTGGCCGGCGGCCGTGCACGCGATGATCGCGGCCCAGCAGGCCGAGGTGGACCGAGTGCTGGGTGCCCCGGAGCGCACCGTGCTGGACCTGCCCCCGGCCGCTGCGGGAGCCGTCGGATCCGCGGGAGCCCCGGCCTCCGCGGCGACCGCGGGGGCCGGCGGGCACGTGCCGACCGTCCCGACCGCCGTGGCCACCGTCGCGGCCCCTGCCGGTGATCCGCAGCGGCGCAGGAGCCTCCGTGCGCTGGTGGTCGCGGCAGCGGTGGTGGTGGCGGGCCTGGCCGGCGTAGCCGCGTACGCCCTGTTGCCCGACGGAGGCGGGGACGACGGCGCCACGCAGGGGGACAAGTACGCGAACATGGTGACCTGCCCGGAGGCGGCCGACCACCTGCCGCTCCCGGTGCGGGAGCTCCACGAGAAGGACGACCGCCTCACCGAGGGCTCGGACACCTCCTCGACGCTCTGCACCTGGCAAGCGACCGGGGAGCCCACCCATCACGCGCTCGTGTCCTGGACGTTGTACCGCAGTGCCGAGCCGCCCGCGCCCCCGAACGGCGCGGACCTGGCGCACGCGGGCTTCGCCGAATCCGCGAAGAAGACCGACTCGACCCCTGGTCCCGGACCGGCCGACGAGGCGGCCTGGGGGACCGCCTATGACGACGGGTCCGGCTGCCGGCTGGGCGTGCGCGACGGGAACCTGGAGGTGTGGGTGGTGCTCGCCGGGCGCCACCACCCGGCGGACACCTGCAAGACGGAGGCCATGAAGATCGCGCGGGCCGCGCTGGGCATGATGCCCCGCTGACGCCCGCTGACGCCCGCTGACGCCCGCTGACGCCCGCTGACGCCCGCTGACGCCCGCTGACGCCCGCTGACGCCCGCTGACCCCCGCCGATCCGCCGGCTACGGGGCCGGTGGGCCGGCGTGCAGGATCCGCTCCGTGATCGGCGTGATCGGTGTGCGAGTACCGCGCTCGGATCGCATCTGACCTTCCGTCAGAATGAAACGTGTTCTAATCTGCCGCGCATGGGCATCGGAATCACGCACGAACAGCGCGAGTTGGCCGAGGCGGTGCGCGGCTGGGTCGCGCGGGCCGTGCCTCCCGAGGAGGTCCGCAAGCTGCTCGACACCCCGCCGCGGACCGGGGCGCGGCCCGCCTACTGGGACGCCATGGCCGCGCAGGGGCTGCTCCAGCCCCACCTGGAGGGCGGGACCCTGCTCGACCTCGCCGTCGTGGTCGAGGAGGCCGCGCGGGCCGCGCTGCCCGGGGCGTACCTGCCGAGCGCGCTGGCCTCCGTACTGCTGGAGCGGGCCGGTGCCGAGCCGCTCGCGGGCCGCCTCGGCGCGGTCGCGCTCGGGCCGGGGACCCTGACCGCCGTCGCCGTCGAGGGCGGCGGGCACCTGCTCGACGGGACCGCACCCCCCGTGCTCGGCGCCGGTGATGCCGACCTCGTCCTGCTCGCCGCCGAGGCCGCGCACGGGACGTGCTGGTTCGCCGTGGACGCCGCCGCGCTGGACGTCCGTACCTACGAGAGCGCGGACCCGACCCGCCCCACCGCCGAGGTACGGGCCCGCGCGGTCGTCGTACCGGCCGACCGTCTCCTCGCGCTCGACACGGCCCTGGTCCGGGACCTGGCCTGCGCCCTGTTCGCCGCGGACGCCTGCGGCACCGCCGCCTGGGCGCTGCACACCGCCGCCGAGTACGCGAAGGTCCGCGAGCAGTTCGGCCGGCCCGTCGGACAGTTCCAGGGGGTCAAGCACCTGTGCGCCGACATGCTGGTGCGCCTCGAACAGGCCCGGGCCCTGGCCTGGGACGCCGCCCGGGTGATGGACGAGCCCGCACCGGTGCGCTCGCTCGTGACCGCACTCGCCGCCGGGAGCGCGCTCGACGCCGCCTACTCCTGCGCCAAGGACTGCATCCAGGTCCTCGGCGGGATCGGCTTCACCTGGGAGCACGACGCCCACATCTACCTACGGCGCGCGGTCGTCGCCCGGCAACTGCTCGGCGCCGGCGACGGGCACCGGCTACGGGCGGTGCGGCTCGCGGCCGGGGGCGCACGGCGGGAGCTGAGCCTCGAACTCCCGGCGCAGGCCGAGACGTACCGGGCGAAGGCCCGTGCCGCCATCGAGGACGCGCGCGGCCTGGCCCCGGCCGCGGCCCGCCGGATCCTCGCGCCCACGGGGTACGCGGCCCCCCACCTGCCGCCACCGTACGGACTGGGCGCCGGCCCCGTCGAGCAGCTGGTCGTCCAGCAGGAACTGGCGGCGGCCGGGGTCAAGGTCGCCGACCTCGGCATCGCCACCTGGGTCGTGCCCTCGCTGATCGCCTACGGGACCGACGCCCAGCGGGAACGTCACCTACTGGCGACCCTGCGCGGGGACGTCACCTGGTGCCAGCTCTTCTCCGAGCCGGGGGCGGGCTCGGACCTGGCCTCGCTGCGGACCAGGGCGGAGCGGACGGCGGACGGCTCCTGGAAGGTCAACGGGCAGAAGGTGTGGACGAGTTCCGCACACACCGCCGACTTCGGAATCCTGCTGGCCCGCACCGACCCGGCCGCCCCCAAGCACCAGGGCCTCGGGTACTTCCTGGTCGACATGAAGAACAGTCCCGGCATCGACGTCCGTCCACTCAAGGAGATCACCGGCGAGGCCCTCTTCAACGAGGTCTGGTTCGACGACGTCCTCCTGCCGGCGGACGCGCTCGTCGGCGCGGCCGACGGCGGCTGGCAGGTCGCCCGCAACACCCTCGGCAACGAGCGGGTCCACATGGCCGACCAGATGACCTTCACCTCCGGCCTCGAAGCCCTGATCGCCCGCTCGGCCGAACTCGACGGTGCGTACCGGGCGCGGATCGGGGCGCTCGCCGCCGAGGCGCACGCCCTGGCCTGCATCGGGCTGCGCACCACGCTCCAACAGGTGTCGGGGCTGGAGCCGGGCGCCGGCGCCTCCGTGCGCAAGCTCGTCCAGACCCCGCACCAGCAGCGGACCGCCGAGCTCGCGCTCGAACTGCTGGGTCCGGCGGGCGCGGTGCGCGAGGGGGCGGGGGAGCGGGCGGTGCACGGGATGCTCATGTCCCGCTGCCTGACCATCGCCGGGGGCACCACGCAGGTCCAGCTCAACGTCGTCGCCGAGCGGATTCTCGGCCTCCCGAGGGACTGAAGGGACAGCAGGGACATGAAGTCGTACATCGTGGGCGTCGGCATGACGAAGTTCGAGAAGCCGGAGTCGAGGGACTGGCAGTACTGGGACATGGCGAAGGAGGCCGGGACCGAGGCGCTGGCGGACGCGGGCATCGGCTACGAGCTGGTCGAGCAGGTGCCGGTCGGCTACTGCTTCCAGGCCTCCACGGCCGGCCAGCGGGCCGCGTACGAGCTGGGCCTGAGCGGGGTCCCGGTCTACAACGTGAACAACAACTGCGCGACGGGCTCGACGGCGCTGATGATGGCGCGGCAGTTCGTGGAGGGCGGGTCGAGCGACTGCGTGCTGGCCCTGGGCTTCGAGAAGATGAAGAAGGGCGCGCTGGGCGGCGGGGCCGACGGGGGCGACTTCAAGACCTCACCGGTCGCCCGGCACTACGGGATCATGGCCGCCGGGCACGGCTTCGAGATGTCGCCGCCCACCGCGCAGATCTTCGGGAACGCGGCGCGCGAGCACATGGAGCGCTACGGGACCACGGCCGCGCAGCTGGCGGCGGTGGGGGCGAAGAACCACCGGCATTCGGCGAACAATCCGAACGCGCAGTTCCAGGACGTGTACACGGTGGACGAGGTCCTGGCGGCGAAGCCGATCCATGCGCCGCTGACGAAGTTGCAGTGCTCGCCGACGTCCGACGGGGCGGCGGCGGCGGTGGTGGTCTCGGAGCGCTTCGTGGTGCGGCACGGGCTGCACGACAGGGCGGTGGAGATCGTCGCCCAGGCCATGACCACGGACACCGAGGCCTCGTTCTCCTCCGGCTCGTGCATCGACGTGGTCGGCAAGCCGATGACGGCGGCAGCCGCCCACCAGGTCTTCTCCGCGTCCGGGACGAGCATCGAGGACGTGGACGTCATCGAGCTGCACGACTGCTTCTCGATCAACGAACTGCTGACGTACGAGGCGTTGGGGATGTGTGCGGACGGCGCCGCCGGGAAGCTGGTGGAGAGCGGGGCGACGACGTACGGGGGGCGGTGGGTGGTCAACCCCTCGGGAGGCCTGATCTCGAAGGGGCACCCGCTGGGAGCCACCGGGCTCGCGCAGGCGGCGGAGCTGGTCTGGCAGCTCCGCGGTGAGGCCGCCGCGCGGCAGGTGCCGGGAGCCAGGACCGGGCTCGCCCACAACATCGGCCTGGGCGGCGCGGCCGTCGTCACCCTGCTGAGGCGCTGACCGTTCGGGTCTCCGGCTGCGGCGCCGTGGCGCAAGGGCCCCCGGCTGCGCCGGGCCTTCGGAGGCTCCGCCGCCAGCCCCCACGCCCCAAACGCCGGCGGGGCTGGATCGTGGCGCGCGGCGCCGCCCTCGCGGGGTCCGGGGTGCCCCGGGAAACGGAGAAAGGGCGCGGCCGGGAACGGCTCCGCGCAGCGGCGAGGTGCACGCCCGGAGGGCTACGGCGCTCCGAGTGCGGGGTCGATGACCGTTTCGCCCCGGGAGGCGCGGCGGATGGAATCCGCCAGGTCCTCCAGCGGACCGTCCCGCAGGACCAGGCCCGCCGCGCCCGCGGCCAGGGCGGCGTCGCGCAGCCCCGGGTGCGCCGACCCGGTCAGGACCAGCACCCGGCATTCCGGATCGTCCGCCAGCAGTGTCGCCACCGACGCGAGCTCCTCCACCAGCGCCACCGCCGGGCGGGCCAGTGTCGAGGCCACCACCTCGATGTCCGGTTGGAGGCCCAGCCGTAGGGCCAGTGCAGCGTCCGGCGGGAACAGCAGGACCTGCAAGGACCTGGCGGGGCGGTGGTTCACCGACATTTCGTCCACCCCGCCAGCCTAAGGGCTGTCCCCTCATCCCTGGTGGATCAGCGCACGGCGTCAGATGCGGTGCACCGCAAGGTGGAGGGGCACCCCCGTACCGGGCGTATTCGGAGGTTCCGGCAACGCGGCGAGGTGCCGTAGCTGTCGTGGTGCGCCCGCCGGGGATTACGGGACAGCCCTGAGGACGGCGGCCTCCGAGCGGCCGGCAACACGCACCGGCCAAGGTCATCCTGACGCGAAGTCAGGAGTCTTCCCAACTAATGGGACGTGCGTTATACATGCCTCACCGGTTCTAGAACGCGTTCTAGAACCGGTCCCGCATACGACCTCGGTGCGGCCGACGGTGCGGACGGCCGCGCCGAGGTCTTCCACGCAGTGGAACGAGCACGTCGAGAAAAGGAGCAGCATCCTCAATGCCGATCGATGCCGCCAAGGCCCTCGCCGCGGACCCCCGCCAGGCAGACATCGCCTGGGACCACAAGGACATCCAGCTCTACCACCTCGGCCTCGGTGCGGGTGCCCCCGCCACCGATCCCGACGAGCTGCGCTACACCCTGGAGTCCAAGCTCCACGTACTCCCCAGCTTCGCCACCGTCGCCGGTGCCGGCATGGCCATGCTGGGCGGCCTCTCCGCGCCCGGGATCGACGTGAACCTGGCCGCCGTCCTGCACGGCGGTCACTCCATCGAACTGCACCGGCCGATCCCGACCAAGGGCCGCGCCACCTCCAGCTCCAAGGTCGCCGCCGTCTACGACAAGGGCAAGGCGGCCGTCATCGTCCTGCGCTCTGCGGTCGCGGACGCCGACGGGCCGCTGTGGACCAGCGACGCGCAGATCTTCGTACGGGGGGAAGGCGGCTTCGGCGGCGACCGCGGGCCGTCCGCCCGGTCCGAGGCGCCCGGGCGGGAGCCGGATCGCGTCGAGGAGCGGCACATCCGCGAGGAACAGGCGCTCCTGTACCGGCTCTCCGGTGACTGGAACCCCCTGCATGCCGACCCAGAGTTCGCCAAGGCGGCCGGCTTCGACCGGCCGATCCTGCACGGCCTGTGTTCGTACGGGATGACCCTCAAGGCCGTCGTCGACACGGCCCTGGGCGGGGACGTGTCGCGGGTCCGCGCCTACCGCACGCGCTTCGCCGGGATCGTCTTCCCGGGCGAGACCCTGCGGATCCGGATGTGGCAGGAGCCCGGCCGGGTCCAGGTCTCCGTGACCGCCGTCGAACGGGACGACGCGCCGGTCCTCGCCGACACCGTCGTCGAACACGCGTAGTCCACGTAGCCCAGAGCCAAGGAGCCGCACCGTGCGCGCAGCACTGCAGAGCGAGATAGGGCAGGACAAGCTAGAGGTCGTCGAGGACATGGAGACCGTGGGCTTCGGCCCCGGCAAGGTGAGGATCCGCATCAGGGCCACCGGCCTGTGCCACTCGGACCTCTCCGCGATGAGCGGCGTGCTGCCGCAGCCGGCCCCCTTCATCCCCGGACACGAGGGCGCGGGCGAGATCGTCGACGTCGGTGACGGGGTCACCAGCCACCGGATCGGTGACCGGGTCCTCGTCTGCTGGCTCCCGCCGTGCGGGCACTGCCCCGCCTGCAAGCGGGGTCAGGGCCACCTGTGCCTGGAGGCCTTCGGAAACGTGGCCACCCCCAACTTCCGCCGCACGACCGGCGGGGACGTCTTCGGCTTCGCCGGCACCGGCACCTTCGCGGAGGAGATGGTGGTGCCCGCCGCGTGCGCCGTCCCCATCCCCGACGACCTGCCGTACGACATCGCCGCACTGATCGGCTGCGGAGTGACCACCGGGCTCGGCGCGGCCATCAACACCGCTGAGGTGGAGGCCGGGTCCTCGGTCGCGGTCATCGGCTGCGGCGGCGTCGGCATCTCGGTCATCCAGGGCGCGAAGGTGCAGGGCGCGGCGCAGATCGTCGCGGTGGACCCGGTGGGCTCGCGGCGCGAGGCGGCGCTGAGGTTCGGGGCGACCGAGGCGGTCGCGCCGGACGCCTTCGCCGACGCCAAGAACCGGATCACGGCGGGCGAGGGCTTCGACTACGTCTTCGAGGTCGTCGGCAAGTCCGCGACCACGCACACCGCGTACGAGATGACCCGGCGCGGCGGCTCCGTCGTCGTGGTCGGCGCGGGCGCCCTCGACGACAACTACTCGATCAACATGTTCTCGCTGTTCTTCGACGAGAAGAAGATCCTGCCGTCGATGTACGGGGGCGGGGACGTGCTCCGCTCGTACGAGCGCACCATCGCGCTGTGGCGGGCGGGCCGGGTGGACCTGGCGGGCCTGATCACGCACCGGGTGCAGCTCGGCGAGATCAACGACGCCCTCGACCAGATGCGCACGGGCGTGGCCCTGCGCACCTGCATCGAACTCTGAGAGGAATCCGCCAGATGTCACTCCCACTTGAGGGACTGTCCGCCGTCGTCACCGGCGCCGGCCGCGGGCTCGGCCGCGCCGAGGCGATCGAGCTCGCCCGGCTCGGCGCGAGCGTGGTCGTCAACGACTTCGGCCAGAGCGGACGGGACGGCTCCGGAGAGGCCTCGGCCGCTCCCGCGGAGGAGGTGGCCGCAGAGATCCGTGCCGCGGGCGGGCAGGCGGTGGCGCACCTCGGCGACGTGGCCGATTTCGAGCAGGCGCGCGAGCTGGTCGAGCTGGCGGTGAACAGCTTCGGGAAGCTCGACGTCCTGGTCAACAACGCGGGCATCCTGCGCGACCGGATGGTCTTCTCCATGTCGGAGGCGGAGTGGGACTCGGTCATCCGGGTCCACCTCAAGGGTCACTTCAACACCACGCACTTCGCCTCCGTGCACTGGCGCGAGCGGTCGAAGGCAGCGGGCGGCCCGGTCTACGGCCGGATCGTCAACACCTCCTCCGAAGCCTTCCTCGGTGGCTCGGCCGGTCAGCCGAACTACGCGGCGGCCAAGGGCGGCATCGTGGGCCTGACGACCTCGACCGCCCTGGCCCTCGCAAAGTACGGGGTCACGGCCAACGCCATCTGCCCGCGGGCGCGGACCCGGATGACGGAGGACGTCTTCGCGGGCTTCCAGGTGCCGGAGGAGGGCAAGCTCGACCCGCTGGCCCCCGAGCACGTCTCCCCGCTGGTCGGCTACCTCGCCTCGCCGGCCTCGGCGAAGGTCAACGGGCAGCTGTTCGTCGTGCACGGCGGGATCGTGGTCGTGATGGAACGCCCGAAGGTGGCGGCGAAGTTCGACACGAGCAAGGAGGCGTTCTCCTACGAGGAGCTGGACGAACTCCTCACCCCGCACTACGACTCCCGCCCGGCGAACGAGACGTTCGCGGCGGCGGAGGTGCTGGGCCTCAAGCACGCCTGACCCGCGATGTGGCCCTGTCGTCAACGTGGCGTTGCCGCCGGACGGGACGTTGACGACAGGCCCGACGGCACCGGCCCGACGGCACCGGCCCGAAGGCCTCAGGTGACGGGGCGGCTGCGGTCCCGGGGCGCAGCCGCCCCTTGCCGTGCCAGCTTGCTGGGCCACCAGGCGCGCGGCCCGATGTCCAGCACCAGGGCGGGGACGAGCAGGGACCGGACGAGGAGGGTGTCCAGGAGGACGCCGAAGGCGACGATGAAGGCGATCTGCGCGAGGAAGGCGAGCGGGATGACGATCAGCGCGGCGAAGGTCGCGGCCAGTACCACGCCCGCCGAGGTGATCACTCCGCCCGTCGCCGTCAGCCCGCGCAGGACGCCCTCCCGGGGGCCGTGCAGCAAGGACTCCTCGCGCACCCGCGACATGAGGAAGATGTTGTAGTCCACGCCCAGGGCGACGAGGAAGACGAACCCGTACAGCGGCACGGATGCGTCGGTGCCGGTGAATCCGAAGGCGTGCCGGAAGACCAGCGCGGCGACTCCCAGCGTGGCCAGGTAGTTCAACGCCACCGTCGCCACCAGCAGCAGGGGGATGGGGAACGAGCGCAGGAGCAGGACGAGGATGGCCAGGATGATCGCCAGTACGACGGGCACGATCAGGTTCCGGTCCTGCTGTGCGGTCCGCTGGGTGTCGTACTGCTGGGCGGTGTAGCCGCCCACCAGGGCTCCTGCCTCCGGTACCGCGTGCACCGCGGTGCGCAGCCGTCCGACCGTCTCCTTCGCGGCGTCGCTGTCCGCGGCGTCTTCGAGGGTCGCATCGATCCGCACCCGCCCGGTGCCCGGTGCGGCCCCGGGCGCCGGCCCTCCGCGCAGGGTGGCCGAGGTCACCCCCTCCGTCCCTTCCGCAGCGGTCTTCACCGCTTCGGCCGCGGCTGCGTTGGTCACGATGACGGCCGGGTTGCCCGATCCGCCAGGGAAGTGCTCGCTCAGGGTCTGCTGGGCCGTCACGGACCGCGCTTCGTTGACGAAGATCTCGTCCAGCGGTACGCCCTTGGCGGACAGCAGGGACGAGAAGCCGGCCAGGAGGGCGAGCAGCAGGGCTGCGGACACCCACACGCGCCGCGGTGAACGGTCCACGAGGGCGGCGATGCGCCGCCAGATCTCGTGCCCGCCGGAGGCGCCCCGGGTGGGCTTCGGCCGGGCCGGCCAGTAGGCGGACCGGCCGAGCAGGACGAGCACGCCGGGCAGGAACGTCAGCGTGCTGAGCACGGCGCACACGATCCCGATGGCTCCCACCGGCCCCAGGGCGCGGTTGTTCGTCAGATCGCTGGCGAGCAGCGCGAGAAGGGCGAGCGCGACGGTCGCGGCGCTCGCGGTGATCGCGCCGAAGGACCGCCGCAGGGCCGCGCGGGCTGCGGCGAACCTGTCGTCCCGGTCGGCCACCTCCTCGCGGAAGCGGGCGGCGTACAGGAGGGCGTAGTCGGTGGCGGCGCCGATCACCAGGATCGAGAGGATGCCCTGCACCTGTCCGTCGACCCGCACGATGTCGTGCCGGGCCAGGACGTAGACGACGGCGCATGCCAGCGCCAGCGAGAACACGGCGCCGAGAATGATCACGAACGGCAGCAGGACACTGCGGTAGACGGCCAGGAGGATCACGAGTACGGCACCGAGCGCCACCCCCAGCAGGAGGCCGTCGATTCCGCCGAAGGCTTCCTTCAAGTCGGCCTGGGTGGCCGCCGGTCCCGTGAGCTGCGCGGTCGTGCCCGGTACGGAATCGGTCGCGGTGCGGATGCGGTCCAACGTCGTGGCGAGGTCGTCCCCGAGGTCCGGTTCCAGCTGGACGACGCCTTGTAGCGCCCTGCCGTCCCGGGAGGGAAGGGCGGGCGAGGGTGCGCCCACCACCCCCGGCATCCCTTGGAGGCCGGCCAGTGCGCGGGTGGCCGACTCCTGCTGCCCGGGCGTGAGGGGACCCCGGTCTGCGGTCCAGACCGCGATGGCGGGGAGGGCCTGCGACTGGCGCAACGCCTCCTGCTCGGCGGCCACTTCCGTGGCCTCGGCGCTCCGCGGCAGGAACGCCGCCTGGTCGTTCGTGGAGACCTCACCCAACTTCCCCGCGTAGGGGCCGAGCGCGCCGCCGACCGCGAGCCAGACGACGACGAGGACGACGGGCAACAGCCATCGGACGCGTCGGTGTGCGGTGATGCCCATTGCTTCCCCAATTCCGCTCTGTGTCACGGCTACGACCCCGGCTCCGGCATGTCGCTCAACGATAAAGTATCTCAACGATCGAGAGATATTATCCTTGAGGCATGGCCGGCACGAAGGAAGACCCGCACGCAGCTCCGCCCCAGGACCCCACGGACCTCCAGGCCTTCGCCGTGTTGCTGCGCCGGATGAACAACGAGTTCAACCGCATGGCCCACGAGTTCGCCCAGGCGCACGGCCTGCACCCCACGGACGTCCAAGCACTGATCGCCCTCCTGGACAACGGCAGCGACGGCTCCGGCCAGCCGATGACGCCCGGGCGCTTGGGGGAGCAGCTCAACCTCACCTCGGGTGCGGTCACGGCCTGCCTGGACCGCCTCGAACGAGCCGGCCACGTACGCCGGACCCGGGCCCCGGACGACCGGCGCGTGGTGCACTTGCAGTACGCGCCCGCGGGCCGCGAGGTCGCCCGTGACTACTTCATGCCGCTGGCCCGCACCACCGACGCCGTCCGGGCCGAGTTCAGTGCGGGCGAACTGTCCGTCGTCGTCAGGTTCCTGACGTCCATGAACGAGCGGCTCACCCTGCTGCGCAGTGCCCGCGACTGACCGGGCGGCTCCCGGAACCGCCGCAGGGCCCGGCGCGCACGCCCCGTACCCCGCAGTCACCAGCCGCGCGTTCCCGGCGGGCCCTTGAAGGGGCCTTCGATCTCCCCGGTGATCCACCCTCCGTAGAAGTCGCCCGGCTGGGGGACCACGGACTCTCCGTCGACGGAGCACGAGGTGACACGGCTCGGGTAGAAGGCCAGGCACCGCGCGATCGCGGAGTAGGCGGGGGAGGGGCTCTCGTAGCTCCAGCCGATGTCGGCCCGCCGCGCCTGCGGATCGGGCGGACTGAAGTCCCAGTACGTCGCCACGCCCTTCCACTCGCACCACGTGCGCGTGCCCGAGGGGGTGAGCAGGTCGCTGCGCGTGTCGTCCCGCGGGATGTAGAACACCGGGGGATGGCTCGTCTCCAGGACCCGCAGGCACCTGCGCGAATCCGCGACGGGCACGCCGTCGACGAGCACGACGACGTGCCGGTCGTCGCGCTCGACGCGCGGCGGGCGCGGATAGTCCCAGACCGATTCGACGGGACGTCGGCCGGCCGTGTTCACGGCCGTACCGCCCGCACTGTCGGCGCCATGTTCATCACCTTCGTCGTCTTCGCCACCCGGACCACGGAAGCGGCCCGGACACTCCCGCGGGAGAGCTCTCGCCCACTCTTCCGCGCGAAGGCCCTGAACGGATGCTCCTCGCAGGACCTGCCCGGCGCGGGGTCGGCCGGGACGGCGCAGGTCAGCGCAGGTCAGCGCTCGTCAGCGCTCGTCAGTCGTCCTCCAACTCCAGGGCTCGTCACTCTGAATACCACGGCAGACGTCGCCCCCTCCCGGGGCTGCGCGGATCCTCCGCCGTGGTCCCGGTTGCGTGAGAATGGCCTGATGACCAGCAGTGACGAGGGCGCGGAGCAGCCCTGGACCCCCCAGCGGCAGCGGAGTGCCAACGAGCGGCTGCTGTGGGACCGGCTGCGGGCCGGCGGAGCCGCCTCGCGGGCGCAACTCGCCCGGGAGACCGGGCTGTCCAAGCCCACGGTCTCCAGCGCGCTCGCCGCCCTCGAACAGGCCGGCCTGGTACGGAAGGTCGGTACGCACGCGCCCGAGCGGGGCCGGATCGCCGTGCTGTACGCCCCCGATCCGACGGCCGGCTACGCCCTCGGGGTCGACATCGGCCGCAGCTGGCTGCGCGTGGCGCTGGCCGACCTCGACGGTACGGTCGTGGCCCGCTCCGGCGTGCGCAACGGGGCCCGCACCGCGAACAGCATGGCCGATCTCGCCGTGTCCGCCGCCCGCGGGCTCGTCGCCGACTCCGGACTGGACCCGCGCAAGGTCACCCGGGCCGTGGTCGGCACGCCCGGCGTCTACGACGAGGACACGCGCAGGGTGCGGTACGCCCAGCACCTGCCCGGCTGGGGCCGCCCGGGACTGCTCGACCGGATCCGCGACGGGCTCGGGCTGCCGGTCGCCGTGCAGAACGACGCCAATCTCGCCGCGCTCGGCGAGTACACGTACGGCGTCGGCGCAGGCAGCAGGCTCTTCGTCTACCTCATGATCGGGACCGGCCTCGGCATGGGCATTGTCAGCGAGGGCCGGCTGTTCACCGGAGCGCACGGCGGGGCCGGTGAGATCGGCTTCCTGCCGTGGGCGGGCCGCCGCGAGCCCGAGCCCGACAGCATGGAGGACGCCGTCTCGGCGGAAGCGGTGGTCCAGGAGGCCCGCGCCCACGGGATGACCGGCCCGCTCAGCGCCAAGGACGTCTTCGACGCCGCCCGGGCCGGGGACCCGGCCGCAGCCCGGGCCGTCGAGCTGGAGGGCGAACGCCTCGCCCACACCGTCGCGGCGGTCTCCGCCGTCCTCGACCCGGACCTCGTCGTCCTCGGCGGCGGCGTCGGCCACAGCGCCGACCTACTGCTGCGCACCGTCCGGCAGACGTTGCGCACCCTCACGCCGCTGCGGCCGAAGGTGGTGCCCAGCGGCCTGGGGGAGGACGCGGTCCTGCTGGGCGCCGTGGCAACGGCCCTGGATGCGGCCCGCGACCTGGCCTTCGAAGGCCGCTGACCCCTACAGCGGTGCCTGCTGGAGCGGCACCGGGCGGGGCGCGGTCGTCGCCGGGTCCAGCCGGACCGGCGGCGGCGGGGACGCCGGCAGGGTCAGGCTCGCGATCCCGCAGGGGACCTCGGCAGTGGTGTACGGGAGGTGCAGGCGGCCCTGCGGGCTCCACAACCCGGTGCCGAGCCAGCCAGCTGGCGCGCCGAGGCGGAAGACGCGCCGCTCGGCGGGGCGCCACAGGCCGAGGCTCGCCCCGCCCCCACCGGGCGTGCCCCCGGGGTCCTCGAACCGCAGCGCGACCCCGCAGGTCTCCGGCATCAGGGCTTGCCCCGGCTGGACCGCGAACGGGACGGCCGTCACCCCGCGCAGGGACTCCGGGAACCGCACGGGAAGGCAGCTGCCGAGCACCCCCCAGCCCAGACGGTGTTCGCCCGGGGCGTTCGAGCGGATCAGCAGCAGCCCGCTGTCGGGGTCGGCCAGCAGCAGCCGGTCGTCGCTGCCGTCGGCGATCTGGAGCAGCGGGGAGACCTCGCCGCCGCGGCCCAGGTCCACCGCCACGGCCTTGGTCGTGCCGTCCAGTTCGCAGTCCAGGGACAGCATCCGGCCGGCCCGGTCCAGCCAGACGCCGCCCGAGCACCGCCCTGGGACGGTGGCCACCTGCCCGAAGGCGCCCCCGGTCACCTGCCAGACCGTGGTCCCGGCCGCCGAGGCGGCCAGCGCGAACGCGCCGTGTCCGTCCGGGGACGGGGGCAGCAGGGACACCCGTACGTGGTCGCCCCCGGGCGCCAGCGAGCCCAGCGGGAGTTCCCCGGTCCGCGGCCCGGCCACGGCGCCACCCGTCGGGTACAGCAGGGCGAAGGCGTGCCGCTCGGCGACCCGCCGGTGGATCAGTACCCGCCCGTCGGCCAGGGGCAGGACCTCGCTGTCGGCCTCCTCGGGCTGCGCGAGGGGCAGCGGCACCGCGTACGGCTCGGGCCCGGCCAGGGTCCAGCGCTCCGGGTAACGGGCCTCGCCGTCCCCGGCCAGTCGGGCCGCGTACGACCCGTCCGCTGCGATGGTGAGGGGGGCCGTCGTCGTGATCTCGATGGCACAGACAGTCATCCGTGCGTCACCTCCGGTGAGGAAGCTAGTTTTCGCACTTCCAGCCGAACAGCACGACCACCCCCGCTTCACACATACGGGTGTCCGGCCGGCGGTTCTGTTGTGAGGGAGGGGACGATTGTGCTGTCCGTTGCCGGCCGGGTGGGGTGCGTGGAGTCCGGTCGGGGTCACCCCTTTGACCGGGGGGTCGTACCTGATCCCGTACGGACTCTGCCGCTCCCGTACGGACGGTAGCCTTGGCCTGTGCCCCGTCTCTTTGAAGTCATCGCCGCGCTGGACGCTCTCTGGCCCCCCTCGCGGGCCGAGGAGTGGGACGCCGTCGGAACCGTCTGCGGCGATCCCGACGCCGAAGTCTCCCGGGTCCTGTTCGCCGTGGACCCCGTGCAGGAGATCGTCGACGAGGCCGTGAAGCTGGGCGCCGACCTGGTCGTCACCCACCACCCCCTCTACCTGCGCGGCACCACGACCGTCGAGGCCGGCACCTTCAAGGGCCGCGTCGTGCACACGCTGATCAAGAACGACATCGCGCTGCACGTCGCCCACACCAATGCCGACACCGCCGACCCCGGCGTCTCGGACGCCCTCGCCGGAGCCCTTGACCTGCGGATCACCGGCCCGCTGATCCCCGATCCGAGCGACCCCGAGGGCCGCCGCGGTCTCGGTCGCATCTGCGAGCTGGACCGCCCCGAGACCCTGCGCGAGTTCACCGCCCGCGCCGCCGCCCGGCTGCCGCAGACCGCACAGGGCATCCGGGTCGCCGGCGACCCGGAGGCGGTCATCCGTACCGTCGCCGTCAGCGGCGGCTCCGGCGACAGCAACTTCGCGGCGGTCCGCGCCGCCGGCGTGGACGCGTACCTCACCGCCGACCTGCGTCACCACCCGGTGTCCGAGGCCCGCGAGCAGAGCCCGCTCGCCCTTGTCGACGCCGCCCACTGGGCCACCGAGTGGCCCTGGTGCGAGCAGGCCGCCGCGCAGCTCGACGCCCTCTCCGAGCGCCACGGCTGGGGTCTACGCACCCACGTCTCGCGCACGGTCACCGACCCGTGGACGGCGCACGCGCCGTCCGTCACACCCCCTTCTATCTCTGGAGCCCCCAACTGAACGCCGAGCCCGCCGACCAGATCCGACTTCTCGACGTCCAGGCCCTGGACGTCCGGCTGTCTCAGCTCGCCCACAAGCGCAAGTCGCTGCCGGAGCACACCGAGGTCGACTCCCTGACCAAGGACCTGACGCAGCAGCGCGACCTGCTCGTGGCGGCCCAGACGCAGGCGAGCGACGCCGCCCGCGAGCAGACCAAGGCGGAGCAGGACGTCGACCAGGTGCGCCAGCGCGCGGCCCGCGACCAGCAGCGGCTCGACTCCGGCGTGGGCATCTCGGCCCGCGACCTGGCGAACCTGCAGAGCGAGGTCGTCTCCCTCGCCAAGCGCCAGGCCGACCTGGAGGACGTCGTCCTCGAAGTCATGGAGCGCCTGGAGGGCGCCCAGGAGCGCGTCACCGAACTCACCAGGCGGGTCTCGGCCCTC
The DNA here is from genome assembly GCF_040612395.1 of Streptomyces sp. NPDC006430. Taxonomy (NCBI): domain Bacteria; kingdom Bacillati; phylum Actinomycetota; class Actinomycetes; order Kitasatosporales; family Streptomycetaceae; genus Streptomyces; species Streptomyces sp. NPDC006430. The sequence goes on from NZ_JBEXQA010000006.1 coordinate 27,403, forward strand.
GAAGCCGAGCTGACCGACGCCACCGCCCGCCGCGACGCGGCCACCGGTGAGCTCGACGCCGAGGCGGCGAAGATCGCCAAGGACCGCGAGGTCATCGTCGCGTCCATGCCGGCCGACCTGATGGCCCTGTACGAGAAGATCCGCGTCAAGCAGGGCGGCGTCGGCGCCGCCCGCCTGTACCAGCGCCGCTGTGAGGGCTGCCGCCTGGAGCTCGACATGGCCGAGGTCAACGAGATCAAGGCCGCGGCCCGCGACCAGGTCGTGCGCCACGACAACTGCGGTCGCATCCTGGTCCGTACGGCCGACTCGGGCATCTGATGCAGAGGCATGTCCGGTTCGTCGTAGAGGCGGACGGCGGCTCCCGGGGCAACCCGGGGCCCGCCGGCTACGGCGCGGTCGTCCTCGATCCGGCGACGGGCGAGACGCTGGCCGAGCGAGCGGAGTACATCGGCGTCGCGACGAACAACGTGGCCGAGTACAAAGGCCTCATCGCGGGACTGAAGGCCGCCCGCGCACTGTCCCCGGACGCCGTGGTCCAGGTCCGCATGGACTCCAAGCTGGTCGTCGAGCAGATGTCGGGCCGCTGGAAGATCAAGCACCCGGACATGAAGCCCCTCGCGGCGGAGGCGGCGACGATCCTGCCCCGCTCGCAGGTGACGTACGAATGGATCCCGCGCGAGCGGAACAAGCACGCGGACCGGCTCGCCAACGAGGCGATGGACGCGGGCAAGCGCGGCAAGCAGTGGGAGCCCTCGGCCTCCTCGGCGGCCCTGGACTCCTCGGCGGCACGCGCCCTGGCCACCGCGCCCCCGGCGGGCCCGCCCGGAGACGCCGCGGCCGGAGCCGCGGCCGTCCGCGCCGCCATGGCCGCCGGCGGGGGTACGGGGACCGGCCCGGCCGAGGCCGCGACCAGGCGCTCCGGCTCCGCCGGAGCGGGCGGCGCCGGCACCCTGTTCGGCGAAGCCGTGGCGCTCGCGCCCGGCCGGGCCCCGGTCGCCGCGGGGCGCGTCCCGGCCCCCGCGGCCGACACGGGTTCGGCCCGCAGCCTCGCCGACGGCGCCGCCACGGCCACCGCCCCTGCGGGCGGCACCGGCTGGGGCCCCGACCTGGGGACCCCGGCGACCTTCGTGCTGCTGCGCCACGGCGAGACCGCCCTCACCCCGCAGAAGCGCTTCTCCGGAAGCGGCGGCAGCGACCCCGAACTGTCCCCGGCCGGCCGCCGCCAAGCGTCCGCCGTGGCCGAGGCGCTGGCCGCGCGCGGCACCGTCCAGACGATCGTCAGCTCCCCGCTGCGGCGCTGCCGGGACACCGCCCGGGTGGTCGCGGACCGCCTCGGGTTGGAGGTCATCATCGAACAGGGCCTGCGCGAGGTGGACTTCGGCGCCTGGGAGGGCCTGACCTTCGCCGAGGTGCAGGAACGCTTCCCGGACGACCTCCAGGCCTGGCTGGACTCCCCGAAGGCGGCTCCCACGGGCGGTGGAGAGAGCTTCGCCGCCGCCACCCGCCGGATCTCGGCCACCCGCGACCGGCTGCTGGCCGCGCACGCGGGACGAACGGTGCTGCTGGTCACGCACGTGACCCCGGTCAAGATCCTGGTGCGCCTCGCACTGGGCGCTCCGCCGGAGTCGCTGTTCCGCATGGAGCTCTCCGCGGCCTCGCTCTCCGCGGTGGCCTACTACGCGGACGGCAACGCCTCGGTCCGACTGCTGAACGACACCGCGCACCTGCGCTGACCGGCGCCGCAGCCCCCGTCGGGGGGCCGGCAGCCGGGCCACGAAGAAGAGCGGGCTCCCGAACTGGTCGGGAGCCCGCTCGGCAGACGAGCCGGCCTGTACGCCGGGTTCTGTCGCCCGGCGACCTCGCGGTCGCCGGGGAGACGGCCATCCATCTAGGACCGGCGTTGCCGCCGGCCTCGTGCGGTCTACCCGCGAACTCGGGCGGGCAGCCCTCAAGCGTTCGCGCAGGGCGGCCGTCCGAAGACGACCGACCCCTCTTGACCTTGCTCCAGGTGGGGTTTACCTAGCCGCCTGGGTCACCCCAGGCGCTGGTGGTCTCTTACACCACCGTTTCACCCTTACCGAGGGCCGAAGCCCCCGGCGGTCTGTTTTCTGTGGCACTGTCCCGCGGGTCACCCCGGGTGGGCGTTACCCACCACCCTGCCCTGTGGAGCCCGGACGTTCCTCGGCGGGACCCGAAGGTCCCGACGCGGCCGTCCGGCCGACTCGTCTGCCGTGGCGACCATGTTACCGGCTGTGCCGTCACGGCTTGACCTTGCCGCAGCGGCAGGGTTTCTACTGGCGGGCATGCGCATCGGAGAAATCGCCGCCCTGGTCGGGGTCACCACCCGGGCCGTCCGGCACTACCACCACGTCGGCCTGCTCCCGGAACCGGAGCGGCGCCCCAACGGTTACCGGGCCTACAGCATCCGCGATGCCGTCCTGCTGGCCCGGGTGCGCCGGCTCACCGAGCTCGGGCTCGGCCTGGACGAAGTGCGTGACGTCCTCGCCGACGACGCCGGGCGCGACCTGGCCGACGTACTCGAAGAGCTCGACGCCGACCTGGCCCGCCAGGAGGACTCGATCCGGGAGCGCCGGCAGCGGCTCGCGGCACTGCGGACCGCGCCGCCCGGTGCGGACGGCCCGCGGGTTGGCTCGTGGGGTTCGTGGGTCCTTCACGCCGGGGCGAACCGCACCTTCGCCCGGCCCGGGTCCGCCTCCGTCAGCCGGACCCGGATGCGGTCGCCCAGCGGCAGCGGCCCGGACGGCGACTCGACGCGGCCGACCACCGCCGGTTCCTCTAGGTGGACCGTGCCCACCAGCGGCGCGTGGTCATCGACGTCGATCACGGTGGCGTCGAAGGCCTCGCCGACGTGGTCCTTCATCAGGGCCGCCTCGACGAGGTCCACGCACTCCCGCTCGGCCGCGTTGGCCAGCTTGGTCCCGCCCGCCATCCGCTGCGGGAGCGCGTCCAGCGCGGACAGCGCCCACGGCGGGGGCTCGGCCCCCGCCACCGCCGCCACGCACAGCTCGCCGGCGTACCGGTCCACGAGGCGGCGCAGCGGCGCGGTGCAGTGCGTGTACGGGGCGGCCACCGCGGCGTGCAGGACGGGGTCCGGGACCGTGCCGCCGGTGAACACCGTGTAGCCCGCGCCGCGCAGCAGGGCCGTGCACTCCTGGAGGAACGCGGCGTGGGACGGCAGGTGCGGGTCGAGGGAGCGCACGAGTTCGGCGTACGGCACGTGGTGCGGCCAGTCGATCCGCAGTGCCCCGGCCGTACGCCGGAGCCGGCCGACCGCCCCGTCGGGGGCGTGGGGGAGGGTGCGCAGGATGCCGGCTCCGGCGGCGAGCATCAGTTCGGCGGCGGCCATGCCGGTCATCAGCGAGATCTGGGCGTTCCAGCCGTCCACCGGCAGGGGGGCCCGGTAGGCGAGGGCGTACGAGCCGTCGTGCGCGACGATTTCTTGCTCGGGCACGTTCAACGAGACGCCGCCGCGCTCCTGCTCCAGGGTCTCGCGCAGCCGGCCGATGTCCTTGAGGAGGGCGAGGGACTCCTCGGCGGTCCCGGAGTCGATGGCCTGCTGGGCGCCTTCGTAGTCGAGCTTGGCCCGGCTGCGGACGAGGGCCCGGCGCACCTCGGTGGTCTCCACCCGGCCGGCGGAGTCCAGGTCGAACCGCCACAGCAGGGCCGGGCAGGTCTGCCCGGGCAGCAGGCTGGCCGGCCCTTCGGAGAGCAAGGCCGGATGCAGGGGGACCTTGGCGTCGGGGAAGTAGAGGGTGGCGACCCGGTGGTGGGCCTCGGCGTCGAGGGCCCCGCCCGGGGTGACGAAGGCGGCGACGTCCGCGATGGCGTAGTGCACGCGGTAGCCGCCGCGTGTGCGCCGCGCCAGGTGCAGGGCCTGGTCCAGGTCGCGGGAGGCCGGCGGGTCGATGGTGAACAGGGGGAGGTCGGTGGCGTCGAGGTCCGGGAGCCGTGGTTCCCGGACCGCCCGTTCGGCCTCGGCGAGCACCGCGGCCGGGAACTCCGTGGGCGCGCCCAGCCTCGTCCGCAGGTCACGCAGCGCGGCCCGCAGGTCAGCCCCGTCTGCGCCGGTCATGTGCATAGGACGGCGTGGCATGGATCGAGCGTATGGCGGGCGGCGCCGGGGGGCGCGGCGAGCCGTCTACCCTGGCTCGGGGGCCGCACCCCCTGCGCCGCGTCGTACTGAAGGAGAACCACCGTGCTCGTGCTGCTGCCGCCGTCCGAAGGAAAGGCCGCCGGCGGCTCCGGCGTACCCCTGGAGCCGCGGACGCTGTCGCTGCCGGGACTGGCCGGTGCGCGGGCCGCGGTGCTGGAGGAACTGGTCGAGCTCTGCGCGGCGGACGAGCTGAAGGCCCGCGAGGTGCTGGGCCTGAGCGAGGGGCTGCGGGGCGAGGTGGCGAAGAACGCCGGGCTGCGCTCCGCGGCGGCCCGTCCGGCGGGCGAGGTCTACACCGGCGTGCTGTACGACGCGCTGGGCCTGGCGGACCTTCCGGCGGCGGCCCGGGCCCGGGCGGAGCAGTCGCTCCTGGTGTTCTCCGGCCTGTGGGGCGCGGTGCGGGTGACCGACCGGATCCCCTCGTACCGCTGCTCGATGGGCGTGAAGCTACCGGGGCTGGGGGCACTGGGGACGTACTGGCGGGAGCCGATGGCCGCGGTGATGCCGCAGGCCGCGGGCGACGGGCTGGTGCTGGACCTGCGGTCCTCCGCCTACGCCTCGGCGTGGAAGCCGAAGGACGAGGTGGCCGGACGCACGGCGACGGTGCGGGTGCTGCACGCGCAGACGGTGGACGGCGTGGAGAAGCGGTCGGTGGTGAGCCACTTCAACAAGGCGACGAAGGGGCGACTGGTCCGGGACCTGTTGCTGGCGGGGGCCGTGCCGGGGACCCCGGGAGAACTGGTCACGGCGCTGCGCGAGCTGGGCTACACGGTCGAGGTCGAGGCGCCGACGAAGCCGGCGAAGGCCTGGTCCCTCGACGTGGTGGTCACCCAGATCCGCTGACCCCTCGGCCGTAGGGGGAGCGCCGTAGGGGAGCGGCGGAGGTCCTCCGCGGCGCGGGCGGCCCAGGGACCCCGGTGCCGCCCGCTGCACGGACTTCGCCCCGCCCCCGACTCCGCCCGAGGAGGCGGGACCACGGGGACCGGGGAGGCTCAGCGGCCCAGGGGCCAGGCCACCGTCGCCGGGGTGTCGTGCGAAGCGCCCGCGTACTCGGCGCAGGCGTCCGTCAGGGTTTCCAGGAGCGTGAGCGGGTCGGGGAGCGGGTGTTCCATGCCCCGGACCCAGCTGACCGCCAGATCACCCGGCAGGGCGGCCGGCGGCACCAGGACGTAGCTCCCGCGGCAGTGCCACCGCAGGCCAGGGTGCTCGTCCATCGTCTCCGGGTGGCAGTCCAGCTCGCACGGCCACCACTCGTCCTCGTCCTCGGGAGTGCCCCGGGTCGCCGTGAAGAAGAGCATCCGGGCCTGGTCGCCCGTGCCGCCCGATTCCGCGACCGGGCCGACCTCCACGCCTGCTGCCAGCAGGCGGGCCAGCGCGCTCGCCCCGGCCTCGAACGGGACGTCCAGCACGTCGTGGACCATGCCCGTCGCGGTGATGAAGTTCGCCTGGGGCTGGCTGCGCGTCCAGCGTTCGATCTGCGTGCGGTCGGTCGTCGACTGCGTCTGCCAGGCGAAGGAGAGGGGGTGCCGCGCGGGAGTGGGACAGCCGATCCGGTCGCACGAACACCGGTATCCGGCGGGATGGGCGGCGGGGGCGATCGGGAGGCCGGCTGCGGCGACGGCCAGCACGAGGGCCTCGCGTACGAGGGCTGGGTCTTCGGGGTCGGGTTTCGGCCGCCTGCGCAGCCATTGGGAAATCCTGCTCTGCTCGCCGCGTTTGACGCGGCCGGACTCAGACCCCATCTATCCCCTCACCTCACCGTTGCCCCGGCAGACCCTCACATGGTCCCACCATCCTGCGGTCCGGATGACCGCGCTCCCCTAGCCGGGGGTGGGCCGCGGGAGGGAGCCACGCGGGACGCCGCAGGCCGAAAACCATCACATACCATGCACATTCGGCCAATTGTTCTTGGCTGGCCGGTGTCCGGTCAGTTGCCGGTGACCTTCGCCACCCCGCCCAGTTCCCCGCCCGACACGCCGCCCAGTACCCGATCCACCAGCGCGTCCGTGTACGCGTGCGTCAGCGGTGCCGTCATGAGCAGCCATCGGTACGTCACCGGCCCGAGCGCATCTCCACCACCAGGCGTAGATCCGCGTCCTGCGCGAGCTGTCCGGCCTCCTGCGCCGCCCGCAACCGTGCGCCGGGAGCGGTCGCTGCGGCGGGCGGGGTCGGGGCCTTCCCGCCGGAGGTTGTGCTGTTCATCCTGACGAATTATCGACGCGAGACGTCTCGTCTCCGTGTCTTTCCGTAAACCACCCCATCAGTTCACTGCGCGATCTCCCCCCGAGGAGAGACGATTCTCTCCACATCTCCGTGAGTCGTGAGGAGCCTTCTTTGCGCAGAGACGCCACACCCCGGCGCTACCTGATGTGCCCACCCGCACACTTCAAGGTCACGTACTCCATCAACCCGTGGATGGATCCCACGAAACCGGTGGACCTGCCCCTCGCACACGCCCAGTGGGAGGACCTCCGGGACCGCTACCGCTCCCTCGGCCACACCGTCGAGACGCTCGTACCGGACCCCGAGCTGCCCGACATGGTCTTCGCGGCGAACGGCGCCCTCGTCGTCGACGGCCGGGTCCTCGGAGCCCGGTTCGCCCACCCCGAACGCGCCGCCGAGGCGGAGATCCACCTCAACTGGTTCCGCTCCCGCGGCTTCGAGGACGTCCACGAGCCGTCCCACGTCAACGAGGGCGAGGGCGACTTCGCCGTCACCGACACCTACATCCTGGCCGGCCGGGGCTTCCGCTCCAGCCCGCTCTCGCACGACGAGGCCCAGGAGTTCTTCGGTCGGCCGGTCATCGGCCTCGACCTGGTGGACCCGCGCTACTACCACCTCGACACGGCGCTGTGCGTGCTGGACGGCGACGAGGTCATGTACTACCCGCCGGCCTTCTCGCCCGGCAGCCGGGCCGTGCTGGAGCGGCTGTTCCCGGACGCGCTCATCGCCCAGGCCGAGGACGCGGCGGCCCTGGGTCTGAACGCGGTCTCGGACGGTCGCCACGTCCTGCTCCCGCAGGCCGCGACCGGGCTGCTCGCCCCGCTGCGGGAGCGGGGCTTCGAGCCGATCCCGATGGACCTGGGGGAGCTGCTCAAGGGCGGCGGCAGCGTGAAGTGCTGCACCCAGGAGCTGCGGACGTAGCGGGCTACGGCGAAGTCGGCGGCCACTCCTGGCCCCAGTCGGCGTCCCGCGCCGCCTTGTAGAGGTCACCGTGGCGCTTGGTCACGGTGGCCCGGGTCAGGCCCTCGCCTTCCGGACCGCACAGGTCCAGCAGGACGAGCCCCTTCCGGATCTGCGGCCTCCGTGTGATCCGGGAAGGGGCCGGCTCCGCCGGGAAGCGGGTCGCGGCCACGTAGCTGAACTTCTCGTCCTCGTACGGGAGGGAACCGCCCTTGACCTGCCGGTGCAGGGAGGACCGGCTGACCCGCGCCGAGAAGTGGCACCAGTCCTGTCCGACCTCGATCGGGCAGGTGCCGTCGTGCGGGCAGGGGGCGGCGACCCGCAGCCCTGCCGCGATTAGCTGGTCGCGGGCCTCGCGGATGCGCAGGTACCCCTCGGGCGTGCCCGGCTCGATCAGTACCACGGCCTGCCCGGCGCGGGCCGCCTCGGCGACCACGGCCTGCCGGGCCTGCGGGGTCAGTTCGCCCAGGACGTACGACACGGTCACGAGCTCCGCCTCGGGCAGGACCAGCCCGGCTCCGATGACGGCCCGGCGCCACTCGGCGGCGCGCAGCACCTGCGAGCCGGACGACGCGGCGAGCTCCTTGCCGAGGGCCAACGCCGGCTCCGCCCAGTCCAGGACCGTGGTGTCGCGCGGGCCTTCCCAGATGGCGTCCACCGCCCAGGTCGCCGCACCGGTACCGCCGCCCACGTCCACGTGGGAGCCCGGGGCCCACTGCGGCGCGGCCTCGGCGAGGGCGTACAGCGCGGCCCGTACGGCCTCGAAGGTGGCGGGCATCCGGTAGGCCGCGTACGCCGCCACGTCGGAGCGGTCGCGCAGGACGGGCGCGTCGGTGGGGGTGCGGCCACGGTAATTGGCGATCAGCCGCTCGACGGCGGCCGTGGCCTGCTTCGGCGGGAGCCCGTCGAGCAGCCCGCCCAGCGCGGACCGGAGGGTATCGGCGGTGGTGGGGACGGAGGCGGAAGCGGAGGCGTTCACCTGCGAAGTTTACGGCGCCCGGGGCGACCGGATCGCCCGGGGCGCCGGGCCTCCGCGCCGGGCCTCCGCGCCGGGCCTCCGCGCCGGGCCTCCGCGCCGGCGCCCGCCGTCCGGCTGGTGCGCCATCTGGCTGGTACGCCGTCCGGCTGGTGCGTCGTCGTCCGGCTCAGACGGCGGGCTCCCGGTTCTGCCACGGCCGGCACATGCCGAACAGGCAGCCCACGGCCAGCAGCGAGCACACCAGCTGCACCACCGCCATCGGCACCGCCGTGCCCTCGCCCGCGATCCCGACCAGGGGTGAGGCGACCGCCCCGACCAGGAACGAGGAGGTGCCCAGGAGGGCCGAGGCCGATCCGGCCGCGTGCGGGGTGCGCATCAACGCCAGCGCGTTGGTGTTCGGCAGGACCATGCCCATCGCCGACATCAGTACGAACAGGGCGGCGGCGATCGGGACCAGTCCGATCTCTCCGAGCATCCCGCTCGACAGCAGCAGCAGTGCCACCGACGCCAGGGTGATGACCGCGAGCCCGGCCGCCAGCACCTTGTCAAGGCGGACCCGGCCGACCAGCAGCTTGCCGTTGACCTGCCCCGCGGAGATCAGGCCGACGGAATTGAGGCCGAACAGCAGGCTGAAGGTCTGCGGCGAAGCCCCGTAGATCTCCTGCACGACGAAGGGTGATGCGGAGATGTACGAGAAGAGCGTGGCGAAGGCGAAACCGCCGGCCAGCGTGTAGCCGGCGAAGACCCGGTCGGCGAGCAGTCCGCGCATGGTCCGCAGCGCCGTGCGCACGCCGCCGGTCTGCCGCTTCTCGGGCGGCAGGGTCTCGCCGAGGCTGCGCCAGACGACGAGGGTGAGCACGGCGCCGACGCCGGTGAGGACGACGAACACCCCGCGCCAGTCGGAGAAGCGGAGCACCTGGCCGCCGATGAGCGGGGCGATGATCGGGGCCACTCCGGAGATGAGCATGAGTGTGGAGAAGAACCGGGCCATCTCGACCCCGTCGTACAGATCGCGTACGACGGCCCGCGCGATGACGATCGCAGCCGCCCCGGCCAGGCCCTGGAGCAGCCGGAAGCCGATCAGTAGTTCGGCGGTCGGTGCGAGGGCGCAGATCGCGGTGGCGAGGACGTAGACGACCATGCCGATCAGCAGGGGCCGGCGGCGGCCCCACTTGTCGCTCATCGGGCCGATGACGAGCTGGCCCAGTGCCATGCCGGCGAGGCAGGCGGTGAGGGTGAGTTGGATGGTGGCGGCCGGGCTGTTCAGGGCATCGGTGACCTCCGGCAGGGCCGGCAGGTACATGTCCATGGACAGGGGCGGGAGGGCGCTGAGCCCGCCGAGTATGAAGGTGACGAGCAGTCCGGTGCGGCGGGCGGACTTCAGTGGGACGGAAGCGGTGTGGGGTACGGAGGGCGTCTCGGGTGACGGCTCGTGCGAGGGGGCCGTCGCGGGGCCTCTCTCCGACATGCGGAACTCCAGTCTTTGCATCGTCTTTTCACACCCCCGACCGACCCATGCTCTCAGCTGTCGGAACGTCCGTGGACAGATGCGACATGTGACGTACCCTGCGGCCCCATGAACGCACGTGGGAAGAAGATCGCCGTTGTCACCGGGGCGGGCTCCGGCATCGGTCGCTCCGTCGCCCTGACCCTGGCCGCCGCCGGCTGGTCGGTGGCCGTGGCCGGCCGTCGCCCCGAACCACTGGAAGGGACCGCGCGGGCAGCCGGCGCCGACGCGGACGTGCTGTGCGTCCGGGCGGACGTGAGCGATCCGGACGACGTCGCCGCCCTCTTCGCCACGGTGCACGAGCACCACGGGCGCCTAGACCTCCTCTTCAACAACGCGGGAACCTTCGGCCCGAGCGGGGTCCCGCTGGAAGACCTCACCCACGAGGCCTGGCGCGCGGTGGTGGACGTCAATCTGACCGGGGCCTTCCTGTGTGCGCAGGCGGCCTTCCGGCAGATGAAGGCACAGGACCCGCAGGGCGGCCGGATCATCAACAACGGCTCGATCTCCGCACACGTGCCGAGGCCGCACTCGATCGCCTACACCGCGACCAAGCACGCGATGACGGGCCTGACGAAGTCGCTCTCCCTGGACGGGCGGCCGTACCGGATCGCCTGCGGGCAGATCGACATCGGCAACGCGGCCACCGAGATGACCGAACGGATGCAGACCGGAACCCTCCAGGCCAACGGGCAGCTCGCGGTGGAGCCGGTGATGGACGCGGCGGACGTGGCGCGCACGGTCCTGCACATGGCGGAGCTGCCGTTGGAGGCGAACGTGCAGTTCGCCACGGTGATGGCGACGGCCATGCCCTACATCGGACGCGGCTGATCCCCTCCCGACAGTCTGGTGGAGGCCCGGGAATGCCCTGCTGCGGGCCAGAGTTGAGGCGATCATGACGACTGAAGTGCTGCGTTACACGGCGTTCTCCGCCGACCCCGCTGGCGGCAACCCCGCCGGGGTCGTGCTCGACGCGAGCGGTCTGGACGACGCCCGGATGCTGGAGATCGCGGCCGAGCTGGGATACAGCGAGACGGCCTTCCTGACCTCCCCGCCCGAGGGCCTGGCCGGGGAGCCCGGCCGGGCCTTCACCCTCCGGTTCTTCAGCCCGAAGGCGGAGGTGTCCTTCTGCGGGCACGCCACCGTGGCCGCCTCGGTGGCCCTGGCGGAGCGGATCGGTGCGGGCCCACTCGTCTTCGCGACCCCGGCGGGCACGGTCCCGGTCTCGGTGACCGCGGAGGGAACGGGCCTGCGCGCCGTGCTGACCAGCGTCGAGCCGCACGTCGAGGACGTCGCCCCGGCCGATCTGGCCGAGGCACTGGCGGCCCTGGACTGGCCGGCGGCCGACCTGGACCCGGACCTCCCGCCCAAGATCGCCTACGCCGGAGCCCGGCACCTGGTGCTCGGCGCCGGCACCCGCGCCCGGCTCGCGGCCCTGGAGTACGACTTCGACCGGCTGGAGGCGCTGATGCGGCGCCTGGACCTGACCACCGTCCAGCTGGTGCACCGGGCGGGCGCCGGACTGTTCGACGTCCGCAACCCGTTCCCGGTCGGCGGCGTCGTGGAGGACGCCGCCACCGGAGCCGCGGCAGCCGCCTTCGGCGCGTACGCCCGGGAACTGGGCCTGGCCCCGCAGGAATCGGTGCTCACCCTCCGCCAGGGCGAGGACATGGGCCGCCCCGGCGTCCTGACTGTGGAGCTGCGGGCCGGCGATCCGCGGGTGCGCGTGGGTGGCCGCGCGGTGCGGATCGGATGACCCGCGGCCTGCCCGCGGCGGGCCCGGCCCGGGCCCGCGCGGTGAGACGCATCGGCCCGCAGAACGCTCAGGAGGCCCGCAGATGACGACGGTACTGACCTGTGAAGAGGCCGAACTCCCGGCCGAGCTCGCCGCGCAGGTCGCGGCCCTGGAGGCAGCTGCCTGGCCCGGCGCCCGCGCCGGACACGACCCCGCACTCGCTCCCAGGGTGATGCTGCTGCTGGACGGGGCGGGGACGGTGGTCGCCTCACTGGCGGTGCTGCACAAACCGGTCCGGCACGCGGGGCGCACGTACCGCGCGGCCGGGCTCAGCGCGGTGGTGACCCGGGACGCGGAGCGGGGCCGGGGCCACGGCGGCCGTCTGGTGGCGGCGGCCCGTGCGGCGCTGGCCGCCGACCCGGCCGTGGACCTCGTCCTGTTCAGCTGCGACCGGCCGCTCGTCCCGTTCTACGAGGCGGCCGGCTTCACCCGGCTGCCGGGCGCCGTACTGGTCGGTGGGACGCCCGAGGAGCCGCTGGCCACGGACGCGCCCGGGTTCGACAAGGAGGTCCTGGCGGACTTCCCGGGTGCGGACGTGGACGCCGCGGCGTTCACGGGAGCACGGATCGCCCTGTACCCGGGCCTCATCGACCGCCTCTGGTGACGCCGGCGCGGCCCGGACGTGCGAAGGGGGCCCGGATCGGGATGATCCGGGCCCCCTTCGCGTAGGTCCGCTGCGGCTCAGGAGCCGCTCTTGGCCTCCGCGGAGACGCTCGCCGCCGGGGCCGCCGGAGCCGAGGGGTTCGCCGTACGCCCGAACCTGTGCACGCCGAGGAAGAGGAGCAGCGTCGGGACCAGGTACAGCAGCCACACCGCGACCTGGAGCCAGGTCGGGTCCGGCTGGAAGTTGAACGTGCCCTTCAGCAGGGTCCCGTACCAGCTGTCCGGCGGGATCGCCGCGCTGACGTCGAACGCCCTGTTCGCGAGGCCGGGCAGGAACTCGGCCTCCTGGAGGTCGTGGACCCCGTACGCGAGCACGCCCGCGGCGACCACGACCAGCATCCCGCCGGTCCAGGTGAAGAACTTGGACAGGTTGATCTGGAGCGCGCCGCGGTAGAAGAGCCAGCCCAGCACGATCGACGAACCGATGCCCAGCAGGACCCCCACCAGCGGGCCCGCGCCGTTACCGGCCGCGTGGACCGACCGCCACACGAACAGCGAGGTCTCCAGGCCCTCCCGGCCGACGGCCAGGAACGCCGTCGTCACCAGAGCACCCGTGCCCATCGCGAGCGCCGCGTCGAGCTTGCCGTGCAGCTCGGACTTCAGGTGCCGCGCGGTGCGCTTCATCCAGAAGACCATCCAGGTCACCAGGCCCACCGAGATGATCGACAGGCTGCCGCCGATCGCCTCCTGCGCCTGGAACGTCAGCTCCGAGGTGCCGAATTCGAGCGCCGCCCCGAAGGCCAGGCTGACCGCGACCGCGAGGCCCACGCCGAGCCACAGCGGCCCCAGCCTGTCCTTGTTCTTCGTCTTCACCAGGTACGCGACGAGGATGCAGACGACCAGACTGGCCTCCAGCCCCTCGCGCAGACCGATCAGATAATTGCTGAACACGTCAGTCCCTCTTCTCGTCCCGCGGAACTACGCGAACAGCGCCCGGCCCCACCAGTCGTCCTTGTCGCGGACGCCCGGCGGGACGGCGAAGACGGCCGAACCCACGTGCTGGATGTACTCGTTGAGGCCGTCGTTCTTGGACAGGTTGCGCTGGATCGGAATGAAGCCCTTGCGGACGTCCCGCTGGTAGGCGAGGAAGAACAGGCCCGCGTCGAGCCGGCCCAGTCCGTCCGTGCCGTCGGTGAAGGAGTAACCGCGGCGCAGGATCGTCGCACCGCTGTTGGAGTCCGGGTGCGCGAGACGGACGTGCGCCTCGGGCTTCATCGCCTTCAGGAACGGTTCGTCGCGCTCCTTGGACTTGCCGACCGGCGCGCCCTCGGCCTTGTCCCTACCGAAGATGTCCTCCTGCTCCTGGAGCGGAGTGCGGTCCCAGGTCTCGATGTGCATGCGGATCCGGCGGGCGACCAGGTACGAGCCGTCGGCCATCCACGCCGAGCCGTCCTTGGCCTCGTCGGAGACCCACACGTGCTTGTCGAGGGCTGCGGTGTCGGTGCCGGAGACGTTCCGGGTGCCGTCCTTGAAGCCCATCATGTTGCGCGGGGTCTGCTCGTCCGGGGTCGTGGACGAGGTCTTGCCGAAGCCGAGCTGCGACCAGCGCACCGCCGTCTTGCCGAAGCCGATCCGGGCGAGCTGGCGGATCGCGTGCACCGCGACCTGCGGGTCGTCCGCGCAGGCCTGCACGCAGATGTCGCCGCCGCTCTTGGCCGGGTCCAGGTTGTCGCCGGGGAACAGCTCCAGGTCGACCAGCGCCTCGGGGCGCTTGCCCTCCAGGCCGAAGCGGTCCTTGGCGAACAGGGAAGCGCCGAAGCCGATGGTCAGCGTCAGGCGGGACGGCTTGAGGCCGAGCGCTTCGCCGGTGTCGTCCGGCGGGGCTTCGGGGAGACCGCCGACCGCGCCCTCGCCGACCGGGAGCCCGGCCGTCATGCGCTCGGCGGCCCGCGTCCAGTCCTTGAGGAGCTGGACGAGCTCCGCCCGGTCCTTCGTCTTCACGTCGAACGCGGCGAAGTGCAGCCGGTCCTGGACGGCGGAGGCGATGCCGGCCTGGTGCTTGCCGTGGAAGGGCACCGCGGAGCCGCTGAGCGCGGCCGGAACGGGGTCCGTGACGTGGGTGAGCGCGGCGACCGTGCCGCCCGCCGCAGCGGCGCCGAGCGCGAGCCCGGCACCACCCCAGCCGAGCACGGAGCGGCGCGACGGGCCGCCCGCGGTGTCGCCGACAGCGGCGGAGCCGGTGGACTCGGAGGGCCCGGTGGGCTCGGCGGGCTCGCCGGTGGCGCTGGTGACTTCAGACATCTCGATTACCCCTGATACGCGTTACTTGACGGTGGCGGCGGCAAGCTTGGACAGCGGCTCCCCGAGGGCGCTGACCGCGTCCGAGAGCTCCTTGCGCTGGTCCTTGCCGACCGTCTCGTACGACACGAACTCGTAGGTGTTCTTGTCGGCGCGGTACTTGTCGAGCAGCGTGTTCATCGCCGCGAACTGCTTGTCCAGCTCGGCGGCCAGGGCCGGGTCGTTCTTCGCGGCGACCGGCTTGAGCAGCTCGTACGCCTTCTGCGCGCCCTCGACGTTGGCCTTGAAGTCGACCAGGTCGGTGTGGCTGTAGCGCTCTTCCTCGCCGGTGACCTTGCCGCTGGCGACCTCGTCCAGCAGCTCCTTGGCGCCGTTGGCCATCGAGGTGGGGCTGATCTCCGCCGTGCCGATCTTCTTCTGCCAGTCGGTGATGTCGGTCATCAGCTGGTCGGCGAGCTTCTTCTCCTCGTCGCCGATCTTGTTGTCGGCCCAGAGGGCCTTCTCCAGGCGGTGCCAGCCGGTCCAGTCCTTGGCCGGGTCCTGGCCGGCCTCCAGGCCGTCCTCGCGGACGTCGATCTTCGGGTCGATGTCGCCGAAGGACTCGGCGACCGGCTCGGTGCGCTCCCAGCCGATGCGCGAGGTGGCGTACGCCTTCTTGGCGGCCTCGATGTCGCCGGCCTTGACCGCGTCCACGAAGGCCTTGGTCGTGGGCAGGGTCTCGTCGGCCTGCGCCTGCACGTACTTGCGGTACTCGGCGACCGCGGCGTCCAGCTCGGGGCTGCGCTTCTCGCTGCCGCCGTTGCCCGTGGCCGTGACCTTCTGACGTATGCCGTCGCCCTTCATGCCGGGCTTGCAGGCGATCTCGTACGATCCGGCCTTCATCTCCGCGGTGATGGAGGCCTTGGTGCCGGCGCCGATGTTCTCGCGCTCGGCGACGATGCGGCCGTCCGGGAAGAGGACGTAGACCTCGGTGACCTTGGAGCCCTTGTTCTCGACCTCGATGGTCACCTTGCCCGCCGGGAAATCGGTCTTGGAGACCTCGCAGGCGGTGTCCGTGGCGGCCACCTTGATCGCCCCGTTGCCCGCGTCGCTCTTCTCGGCGCAGCCGGTGACGGCGGTGAGCGCAGCCACGGCGGCGGCCGCGGTGATGACGGTGAGGCGGGCGGGGCGCATACGAGCTCCTGGCATCTGGCGTTTCGACAAGCAGCTGCCCCGATCAGGAGGGCAGCCGGTGAGGCGGACCTAACTTAACCGAGGCTTACCTGACCAACGCTCGCGCGTCCAGTGATTCGGCACACACCGCACGCTGCCGGACACGGCCCCGTCACGGCACCTTCACGGTCACGCCAAGGGAAGGTCAAGGGAGGGTCAAGTTGAACTTTCTCTTCCGCAGGGCGGAATCGCCGCTTCCCATGAGGGGGGCGCGACCGGAGCCCCGGTACGCAGATGCGTCAGCACTTCCACGGAGGCCGGTGGACCTGGCCGAGCCCGGCGGCCCGGGGAAGCGCGGCGCGGCGCGGGGCCGGATCCGGGCCGGCCGCGCGGTCATCGGTCGCCCGTCGATCCGTACGACTCCCTCGGTCTGAACCGTGCTTCAATTTTCGCGTGAACGATCTCGATGTACTCAAGGTGTTCTGCGCGGGCGACGGGCGGTACGGCAACCTGCTCGGCGTCGTACGCGACGGCCGGACCTGTCCGGACGACGCGTCGCGGCAGGCGCTCGCGGCCGAACTCGGTTACAGCGAGACGGTGTTCGTCGACGACCCTGAGCGCGGGGTCGTCGACATCCGCACGCCCGGTACGCGGATGTCCTTCGCGGGCCATCCGCTGGTCGGGGTTGCCTGGCTGCTGGACATCGAGGAGCTCCAGCCGCCGGCCGGTTCCGTATGGGCCCGTGACGACGGGGAGTTCACCTGGATCACGGCCCTCCCCGAGTGGGTCGAGGGCAAGCGCACCGAGCAGTACGCGAGCCCCGCCGAGGTCGAGGCGCTACCGGCCCCGCCGCCGGGCGAGGGCTGGCTGTACGCCTGGGCCTGGGAGGACGAGGCAGCGGGTCGCATCCGCGCCCGTGGCTTCCCCCGCCGCCCCGACGGGATCATCGCCGAGGACGAGGCCACCGGCTCGGCCGCGATACTGCTGACCGCCGAGCTGAACCGTGCCCTGAACATCACCCAGGGAGCGGGTTCCCAGATCCTCACCGCCCCCGGCCCGGACGGCACCGTGGAGATCGGCGGCCGGGTCCGCTTCGCCACCCTGCCCCGGGCGCGAACCGAGTAGGCGCTCAGGCTCAGGCGCTCAGGCGCTCAGGGGGAACGCCTCGCCGAGCTCGCGGAAGACGGCGCCGTTGTGGTCGAAGGCGCGCTTGCACTCGTCGATGATGCGCTGCTTCTCCAGGTCGTCCGCGCAGATCGCGTCCAGCAGTTCGCGGTACCTCCGTTTGAAAGCGGCGGGGTTGGAGATGTCCGCGAACACGTAGAACCGCACGCCGTCGCCCTTGCGCGCGAAGCCCCACGTCCGCTCCGCCTTGTCGCGGATGATCTGGCCCCCGGAGAGGTCGCCCAGGTAGCGGGTGTAGTGGTGGGCGACGTACCCGCCGGGCCAGGTCGCCGCGCACTGCGCCACGCGCCCCGCGTAGGCCTCGGTCGCGGGCAGTGCCACCAGGGTCTCGCGCCAGGAGGGGCCGCGCAGGTGCGCCAGGTCGCGTTCGAGCTCGGCGACGCGCATCAGCTCGGGCCGTATGAACGGGCCCGCCACCGGGTCGTCCTGAAGGGACCGGGCCGCGTCCTCCAGGGCCCGGTACACGAACCACAGCTGCTCGGTGTAGCGGGTGTACGCGTCCACCCCGAGCCGGCCTTGGAGCAGATCGCTCATGAACGTCGAGGTTTCGGCCTCGGTGTGCTGCTCGTGCGATGCGAGACGGATGGCCGTGGAGAAGGCGTCCAAGACAATCCTCCGGAGACGGGACGAGAAGGCGGGCGCGACGGCACGGCCGCCACGCCCGATCCTCGTACTTAGGCTTACCTAAGTCAATGTCTTCCCGACGCATTGTCGGTAAAACACTCCCGGGGGAAGTCCTCCGAGCTGCTACGGCAGGGTGAGGATCTCGGCTCCCGTGTCCGTCACGACCAGTGTGTGCTCGAACTGCGCGGTCCGCTTGCGGTCCTTCGTGACGACGGTCCAGCCGTCCGCCCACATGTCGTACTCGTGCGTGCCCAGGGTCAGCATCGGCTCGATCGTGAAGGTCATCCCGGGCTCGATCACCGTCGTCGCGTGCGGGCTGTCGTAGTGCGGGATGATCAGGCCGGAGTGGAAGGACGAGTTGATGCCGTGCCCGGTGAAGTCCCGGACCACGCCGTACCCGAAGCGCTTGGCGTACGACTCGATGACCCGGCCGATGACGTTGATCTGGCGGCCCGGCTTGACGGCCTTGACGGCCCGGTTCAGGGCCTCGCGGGTGCGCTCCACCAGCAGCCGCGACTCCTCGTCCACGTCCCCGCACAGGTACGTGGCGTTGTTGTCGCCGTGCACGCCGCCGATGTACGCGGTGACGTCGAGGTTCACGATGTCGCCGTCACGCAGGACGGTGGAGTCCGGGATGCCGTGGCAGATGACCTCGTTCACCGAGGAGCACAGGGACTTCGGGAAGCCCCGGTAACCCAGCGTCGACGGGTAGGCGCCGTGATCGCACATGTATTCGTGCGCGACTCGGTCCAGTTCGTCGGTGGTCACCCCCGGGGCGATCAGCTTGGCGGCCGCTTCCATCGCCTGGGCGGCGATCCGGCCGGCGATGCGCATGGCCTCGATGGTCTCGGCCGACTGCACCTCCGGTCCGGTGTACGGCGTGGGCGCGGGCTTGCCCACGTACTCGGGCCGGCGGATGTTTCCGGGAACGGAACGGACGGGAGAGAGCTCGCCTGGTACGAGCAGCGACTGGCCAGACATGCAAGCGAGTGTATCCAGCGGGGATGGGGCAGCATGGCGGCAGAGAGCGGTATCGAGAGGAGCCCGAGGACGATGGCCCTGTTCAAGAAGCGCCAGGTGGGCAAACCCGGCGAATGGTACTACTGCCTGGTGCACCAGAAGGTCGAGGAAGGCCCGGAGTGCCCGGCGAAGGATCGTTTCGGACCGTACTCCACGCCCGAGGAGGCCGCCCACGCCATGGAGACCGCGCAGGAGCGCAACCTCGAATGGCAGAACGACCCCAAGTGGAACGACAAGTCCCGCGAAGAGGACGAGGGCACGGCCACGCCCTAGCAGGGCCTACCAACGGCTGGGCGGCGGCCGGGTCAGTTGGTCGGCCAGCCGTGCCAGCCGGTCCCGCAGCCGCTGTGGCCCGCGCTGCACCGGCACGCCGTTCTCCCCGGCCGCCGCGCTGACCAGGTGCTGAACGGTGTCCAGGTCCAGCTCGCCGGTCCCCTCGCGCACGGACAGGGCGTCGTGCGCCAGCGCGCCGAGTTCCGGGTCCCCGCCGTCCAGGGAGAGCACGGTCGCGCCCGCACGGCGGGCGTCATGGACCCGCTCCAGCAGCCCCGCGCCGGGCTGCTCCGGGGCCACCACCAGCACGGTGTGCCCGCGCCGGGCGGCCTCCAACCGGCCCAGCCCCACCGAGAGGTGCGGCGGTTCCCCGGGCAGGACGCGGTGACGCACGAGCGTGGGCGCCAACTCCGGCAGCCCGGACCAGGCGGCCTCGTCCACCAGATGGGCGGCCAGGTGCCAGGGCTCGTACTGCTCCGTCCCCACCAGCAGCAGATTCCCGCCGGCCGGTACGACGGAGCGCCGCAGCGACCCGGCGAAGCGGCGCGCGGCGCCCGGCCACTGCGTACCGGCGAGCACCTCGCGCAGCAGCGCGACCCTCACGGCGTCCATGCCGGCATCCTGCCGCAGGGCAGGGACGCTACGGGCGCGGTTCCCGCCGCTTCACCCGTCTTGCCCCCTCCCTCGCCCTTCTCCGGCCGTCCTCGCTCTTCTCCACCGGCCCGCGATGCGCCCGTGCCCGTTCGACTCCACGGATCCCGGCACTACCCTCGCCCCCATGACCTCCACAGACAGCACTCAGAAGCCCCCCGCCAAGGACCCGCGGGACCTGCCGGACGTTTCCGGCCTCGTCGTAGGCGTCCTCGGCGGTACCGGTGACCAGGGCCGGGGCCTGGCCTACCGGCTCGCGCGGGCCGGCCAGAAGGTGATCATCGGCTCCCGCGCCGCCGACCGCGCGCAGAGCGCCGCCGACGAACTGGGCCTCGGCGTGGAGGGCGCGGACAATGCCGAGTGCGCGCGCCGCAGCGACATCGTGATCGTCGCGGTGCCGTGGGAGGGCCACGCCAAGACCCTCGAAGCCCTGCGCGAGGACCTCGTGGGCAAGCTCGTCGTGGACTGCGTCAACCCGCTGGGCTTCGACAAGCAGGGTGCGTACGCCCTCCAGGTCGAAGAGGGCAGCGCGGCCCAACAGGCCGCGGCCCTGCTCCCGGACTCCCGGGTGACGGCGGCCTTCCACCACCTCTCGGCCGTCCTGCTCCAGGACGAGTCCATCGAGGAGATCGACACGGACGTGATGGTCCTGGGCGAATCCCGCGCCGACACCGACATCGTCCAGGCACTGGCCGCCCGTATCCCGGGCATGCGCGGCGTCTTCGCAGGCCGGCTGCGCAACGCCCACCAGGTCGAAGCCCTGGTGGCCAACCTCATTTCCACGAACCGCCGTTACAAGGTCCACGCGGGCCTGCGCCTCACGGACGTCTGATCCCGCCGATCCCGCCACCGCTGCGCCCGACGGCCGCCGGGCGCAGCGGCCCCGTCAGCTCCGACGGCCGGTGCGCGCCTCGACGGAGCCGAGGTGGGCCACCACCCCGTGGTAGAAGCGGTCCACGGCCTCGTCGACGCTGCGGATGAAACCGGACTCCGTGTTGCCACGGGTGTTGCCCATGCCCTTGATCAGCGACAGACGGAACCCGGTGAGCGGCGCGCCGCCCCTGGGCAGCAGGTCGCCCGGCTCGGGGCGCAGCCGCTCCAAGGTGCCGCGCGGGCCGTTCTCGCCCTCGACGAGGCTCTCCACGTGCAGGTCGGCGGGCGCCTCGGCCAGTAGCCGTACCAGCCGCTTCGCCGTGGCCAGCGGGTACGAGCCCTCCGGCGCCGGTACGTCGACCGACGTGCGCACCTTCCCCGTCCGCAGATCGGCGGTCACGGCGATGACGCTACTCGTCCCGTCGATGCGCAGTTCCGCGCCGAGCCGTCCCTCCAGACACAGCTTCTCGGCCGCTGCGGTGCGACGCTCCTGCGGATCGCTGCCGCGCCGGACGCGCTGCACGGGGAGCGCCTTCTGCCCGAGCTCCCCGCCCAGGCGCAGGCAGACCTGGCGGACCAGGCGCTCCCAACTCTCGACGACGTCGACGGCGCGTGCGTCGCCGGGGGCGAGGGTCTCGTCCTCGATCCCCTTGCGTACGGGCACCCAGGCGGGCCCCATGTTCTGGAACCCGTGGCAGCCCGACTGCTCGTGCTGGAGGTACTCCAGGAGCTCCTGGAGCAGCCAGGCGTGCGCGGCGTTGCCCACGCCCTCGTGGCGGATCAGCATCTGGGCCTGATGGGCCACGTCGGCCCAGGACAGGTGCCAGAGGCCGACCTTGTGCTTGCGACGCCCGTCGATCTTGATGTCCACCATGGCGGTGCCTTCGAGGGCGACGTCATTGGAGAGCGTGATCACGGCCTCGTAGCCGCGGCGCGCGGCGATGTCCATGTACTGCTGCACCTGCTCGGCCCTGAGCGGGTTGCCGTTCGTCTTCGTCTCGACCAGCGCCGTCCAGAGCTTCCCGGCGCGCTCGACCCGGATCACACCGTCCGGACGCCGCGGGGTGTCTCCGTGCGGCAGGGACACCTCGGTGAAGGTCTGCATCCGTCCGGCGGGGGCGCCGAAGGCCGCCGTCAGGCGGCGGCCGAACTCCGGCACCTGCGCCATGACGGACAGCAGTACGGAGGTGGCGCGCACCTCCCGCTCCTTGTCGCTCTTCAGCGTCGGTACGGGGAACAACCGGGCCTGGCGCCAGGAGTCGTTCTCGGCGAGTGACTTCTTGGCCACCTTGGGCAGCGTGACCTTCTTCCTGGTCGTGCGCGGACTCCGGCCGCGGGTCTGGGCGGGCACGGCGGCGGGGTCCCCGACGTGCGGGGCGGGGGGCTCCGCGGGGGCGGGCGCGTCCTGCCCGGCCTCCGGCGCCGGAACGCCGCCGGCCGCCTCCTCGACGGCGCGGCCCGCCTGCGTCCCGTCCGTCCCGTCCGTCGTGGCCGGCGCGTCCGTGCCGTCCGTGCCGGCGGTTCCGCCCGCCTCCTCGGTCTCCTCCACCACGGCGATGCCGAAGTCGGTGGCCAGGCCAGCGAGGCCGGTCTCGTAGCCCTGCCCGACCGCACGGAACTTCCACTCCTCACCGCGCCGGTACAGCTCGCCGAAGATGAACGCCGTCTCCACGTCCGCGTCGTGGATGGAGAACCCGACCAGGGGTTCGCCGGACCCGTCCGAGACGGTCATCCGCAGGTCTTCCAGGTCGCCGAAGCGGGCGCCGCCGTACTGGCTGGCGGCCACCACGATGCGGGCTACCCCTTCCGGGACGGCGGTGAGGTCCACGCTGATGCGGTCCTCGTCGCCGCTTTCGGTCGGCGTCTTGCCGAGCAGTTGCACGCTTCCGTCGGCGGCGGCCGGGTTGTTGTAGAAGTAGAAGTCGTTCTCGCTGCGGACCTTCCCGTTCTCGTCCACGAGGAGGACCGAGACGTCGGCGTCGCCGGCCCCCGAGGCGCTGCTCCAGCTCAGGCTCACGACGACCGCCCCGGCGTCCTCGCCGAGGGCGGTCAGGCTGACGTTCGCGCCCTTTGAGATCTCCTGCATGCCCATCCCCCCAGTCGCCCGGCTTCGTCCGTGTCGGACCGAGCAGGCCGGGCTGTCGTTCGCGTCGTTCCCGTCGCGCGCAAGGCGCGGCGCGTCCCCGGTGAACCGTAGTGGCGCGCTGCGCGCAACTTCAGGCGAAGAGGGAAAAGGGTGGAGGCAGGGTGCGGGGCGGCTTTACGGCGGCACTGCGGGGCATGGGGGACACTGGAGGGGCTCGACCCCGTTCCGTGTTGCCGAGGAGCTGTTCCCCATGCCCCGCCTTGCCGTGTTCGCCATCGTCGTCTGCGTCCTGTCCGTGGCGGCGGCCGTGGTCGCCTTCGTGGAGGGCAGCTTCCTGGGCATCGTGTGGGTGCTGCTGGCCGGCCTGACGTCCAACATGGCCTGGTTCTACCTGCGCAAGGCGAAGATGCAGAAGGCGACGCGCTCGGCGGGCTAGCCAGCGCGGACGGCTTAAGGCCGGGGGGCCGTGCAGTAGCCGTTCGTGTCCTGCCAGAAGCGGTAGAGGTCGCGGCCGCAGTAGGTCTCCAGGTCGGACACGCCCAAGGCGGACAGCAGACCGCGCACCACGTCGAAGAAGGACTGGTTCACCTCCGGGACCCACAGCAGTGCGAACACGGCGATCAGTCCGAACGGCGCCAGCGGCGCCACCTCGCGGCGGATCCGGTACGGGAGCCAGGGTTCGATGATCCCGTAGCCGTCCAGGCCCGGCACCGGCAGGAAGTTCAAGATCGCTGCCGAGACCTGGAGCAGCGCGAGGAAGGCGAGCGCGAAGCGGAACGCCATCGGCACGCCGTCGAGGGCGTTCAGCCAGAACGGCGCCGTGCAGACGACCGCGAAGGCCACGTTGGTCAGCGGGCCCGCCGCCGAGATGAGGCTGTGCTTCCAGCGGCCCTGGATGCGGTCGCGCTCGATGTAGACGGCGCCGCCGGGGAGGCCCAGTCCGCCCATGATCACGAAAATCACCGGCAGGATGATGCTGAGCAGCGCATGGGTGTACTTGAGCGGGTTCAGCGTCAGGTAGCCCTTGGCCCCGACCGTGAGGTCGCCGCTGTGCAGGGCCGTGCGGGCGTGCGCGTACTCGTGCAGGCAGAGCGAGACGATCCATGCCGACGTCACGAACAGGAACACGGCCAGCCCGGCGCTCGTCGAGTAGTCCGTCCACACCGCCCACCCCGTGACCGCCATGATGGCGGCGATGCCGAGGAACACGGAACTGATCTGCCGCTCGCTGCGGACGTCCTGATGACCCATGCGGCGAAACCTACCCGGGCACGGCCCCAAATGGAGTAGGGGGGTGGATGCTGGCCAGGGACAATGGGCCGGTGCGCTATGCGATTCTCGGCACTGCCCAGGCCATCCACGACGACGGGACTCCCGTCGCCGTCGGCGGTGCGCGCCTACGGGCGCTGCTGACCGCGCTCGCGCTGCGCCCCGGGCGGGCGGTGCCGCCCGACCTGCTCGTGGCCGAGGTGTGGGACGGCGACCGGCCGGCGGACGCGCCGGCCGCGCTCCAGGCGCTGGTGGCCCGGCTGCGGCGGGCGCTCGGGCATGCGGCGGTGCGCTCGACTCAGGGCGGGTACCTGCTGGTCGCCGACCGCGAGGACATCGACCTGTACCGCTTCGAGCGCCTTGCGCGGGACGGTGCCGCGGCGCCGGACCCGGCAGAGGCGGCCGCCCTGTACGACGAGGCCCTGGCGCTGTGGCGCGGCCCGGCGCTGGCGGACCTGCCCGTCCCGGCGGCCGAATCCGCGCGCTGGGAGGCCGTACGTCTGGACGCGCGCCGAGGGCGGCTCGGCGCGGCCCTCGCCCTGGGCCAGGCGGAGCGGGCCCTGCCGGAGCTGACCGCCCTGTGCGGGGAACAGCCCCTGGACGAGCCGCTCCAGGTCCTGCGCCTGCGGGCGCTGCGGGACGCGGGCCGGCCGGCAGAGGCGCTGGCCGCCTACGAGTCGGTCCGACGGGACCTCGCCGCCCGCCTGGGCACGGACCCGGGCCCCGCCCTGCGCGCCCTGCACGCGGAACTCCTGGACCAGCCCCCGACCCCGATCCCGTCCCCGCCCTCCGGAAGTCCCGCCGCCCGGCCCGCCCCCCAGCCCGGCGCCGCCCGGGCCGGGGCGGCGCCGGCACATCCGGGCCCGGACCGGCAGGGCGACGGCGCGGCCGGGGCGACCCCGCAGGGCCACCCCGCCGACCCCGCCGACCCCGCACCCCGCAGCCAGGGGAACCTGCGGGCGCGGCTGACCACCTTCGTCGGCCGGGAGGGCGACATCCGGGCCATCGGTGAGGACCTGGCGCGGGCCCGGCTGGTCACCCTGCTCGGCCCCGGCGGTGCCGGTAAGACGCGGCTGTCCCAGGAGGCCGCCGAATCACATGCCGCCGCGCACGCCGGGGCACACGCCGGGGCACACGCCGCAGCGGGCTGGTCCGACGGAGTGTGGTTCGTGGAGCTGGCTCCCGTGGACGATCCCGACGACGTCGCCGAGGCCGTGCTCTCCGCGCTCGGCGCACGGGAGACCAAGCTGCGCGGCGCCTCCGCCGAGGAGCTGCGGGCGCTGACCGACCGGGCCGGCGACGACCCGCTCGAACGGCTGGCCGAGCACTGCGCCCGGCGGCAGCTCCTGATCATCCTCGACAACTGCGAGCACGTCGTCGAAGCCGCCGCCGTACTCGCCGAGCGGCTCCTCACGCGCTGTCCCGGCGTCCGGGTCCTGGCCACCAGCCGCGAACCCCTGGGCGTGCCGGGCGAGTTGCTGCGCCCGGTGGAGCCACTGCCCGACGCCGTCGCGCTCCGCCTGCTCGGTGACCGTGGCGCCGCCGCGCGGCCCGGGTTCCGCACCGACGACGACCCCGAGGCCGCCGCCGAGATCTGCCGCCGCCTCGACGGGCTGCCGTTGGCCATCGAGCTGGCCGCGGCCCGGTTGCGGCTGCTCACCCCGCGCCAGATCGCCGACCGGCTCGACGACCGGTTCCGGCTGCTGACCGGTGGCGCGCGTACCGTGCTGCCCCGCCAACAGACCCTGCGCGCCGTCGTCGACTGGTCCTGGGACCTGCTCGACGCACCCGAGCGAGCGGTCCTGCGTCGCCTCTCCGTCTTCGCCGGCGGCTGCGACCTGGCCGCCGCGGAAGCGGTCTGCGCCGACCCCGGCACCCCCGGCACCCCCGGGGCCTCCGACACCCTCGATCTCCTCGGTTCCCTCGTCGACAAGTCCCTCGTCATCTCCGCCCCCGGACCCGACGGTTCCGGCATGCGCTACCGGCTCCTGGAGACCGTGGCGGAGTACGCGGGCGAGCGGCTCTCCGAAGTCCCCGGCGACCGCGCGGCCACCGAACGCCGCCACCTCGTCCACTACCGGGAACTCGCCCGCACCACCGAGCCGTTGCTGCGCGGACACCGCCAGCGCGAGGCGGTGGAACGCTTCTCGACCGAATACGAGAACCTGCGCACCGGGCTGCGCCGCGCCGTGGCCGGCCGGGAGATCGACGAGGTGCTCTGCCTGATCCATTCCCTCGCCTGGTACTGGCAGATGCACGACCTGCGCGCCGAGAGCCGGCACTGGTCGAACGCCGCCGGCGCACTCATCCCCGACCCCTTCCGCGCGCCCGTCGTCCCTGCCGAGCCCGTGTACGGGCGGCTCGTGGACACGCCGCCGCCGTACGGCGGCGAACTGCTCACCGAGGCCCACCGCGGCATCCGGCTGCTCCAGCTCTCCGTACGTGACCAGAGCAACGAGAGCTGGAACACTCCGGAGGTCCGGGCCCAGCTCCAGGGGGTCGTCGCCGCCTACCGGCCCGGCCTGCCGCAGACCTGCCGGACCCCCGGCGGGCTGTGGATCTACGCCGTCATGATCGCGGGGAATCCTGGCCTGCTCCGGGAGGCCGTGGACGCCACGGTCGAGGGCGCCCGGAAGCTGGACTACCGCTGGGAGCTGGCCTCGGCCCTCCAGCTACGGGCCAACGTGCTGGCCAACCGCGCCGACTGGGCCGCCGGAGCGGTGGGCGACGCCGAGGAGAGCTTGGCCCTCTTCACCTCGCTGGGCGACGACTGGGGGTGCGCGGAAGCCCTTTCCGCGCGCGCCGAATCCCGCGAGAAGCGGGGCGAGTACGCGCTGGCCGCCGCGGACTTCCGGTCCGCGATCGAGCACGCCGAGCGGCTCGGCGCGCCGTCCCAGGTCGCGGTCCTGCGCGTCCGGATGGCCGGAGCCCTCATCGAGAACGGAGCGCGGGCCGAGGCGGAGGCCCTGCTCACCGAAGTCCTGGAAACCTCCCAGAACTTCGGCAACGAGGCCATGCCGGCTGCCCGGATCTTCCTCGCCGGCTGCTACGGCCGTACCGGCCGCATCGCCGAGGCCCGCAGCCAGCTCCAGTTGCTGCGCGAGGAGTTCGCCCTCGGTGCGTTCGCCATCTTTGACTCCTTCCTGCTCGGCACGATGGCCTGGCTGGAGAACAGGGAGGGCAAGTACACGGAGGCGCTCGGCCTGCTCCGGCAGGCCATGGGCACGGCCACGGACCCGCTCGCCCGGATGGTCGCCCCGCAGATGCCCGCCGTGTACCTGATGACGGCGGCCCTCTCTCACGTCAGCATCGGCGGTCCACAGGGTGCGTACGACGCCGCCCGGCTGCTCGGCGCGTACCGGGCCCTGTTGCCGCCCCAGCACTTCCCGGTCAGCACGGAACGCGAGGACGCCGCCCGGGCGGAGGAGTTGACGCGGGCGGCGCTCGGCGACGCCGCGTTCGAGGCCGGGTACGCCGAAGGCGGCGGCCTCACCCTGGAGGAGGCCACCGCCCTCATCTGACCCGGCCCCCCGTGCGGGGCCCGTCCGGGACGCGATCCGGGAGCGGACCGACCGACCCCGGGTCAGGTCTTCTGGCGGAACTTGCGGACCGCGAGCGGCATGGTGACCGCCGTGATGGCGAGCGACCAGAGCAAGGTGATCGTCACCGAGTGGCCGACCGCGCCGCCGTTGATCAGGCCGCGGGCCGCGTCGGCCAGGTTGGACAGCGGGTTGTAGTCCGTGAAGGTCTGGAGCCAGCCGGGCATGGTCGACGGCGGGGCGAAGATCGAGCTGCCGAACTGCAGCGGCATCAGGACCAGCATCGCCATGCCCTGCACGGCCTGAGGGGTCTTCATAGTGAGACCGAGCAGGATGAAGATCCACATCAGCGAGGCGCCGAACACGGCCGACAGCCCGACGGAGAGGAACAGGTCCACCACGGAGGTCTTGATCGACAGGCCGAGCGTGAAGCCCACTGCGAGCAGGATCGCGATGGCGACCATCATCCGGCCGAGCTCGACGACGATCTTGGCGAGCAGGACGGACGACCGGGCGATCGGCATGGACCGGAAGCGGTCCATCACGCCCTTCTTGAAATCGTCGTTGACTCCGGTGCCGACGCCCATGGCGATGTTCATGCCCATCATGGCCATCAGGCCCGGTACGACGTAGTTGACGTAGGCCTCCTGATTGCCCTTGCCGGAGATCGCCCCGCCGAAGACGAACACGAACAGCAGCGTGAAGATGATCGGCATGAACAGGACGTCGAACATCGACTCGGGGTCCTGCTTGATCTGCAGGGTGTTGCGGCGCACCAGTGCGCCGATGTGCCGCAGGTTGGCCCGCAGGCCGATCCGACCCTCGCCGGCCGGCGCGGTGGCCGCTGCCGGGGTGGCCACGGTGGCCGCGGCGGAGGTGGTGGGCTTCGTCGTGGTTCCGGTGCTCATGCCGCGACCTCCTCGGTCTTCTTGGTCTTCTTGGTCTCGGCGGAGGGGGAGCCCTCGGCCGAGGTCGGCCGGTGGCCGGTGATGGCCAGGAACACCTCGTCCAGGCTGGGCAGGTACGTGCCGAGGTCGGCGATCGCGTACCCACGGGCGGCCAGCAGGCCGACCACCGCGGTCAGTTGCTCGTCGCTCAGGATCGGTACCAGCAGCACGCCCTCGTCCGGTACGGCCTGCGAACCGGCCACGCCGTCGAGTCCTGCCTCCGCCAGTGCGCGGGCCATGCCCGGCAGGTCGGACGCGGCGACGGGCCGGACCTTCAGGGTCCGGCCACCGACCCGCGCCTTCAGTTCATCGACCTTGCCGTGGGCGATGACCTTGCCCTTGTCGATGACCGTCAGCTCGTTCGCGAGCTGCTCGGCCTCCTCCATGTACTGGGTGGTGAGCAGCACGGTGGCCCCCTCGGCGACCATCCGCTGCACCTCGTCCCACACCTCGTTGCGGGTGCGCGGGTCGAGGCCGGTGGTCGGCTCGTCCAGGTAGAGCACGGCCGGGCGGCCGATCATGGAGGCGGCCAGGTCGAGCCGGCGGCGCATGCCGCCGGAGTAGTGCATCGCGGCCTTCTTGGCGGCCTCGGTGAGCGAGAACCGCTCCAGCAGCTCGTCGGCGCGAGACCGGGCGTCCTTGCGGGACAGGTCGAGCAGCCGGCCGATCATGTAGAGGTTCTCCCAGCCGGAGAGCTTCTCGTCGACCGAGGCGTACTGGCCGGTCAGCCCTATGGTGCGGCGCAGCTGCCGCGGCTGGCGCACCACGTCGTAGCCCGCCACGGTCGCGGTTCCGGCGTCGGGGACGATCAGGGTGGACAGGCAGCGCACGAGGGTGGTCTTGCCGGCGCCGTTGGGG
Organism: Streptomyces sp. NPDC006430; assembly: GCF_040612395.1. Classification (NCBI taxonomy): domain Bacteria; kingdom Bacillati; phylum Actinomycetota; class Actinomycetes; order Kitasatosporales; family Streptomycetaceae; genus Streptomyces; species Streptomyces sp. NPDC006430. Next base: position 56,419 of record NZ_JBEXQA010000006.1, read on the forward strand.
CCGAGGACTCCGAGTACCGTGCCCTCGCGCACGTCCAGGTCGACACCGTCCAGGGCCTTGGTCTCGCCGTAGTGCTTGACCAGTCCCCGCACCTCTACGGCGTGCGGGCCGTTCAGGGGATTCTTGTCGTTTCGCGTCATGTCCACATGGGAACACCCGCCACCGACGGAGCACCGACAGGCCACCGACAGCCCACCGACAGGCGGGCGGGACGCGGTCGCCGCAACGGCGACGGCCCGCCGACCAGGGGTCGGCGGGCCGTCGGTTCGGTCGGCGAGCGATCAGTGGAAGGCGTGCTCGGCCTGCGGGAACGTTCCGCCGACCACGTCCTCGGCGAACGCCTTCGCCGCGTCGCCCATGGTCGCGCGGAGGTTCGCGTACTGCTTGACGAACTTCGGCATCTTCCCGCCGGTCAGGCCCATCATGTCGGTCCACACCAGCACCTGCGCGTCGCACTCCGCGCCCGCGCCGATGCCGACCGTCGGGATGTGCAGCGACCGGGTGACCTCGGCGGCCAGCTCGGCCGGAACCAGCTCCAGCACCACCGCGAAGGCGCCCGCGTCCTGCGCCGCCTTGGCATCGCGCAGCAGTTGGTGCGCGGCCTCGTCGCCGCGCCCCTGCACCCGGTAGCCCATGGCGTTGACGGACTGCGGGGTCAGGCCCAGGTGGGACATGACGGGGATGCCGGACTGCACGATCAGCTCGGTCTGGTGCAGCGAGCGCTCGCCGCCCTCCAGCTTCACGGCTCCCACACCGGCCTCCTTGACCAGGCGGGTCGCACTGCGCAGCGCCTGAACGGCGCCTTCCTGGTACGAGCCGAACGGCAGGTCGCCGACGACCAGGGCCCGGCTGGTGCCCCGTACGACGGCCGCCGACAGCAGGGTCATCTCGTCCATCGTCACGGGGACGGTGTTCTCGTAGCCGAGGTGACAGTTGCCCATCGAGTCGCCGACGAGGATGACCGGGATGCCGGCCTCGTCGAAGACGGACGCGGTCATCGCGTCGTAGGCGGTGAGCATGGGCCACTTCTCGCCGCGCTCCTTGGCGAGGGTGAGGTCGCGGACGGTGATGCGCCGGGTGCCCGTGCCTCCGTACAGCGTGGGGGAGGCGGCCTCGCGGGCAGGCGAAACGGCATGCGTCATTGCAACTGCTCCTTGATGTCATCTCGAGGCGCCCTTACGGCGTCCCCGGACTCACCCACCATGGTGGCACCTGCCCGGGCCCGGGGAAAGTGGCGCGAAGATCGGTGCGTCACACTCCTGGCCCACACGAGGTCCCCTCATGCCCCCCTCTTGGCCCCCTCATGGTCCCCTCTCGGCACGTTCGGCGCGCGCGAGACCCAATGTGCGCGTTTCGTGACAAGCGGAACCTCGGCCGCACGGCCGTTCGTCCTCCCGGACGTACGGCCGCAAAGGCGGCACGGAAGGCTTCGTCGATCGCCTAGGGTCAAGGTGCGGGGACGGAGCGCAAGCACGGCAGCGAGGGCAGTGGCATGGCACAGGCGTACATGACGGAGACGGGGAACGGCGGCTCGGAGCCCGAGCCCTCCGGATCCCGCCTCCGGCGCCGGATGGCCGAACTCCGCCGCGACCGGGGCATCTGGCGGCGCGGGATCGTGACCGCCGCCCTGGCCGCGCTGATCTCACTGATCATGATCTTCCACGCGGAGCTGCCGAACGACGTGGGCAACCTCGGCAGCCTCACCGAGACCTTCCTGCCCTGGTTGGGCCTGGCCGTCCCGCTCCTGCTCGCCGCCGCCGTGGTCCGCAAGTCCGCCACCGCGCTGATCGCGATACTGCTCACGGCCGTCGTCTGGGTGAACCTCTTCGGCGGCCTGATCACCGACAAGTCCGGCTCCGGCGGCAACCTGGTGGTCACCGCCCACAACGTCGACGCCGACAACCCGGACCCCCGCGGCACCGCCGCGTCGGTCGCGAAGTCGGGGGCCGACGTCCTGGCCCTGACCGAGCTCAAGGGCAGCGTCGTCCCCGTCTATGAACAGGTGCTGGCGGGCACGTACAAGTACCACGCGGTCGAGGGCACGGTCGGCGTGTGGAGCAAGTACCCGCTGAGCTCCAGCCAGCCCGTCGACATCAAGATGGGCTGGACCCGCGCCATGCGCACCACCGTGGACACCCGGCAGGGCCGGGTCGCCGTCTTCGTCGCCCACCTGCCCTCCGTCCGGGTCAAGCTCAACGCCGGATTCACCGCCAACCAGCGCGACAGCAGCGCGGGCGCACTGGGCGCCGCGCTCGCCGCAGAACCGCTGAAGAAGGTCATCCTGCTCGGCGACCTCAACGGAACCATGAACGACCGTTCCCTGTCCGAGGTCACCTCGCAGATGCGCTCCACCCAGGGCGCCGCAGGCGACGGCTTCGGCTTCAGCTGGCCGGCCCAGTTCCCGATGGCCCGGATCGACCAGATCATGGTGCGCGGGATCAGGCCGGAGGCCTCCTGGACCCTCCCGCGCACCGGCAGCGACCACCTGCCGATCGCGGCCCGGCTGAAGGTGTAGCCGGGGCAGCTCGTGGCCGAGAAGGGCTGCTAGAAACCGCCCCGTGCGGCGGGGCCCCTTCCGCTCCGAAGCCGAGCGCAGCGGTTACGCGTGCTCCCGCCAGCCGTTCGTGATGGGCAGCCGGCGGTCCTTGCCGAAGCCCTTCGCGGAGATCTTCGTGCCCGGCGGGTACTGGCGGCGCTTGTACTCCGCGGTGTCCACCATCCGCAGGGTCCGTGCGACCAGCTCGCGGTCGAAGCCGGCCGCGACGATCGCCTCGATGCCCAGGTCCCGGTCCACGTACATCGCCAGGATCGCGTCCAGCACCGGGTAGTCCGGCAGCGAGTCCGTGTCCACCTGCCCCGGGCGCAGCTCGGCGCTCGGCGGCTTCACGATGGAGTTCTCGGGGATCGGCGGGGTTTCGCCGCGCTCGACCGCGGCCCGGTTGCGGTACTGCGCGAGCCGGAAGACGTCCGTCTTGTAGACGTCCTTGATCGGACCGTACGCGCCCACCGAGTCGCCGTACAGGGTGGAGTAACCGACGGCCAGCTCCGACTTGTTGCCGGGAGCCAGCACGATGTGGCCCTCCTGGTTCGACACGGCCATCAGCATGGTGCCGCGCAGCCGGGACTGGAGGTTCTCCTCGGCCAGGCCGGTCAGCCCCAGCGAGCCCATGTAGGCGTCGAACATCGGCTCGATCGGCACGGTCCGGAAGTTCAGTCCGGTCCGCTCGGCCAGGTCGGCCGCGTCGCCCTTCGAGTGCTCCGAGGAGTACTTCGAGGGCATCGAGATGCCGTACACGTTCTGCGCGCCGATCGCGTCGCAGGCGATCGCGGCGACGAGCGCGGAGTCGATGCCGCCGGAGAGGCCGATCAGGACGGAGCGGAACCCGTTCTTCTTGACGTACGCGCGCAGGCCCACGACCAGCGCGTCGTAGATCTCCTCGTCGTCGTCGAGGCGGTCGGCGTAGCCACCGGTGACGACCGGTTCGTACGGCTCCACCGGCTCCTCGGACAGGACCACTCGGTCGATGCGCAGCCCGTCGTCGACCACGCCCTCGGGGGCGTCGGCGAGGGCGGCGGGCAGGTCGAGGTCGACGAGGACGCATCCCTCGGAGAACTGCGGGGCGCGGGCGATGACCTCGCCGCTGCCGTCGACGACGATCGAGTCCCCGTCGAAGACCAGCTCGTCCTGGCCGCCGATCATCGCCAGGTAGGCGAGGGTGCAGCCGGCCTCCTGGGCCCGCTTCCGGACCAGTTCGAGGCGGAGGTCGTCCTTGTTGCGCTCGTACGGGGAGGCGTTGACGGAGATCAGCAGCCCGGCGCCGGCGGAGCGGGTGGCCGGGACCCGGCCGCCGTCCTGCCAGAGGTCCTCGCAGATGGCGAGGGCCACGTCGATGCCGCGCACCCGGATCACCGGCTGGGTGTTGCCGGGGACGAAGTACCGGAACTCGTCGAACACGCCGTAGTTGGGGAGGTGGTGCTTGGCGAACCGGAGGACCACCTTCCCGCCGTGCAGCACGGCCGCCGCGTTCTCCGGGGACCCGGCGGGGCGGCCCAGCCGCGGGGTGGCCTTCTCGGTGCGGTCGAGGTACCCGACGATGACCGGCAGTTCGCCGAGGCCCTCGGCCGCCAGTCGCTGCGCGAGCTCGCGCAGCGCCGTGCGGGAGGCGTCGACGAAGGACGCGCGCAGCGCGAGGTCCTCGACGGGGTACCCGGTCAGCATCATCTCCGGGAAGGCCACCAGGTGGGCGCCCTGCTCGGCGGAGTGCCGGGTCCAGTGGACGACCGAGTCGGCGTTGGCGGCGATGTTGCCGACGTGCGAGTCGATCTGATTCAGAGCGAGACGAAGTTGAGGCACGGGGCCCAGTGTAATCGTCTTTCTGACGCGATGTCCTGGGCTCCGTGCCTCGGGTTTCCCGCGACGCGGCGTTCGCAGGCCTCCGGTCAGCCGATCGAGCCGCTGAACTTCGCGTTCGGCAGCTGGATTCCGGGGGAGATGTCGGCGGTGAGGTGCTCGGTGCCCTCGGGGACCTCGTACGCCATGACGCCGCTGGCGGACTCGCCCGGCAGGATGTCACCCTTGATCATCTTCGGTACGTCGCCGTCGAAGGCCAGCTTGGCGGTCATCCCCTTGTCGTCGCGGACGTTGGGCATCGCGTAGATGACGTTGTGGGTCTCGCTCGAATTGTTGGTGATGGTGAGCGTGAGCTCCACCGCGTTGCCCACCTGGCTGTACTTGTTCTTCGTCACGTACTTCTTCGGCACCGAGAGGGTGACCTTGATGCCGTTCGGGTACGTGTACGTCTCGCCGAACGGCAGCGGGGTCGTCATGCCGGGGACCTGGGTGGGCGAGGGTGAGGGCCTCGGGGGCCTCGGGGGCGTCGGGGTGACGGGATCGAGGTCGTCCTCGGGGTCCCACTCGCCGTCGAGCCGGTGCTGGACGCTCTTGTCGACGATGAGGCCGGTGAGGACGAGACCACCGGCCGAGGCGCCGAGGCCGAGCACGGCGAGGGCGGTGCCCACGATGGCCATCGTCTTGCGGCCGGCGCCCGCGGAGGCGCGCACGAGGGCGCCGATGCCGATGCCGATGCCGACCACGGCGAAGATGCCGCCCGCCCAGAAGAGGAACGGCGTGAGGCCGATGAGGACGCCGGCGATGCCGAGTACGAGGGCCGCGACGGCCAGACCGTTGGTGCGCGGGGCGGGCGTGCCCCACGGGTTGCCGGCGGCGGAGCCGTAGCCGGCGTGGGCACCCCAGGGGTTGACGGGCGGTACGGGCCCGCCGGGGGCTCCCGGGGCGCCGGGGGCGCCGTACGAGGGGGTCGGGGGCGCCGGAGCGGGCGGCGCGAAGCCCGGGGCGGGCTGCGCTGCGGGCGCCGACTCGGGCGCGGATGGGGGCGCGGGCTCGGGCTGAGCGGCGGACCGCGGCTCGGGTGCGAGCGGCGACGCGAGGGTCGGCGCGGGCGTCGTCGGCTCGGGCGTTGCCGGCTCGGGCGTTGCCGCGGGCGTCGGCTCCGGGGCCGGGGCCTTCTGGAGCGAGAGTGGCTGCGTCTGCTGGGGCGTCTGCTGGGGCGTCTGTTCCGGCTCGGAGGGAGCCGAGGATGCGGGGGACGCATCCGGTATGGGCTGGCCCGCGGGCTCCGTCGGCGGACCGGACGGGCTGTTGGACGGGTTCGGAGGCGTGCTCATGCCTGGCGGAAGTCCTTAAGGGGGGTGGTCTACGCAATGATCACCAAGCCTGCCATGTGCCCCGGAACGCTCCAAGGGGGTTTGGCCCCCAGCCTGCGGGACGCTGTTGGTACAGCGTCCCGCAGGCCGGGGCTGCCAGCCGCCCTGGGCTAACGCTGGTAGCCCAGCACCGTCATCATCCCGGCCTCCGCGTGGTACACGTTTTGACCTCCGCCTTCCCGCGCTGAAGTACGGGGATTCTCCGCCTGTGGGTGGCCCTGTTGTGTTGGGGCTGCCCGCTTCGGGTGGGTTCCTGGTTCTTCCCCACCGGGGTGGGGGTTGTGCGCGCTGCCGGGCTACTGCCCGGTCTTACGTGCGCTCCGCAGGCGTTTTCCTTGATCAGCGTCACCGACGTGGGAGCAGAGGGCAGGTCGCGGGTCCACTTCACCCGCACATCCCCGATCTTCGGCAGGCGCAGCCGGCCGTCCTCGGTGATCGACCAGCGGTCCGACTTCGTGAAGCGCGCGGACTGCCGGTTGTCCTTGCGGGATTTGAAACGCGGCGGCTGGACCTTCGGCCCCCTGTGCAGCCCGGTCTTGGAGTCCTCATGCGCCTTCCACGCGGCATCCAGGTCCCGAAGGGTCTGCTGGAGGACACCGACCGGCGCATCGGACAGGAACGCCCGCTGCTCGGTCTTCTTTGCGGCGGTGACCAGCGTTTTGGCCAGGTCGGCGTTCTTCGGCACCGCTGGTACGGGCCCTGCGCGATGCGCTCCTTCGGGTTCCCGAGGAGCTTGTTCGCCGCTTTCACGGGCTTGATCTGTGCGAGCGCGTCGTTCCAGACCACGCGTCGGTACCCGACCCCCGGGCGGCGCTGGAGCGCTGACCGGGGGTCGGGTAGACGCGGTACTGGTAACGAAGCTGCATGTTCGCGACACTAATACAGTTGGGTTATGGCCGAGTACGGGAACATTTGTACTGGTAGGTACTGCATCTTTCTCATGGGGTCGCGCGAGCAGATGGGCGCCGTCTGCTGCCGCCCTCAGGCCGTGCGCACGGGTGCGCGGGCACGCGGGGGCGGCAGCGGGCCCGTCGTTATACGCGCAGTACCGCCAGCCGGCAGAGGAGTTCGCGGGGCGAGGGCGGATCCGGCCCGCCGGACCGGCCCGGCACGCGGGCCGCGCCCCCGAGCGGCGCGGCATCGCGGATGCCGGCCGGTCCGGCGCCCAGGATCAGCAGGGTGAGCCCACCGAGCACGGCGAGGCACACCGACAGGGGGTCCCATCCGGAGCCGGGCAGCGGGGCCTCGGCGGCGGGCGCCCGTTCGGCCGCCGCGTGCGTCCTGCCGGTCGCTGCGGCGGCCGGTGCGGCACCGCGCCCGTCGGTACGCATGTCGACGTGGTCGTCTTCGTGCCCGTGGGTTCGCCCGTCGGTGCGCCCCTCAGTGTGGTCTGCCGCCCGCCCGACCGGTGCAACGGCAGCGACCGGGGCCGCGTCCTCCACGGTGTGGGAGTGACTCGGATGGCCCAGGGTGTGCATGGTGACGATGCCCAGGAGCAGCGCAGCGAGCAGCAGCAGCCGGGGCCACCGGGCGGCTCGCGGGGCGGTGCGCAGGGCAGGGCGCGTCATGGGCGAAACCCTACCCCGGGTGGGTATCCGATCGTAGGACCGGGGTCCGTCGTGTTGAGGAGCCCTGCACCGGCTCGGCCAGCGGGGCTGGCCGACCGGTTCGGTGCCCGCTTCGAGGTCGCCGAACCGGCCGGGCACCTGGTCGTGCTGGACCGCCCGGGCCGGATGGCGCGGGCGGTCCAGGACGCCGCCGCCCAGTCACAGGGGCCGGGGGCGACGCCGGGGCCGGGGCCGGAATAGCCGCCGGAATAGCCGCCGGGGCCAGCCACCGGGGTGGCGGGCCGGGTCAGTGCCTCGCGTAGACCTTCTCGACGAAGCCCGCGAGCTGTTCCTCGGAGAGGTGCTGGGCCAGGTCGGCCTCGCTGATCATGCCGACCAGCTTCTTGTTCCGGATCACCGGGAGCCGCTTGATCTGGTGGCTTTCCATCTCGTCCAGCACGTCGGAGACGTCGGCGCCCGCGTCGATCCAGCGCGGGGTTCCCTGGGCCATTTCGCCGCACGTCATCTCGGCCGGGTTCAGACCCTGGGCCACGCAGTTCACGACGATGTCGCGGTCGGTGATGATGCCGCACAGTCGCTCACTGGCATCGCTGATGGGCAGGGCGCCCACATTGAGGCTGTTCATCAGCTGAGCGGCCTTGGTCAGGGTCTCGGTAGCGGGGATCCACTGGGCCCCGGGGTGCATGATGTCTCCCGCGGTGGTCATGTCTAACCTCCTGAGCACGCCGTTGCGGCCGGGCGCGGACGCGCCCGCCTCGACGCCCTCGGGGAGGCCGCTGGGGGAAGGGCCCAACGAGGACGCCCTCCCCCCACCGTACGGGCGGGTCCCGTCACCCGCGCGGCGCAGCCCCGCGCTGTTTCAGCATGTCCGCCATGAGGGTGAGTTCCGACTCCTGAGCCTCGACCATGCCCTGGGCCAGCGCCCGCTCCGCGGGGGTCCCGCACTGCGTCGCACAGCCCCGGGCCATCGCGACGCCGCCCTTGTGGTGGTCGGTCATCAGCTGGAGGTAGAGCACCTCCGCGTCCCGCCCCTCGGCGGCGCCGAGCTGTGCGAGCTCCTCCTTGGTGGCCATGCCCGGCATCAGCGCGCCGGGTTTGGTGGTGGCGCCGCCCATGTCGTGCCCGGAGTGGCCGTCGTGCCCGGTGCTCCCCATCCAGGACATCGGCTGCTCGTCGGCCACCACCTTCGGCAGCCCCCACAGGTCCAGCCAGCCCAGCAACATGCCCCGCTGGTTCGCCTGGGTGTTGGCGATGTCGTACGCGAGCCCGCGGACGGGCTCGTCCCGGGTGCGGTCGCGCACGATGAAGGACATCTCCACCGCCTGTTGGTGGTGCACGGCCATGTCCCGGGCGAAACCCGCGTCCGGCGAGTACAGGCCCGGCGCGCGGGCCGGCGCACCTGCTCCTTCACTGCCGCTCGCGGCGGCGACCGTGGCCGCCACCGCGAACGCCAGGGCGAGCAGGACGGCGGTACCGGACGCCCAGTACGTACGGTTCACTTCTCGGCCAGCCCGTTGGTGCAGGCCGCGCCCGGCTCGGGGGTCTGCGGGCCCTGCACGTACTTGGTGAAGAACTGCGCGACCCGGGGGTCGTCCGCCTTGTCCACCGTGAGCTGCTTGCCCCAGGCGCTGAGCACGATGGCGCCCGCCTGCTCCTTGACGGGGCTCATCAGCGTGTACGGGGTCTTGGCCACCGTCCCGGCGAGCTTGTCGAGGTCGCCCCGGGCAGCCTTCTCGTTGTACGTCACCCAGACCGCGCCGTGCTCCAGGGAGTGGACGGCGTTCACCTCGGGGACGGGGTTCTTGTAGACGTCGCCGTTGCAGTTCATCCAGCGGGGGCTGTGATCGCCGCCGACCGGCGGGTTCATCGGGTACTTCACCGGGGTCTCGACGTGGTTGCGGCCCAGCGTCTTGACGTCCCAGGTCTGCTCGCCGGTCACAGGGGCCTTGCGGGCCGCCGCCTCGGCGTCCTTCTTGTCCTTCTGGTCGATCATCACCCACGCGCCGAAGCCGACGAGTCCGGTGACGACCGCGGCCGAGGCCGTGATCGCGACGGCCTTGTTGCGCCGGTCGCGGGAGCGCTCGGCGCGGCGCATCTCGGCTATGCGCGCCTGGCGGGAGGTGGTGTCGGAGGGTGTCCTGCTGACCATGTGCCCTGGTTCCTTCTGCTGAGGGGGTGGAGGGATGGATCCGGTGGAGCGCGGTACGGCGCCCGGACCGGTCAGGTCCGCAGCACTTGGAGGGCATGGAGGTCGGGGGCGCGCGCGAGGGCCCCGTGCGGCCGGGCGGGCGCGCCGCCGGCGGCCTGGGCGACGGGATCCGGGAGGGAACCCGCCACGGGCACGGCGGGCGGCGGCGCGGGCATGACGCCGGGCGTCACGTGCGAGAAGGGGGAACAGCCGGGCAGCTCGTCGTGCGACACGCAGACGGCACGGGCTCCCTGCGGGTACCCGTGTCCGTATGCAGCAGCGGCGGCAGCGGTGGCGGTGGTGGCGGACGCGCCTGTAGCGGTGGTCGCGGCGTGCGGTTCACCCGGCCGTACGCACAGGAACAGCGCCGCGACCAGCACAGAGAGGGCGATCGTGATGACGGCACGCCGAGGGAAGTGACGCCCGGTGCGCCCGTGCCGCGTGTGCTCCCAGCCCCCCATGGGCGCAGATGGTAATGCTCATGACGGTCCCGAGGTCAGTGCGGGGGTGCCACGACCTTTCGGGGGTGCGTAATGTGGCCGAAACCGCGGCTGGCGATACTGGGCCCGCCCGACTGTGCCCCCCGCCCTCGGGGGAGGTGGTGCACAGGCCGTCTGAACTGCGAGGATGAAGGCATGGACAAGCAGCAGGAATTCGTCCTCCGGACGCTCGAGGAGCGCGACATCCGCTTCGTGCGCCTGTGGTTCACCGACGTACTGGGCTTCCTCAAGTCCGTCGCGGTCGCCCCCGCCGAGCTGGAGCAGGCCTTCGACGAGGGCATCGGCTTCGACGGCTCGGCCATCGAGGGCTTCGCGCGGGTCTACGAGTCCGACATGATCGCGAAGCCGGACCCGAGCACGTTCCAGATACTGCCGTGGCGCGCCGAGGCGCCCGGGACCGCCCGGATGTTCTGCGACATCCTCATGCCGGACGGGTCGCCGTCCTTCGCGGACCCGCGTTTCGTGCTCAAGCGCATCCTGGCCAAGACCTCGGACCTGGGCTTCACCTTCTACACCCACCCGGAGATCGAGTTCTTCCTGCTGAAGGACAAGCCGCTGGACGGCACCCGCCCGGTGCCGGCCGACAACTCCGGGTATTTCGACCACACTCCGCAGAACGTGGGCATGGACTTCCGCCGTCAGGCGATCACCATGCTCGAATCCATGGGCATCTCCGTGGAGTTCAGCCACCACGAGGGCGCCCCGGGCCAGCAGGAGATCGACCTGCGCTACGCGGACGCGCTCTCCACGGCCGACAACATCATGACCTTCCGCCTGGTGATGAAGCAGGTCGCACTCGAACAGGGCGTCCAGGCCACCTTCATGCCGAAGCCGTTCTCGGAGTACCCCGGTTCCGGCATGCACACCCACCTCTCCCTCTTCGAGGGCGACCGCAACGCCTTCTACGAGTCGGGCGCCGAGTACCAGCTCTCCAAGGTCGGCCGCTCCTTCATCGCGGGCCTCCTGCGCCACGCGGCGGAGACGGCCGCGGTCACCAACCAGTGGGTCAACTCCTACAAGCGCATCTGGGGCGGCTCCTCCCGCACGGCAGGCTCGGGCGGCGAGGCACCCTCGTACATCTGCTGGGGCCACAACAACCGCTCGGCCCTGATCCGCGTCCCCATGTACAAGCCGGGCAAGACGGGGTCCTCCCGCGTCGAGGTCCGCTCGATCGACTCCGGCGCCAACCCGTACCTCACCTACGCCGTGCTCCTGGCAGCCGGCCTCAAGGGCATCGAGGAGGGCTACGAACTCCCGGCGGGCGCCGACGACGACGTCTGGGCCCTCTCCGACGCGGAACGCCGTGCGATGGGCATCGAACCCCTCCCGCAGAACCTCGGCGAGGCCATCGCCCTGATGGAACGCAGCGAACTGGTCGCCGAAACCCTCGGCGAGCACGTCTTCGACTTCTTCCTGCGCAACAAGAAGCAGGAGTGGGAGGAATATCGCTCGGAGGTCACGGCCTTCGAACTCCGCAAGAACCTCCCGGTGCTGTAACCGCAGGTCAGAGCCCCTTCGGGGCATGCACGACGGCCGACGGCACTCAGCCGCCGGCCCGGACCCGTCTCACCCCTCCCGGGCCGTCTGTGGGCCGTCAGTCGCCGGACCGGCGGCTCGGTAGACCTCATCCACGGCCCGCAGGGTGCGCTCGTGGCTGCTCGGCATCAGGTGCGTGTACACCCGGAGCGTGAACCCGGGGTCGCCGTGTCCGAGGTACGTGCTGAGCGCCTTGATGTTCTCCCCGGAGTCCAGCAGCACGGACGCGTAGAAGTGCCGCAGCGCGTGCATACCGTGCTCGCGCGAGGCCTGGTGGCGCTCGCCCGGTCGCGGCTCCGGGATGACGCCGGCCTGCACGAGGGCGAACTTCCACACCCGGGTGTTGAAGTCGGTGCGCCGCACCGCGCCCCCGCCCGGCAGGGAGAACAGCAGCCGCTTGGTGACGAGCGGCCCATCCGGCTTCAGCCAGGGAAGCGTCACGTCCACCGGGGGGAACTCCTCGCGGTGCTCCCGCAGCACCTGACCGATGCGGCGGGGGAGCGGCACATCCCGTTCCTTCTCCCGCTTGGGCGGACCGAAGACGAGGTGCCCATTTGCCACCTTCACCTGATTGGCCACCCGGAGCCATTCACCACGGAAGTCGTCAGGATCGTCGGGCAGACCAAAGATTGAGCTGCACCCAGTTTCATGGAGTCCCTGATGCCAGGGTTACGATCCTGGCGAAGGAGAACCACCAGCACCATGGCAGCACCGCGTAAATACCCGGACGAACTGCGCGAGCGCGCGATCCGCGAGGTCCGTACCACCGGCCGCCCGATCGCGCACGTCGCGAAGGACCTTGGCATCCACAAGGAAGCTCTGCGCGGCTGGGTCCGGCAGGCCGAGGCCGATCGTGGCGAGCGGGACGACCGGCTCACCACTGCCGAGCTTGACGAGTTGAAGCAACTCCGCAGGCAAGTAGCGGAGTTGAGGCGAGCGAACGAGATCCTGAAAGCCGCCTCGGTGTTTTGCCCAGGAGATCGACCGTCCCCGGACGAGGCCGAGCAGGTGATCGACCACCTGCGTGGACACGGCCTCGGGGTCGATCCCATCTGCCGGGTGCTGGAGCTGTCGCCGTCGACGTACTTTGCCCGCAAGAAGCGTCCGAAGTCGGCCCGCCGGCTCCGGGACGAGCAACTGATGCCGCTTATTGAGGAGGTCCACGCGGAATCGGGCGGCACCTACGGTGCCCGCCGGATCGCACGGGCCCTGGGGCGCAAAGGTGTGGTGGTGGCCCGCTGCACCGTCGAGAGGCTGATGGCCGAGCTGGGCCTGGAGGGCGTCATCCGTGGCCGGCGGCGCCGGACCACGGTTGCGGAGCGGTCGGCGCCGCGTCCGCCGGACCTGGTCGACCGCGACTTCACGGCCTCACGGCCGGATCAGCTGTGGGTGGCGGACATGACGTATGTCCGCACCTGGTCCGGGTGGGCGTATGTGGCGTTCGTCCTGGACGTGTACTCGCGGATGATCGTCGGCTGGCAGGTCGCGAACCACATGCGGACCGAACTTCCGCTGGATGCTCTGGAGATGGCGTTGTGGAGGCGCGGGATCAAGAAGGACTCAGGCTTGATACATCACAGCGACCGCGGATCGCAATACGTATCAATTCGGTATACCGACCGGCTCGCCGACATCGGCGCCTCCGCGTCGGTCGGCTCGGTCGCGGACTCGTATGACTGTCGGTCTTCTCGCACCGGATCCCGCAAGGATCGGGTAGCCCCGGCCGAGGCGGTCTGACTCTTGCTTACGACTGACCCCACGGGTGTCCTGGCGTTGATCTGTCGACCGCCCGGCCGGGCACGCAGCAAGCGCTGCCGCCGGACGGATGTGACCTGATAAGAGCCTGGAGCCGACTCACCAAAGCGTCCCCGTGACAGTCCTGTCCGTCCGACCGGCGACAGCGTGACCTCCCACGCTACCGGCCGGAAGGAACATCGTGCAGACCATCGAGCAGCCTAGGTCCGGGCATGTCGTGATCGGTGTCGACACGCACAAGCACGTCCACGTCGCGGCGGTGATGGACACGATCGGCGGGATCCTGGCCACCTTGACCATTCCCACCGACGCCGGTGGTTTCCAGCAACTGCTGGACTGGGCGGCCCCGTTCGGCCGAGTCCTGGCGTTCGGGATCGAGGGCACCGGTTCCTACGGCGCCACACTGACATCGTTTCTCCGCAGGAACGGCCACAAGGTGGTCGAGGCAGGCCGGCCGGACAGGCGTCTTCGACGGATGAACGGCAAGTCCGACACCCTGGACGCCGAGAACGCCGCCCGCGCCGTGCTCGCCGGGTTCGCGACCGCCATACCGAAGAGCGCCGACGGCGAAGCGGAGATGATCCGCCGGCTCAAGGTGGCGCACGACCAGGCTGTTGAACAGCGCGCCGCGGCAATGGTCACGATGAAGGCGATGCTGGTCCACGCCCCGGACACCCTGCGCCGGGAGACCGTGGGAAAGACACAGATCACACTGGTGCGGCAGCTGGCAGCCTTGCGTCCTCGCCGCCTGGAAGGACCCGAGGACGCACTGCGTCACACGCTGCGGACGCTCGCCAAGCGGTGGCAGTACCTCGACGCCGAGGCCAAAGAACTGACGAAGATGATCGGCGACCTGGTCAAGCGGGCCGCTCCACAGCTGCTCGAGCCGTTCGGCATTGGGGTGGACACCGCCGCAGAAATCCTCGTCGTCGCCGGCGACAACCCCGAGCGGATCAAGTCCGAAGCCGCTCTCGCCAAGCTCGCGGGCATCGCTCCCGTGCCCACCGGCTCCGGCATGACCAGCGGCAGGCATCGCATCAACCACGGCGGCCACCGACAGCTGAACGCCGCGATCTACCGCACCGTCATCGTCCGGATGCAATTCCATCAGCCCACGATCGACTACGTCGCCCGCCGCACCACCGAAGGAAAGACGAAACGCGAGATCATCCGCTGCCTCAAACGCTACGTCATCCGCGAGGTCTACCACCTTCTCCGACCCGCCCCACAGACACGCCAAACAGCCAGTTGACAACTATAGGAGCGTCAACGCGATGGCCGAGGCGCTGAACGGAACCTTCAAGGCCGAGCTGATCGAGATGCAGGGACCCTGGAAGGACGTCGACCAGGTCGAACGGGCGATCTTCCAGTGGATCACCTGGTACAACGAAGAACGTCTCCACTCCGCGCTCGACTACGTGCCGCCGGCCGAGTACGAGGAAGCCTTCTGGCGGAGCCAGGAGCAAACCCCGCAGTCCGCCTGAACCAATCAAGATCGGACTCTACGAAACTCGGGGCAGCTCATCCGGGTGGTCCAGCGCGCGGGCGCCGTCGAGGTCGATGAGGCGGCGGGCGGCTTCGTTGGCGAGCGTTGCGGCGTCGCCGCCCACGGGGTCGTCGTCGGTGAGGGCGATGCGGTCCAGGAGGGCGGCCTTGCGGAGCCAGAATTCCCGGACGTGGACACCGTGGAGGCAGTCCCGGGCCCCGCGGGCGGTGCAGCCAATCTCGCTGATGATGCTCGGGGCTTTGGCGTATGCGGTTTCGGGGGCCGGCCACCGAGTCATCGCCTGCTCGGCAGTGACGTAGAGGCGCACGCGGTCGCCATCGCGGGCGGGGTACTGGCGGACGGGTCCCGTCGCGAATGCCTCGGACAGGGCTTTGGTGATCTCGGGGGCTTCGGGCTTGGTGCAGATGACCCGGATCTCGAACACGGGCTTCTCCTTCTGGGCTTCAGCCGTGGAAGTGGTTGCGCTTGAAGACGGCCCGGCGGATGTTTACGACCGTCCCGTCCTTGCCGCGGTCGTGGTCGCCGAGGACCTGGGTGGCGATGAAGCCGCCGAAGATGACGGCAGCCAGGATGATGAGCTGCTGGATGAGCGCGGCGACCGCGGCGATGAACGTGGTCAGGAGCATCAGCCCACCGCAGGCCGCGGCGAAGCCGATGCCGCCGAGGGCGATGTTGACCGCGAGCGGGTTGATGGCGCGACGTTCCCGGACGGGCTCGGGGGCCTTCGTCGGGTTGATGGTGTAGCCGGTGATGATGCGGCCGTCGGGCAGCTGGATCGTCTGGATGTCCGGGACGACGAGGGGCTGCTGAGCGGCTGCCGGCGTCGGGACGGGCGGCGCCAGGGGAACCGGGTAGTGGATCTCGGTCTCCCGACAGGTGGGGTCGTGGTTCACGGTGCCTCCTACAGGTTGGGGATGGCGTTGATGACGGCCTGGGCGAGCTGGTTGATGGGGGTGGCGGCGCCGGTGGAGGCGAGGAAGAAGCCGAACATCACGGCGATGAAGGTGCTGCCGTATCCGAGCGTTCGGGAGCGCAGGAGGAAGAAGAGAACGAGTCCGAAGATGGCGACGAGGGAGAGGGTGATGGCCAACGCGCATCTCCTTGCTTGGCTTGTGGTTGTGGGTGCGCAGGGGGTTGGTGGCTGACTTTCTAGTGTCCTGAGTCTTTATTTCGCTTTAGAAGTAGGCTGGGCTCATGGCGCGTATGGGTCGGCCGACGGTCGAGGTGGTTCTGACGGATGAGGAGCGAGAGACGTTGCTGCGCTGGTCGCGGCGGGCAACGTCCTCGCAGGCTCTGGCTTTGAGGTGCCGGATCGTGCTCGCGTGCGCTGATGGCGCCTCGAACACCGCAGCGGGAACGGAGCTTGGGGTCCACCCGGTCACGGTGGCCAAGTGGCGCAAGCGGTTCGCGGCCGACCGGCTCCAGGGTCTGTCCGACGAGCCGCGGCCCGGTCCACCGCGCACCGTGAGCGACGAGAAGGTCGAGGAGGTGGTCGTGCGAACCCTGGAGAGCGCTCCGAAGAACGCCACTCACTGGTCGACACGCGAAATGGCCGCGGCCAGCGGCCTGAGTCAGTCCACCGTCTCGCGGATCTGGCGGACCTTCGGCCTCAAACCGCACCTGGTGGACACCTTCAAGCTGTCCAAGGATCCGCAGTTCATCGAGAAGGTCCGCGATGTCGTGGGCCTGTATCTGGACCCGCCCGAGCGGGCCATCGTCCTCTGCGTGGACGAGAAGTCGCAGATCCAGGCACTGGACCGGTCGGCGCCGGTGCTGCCGATGATGCCGGGCATGCCCGAGCGCCGTACCCACGACTACCTGCGCGGCGGCGTGACGACCCTGTTCGCTGCCCTGAACGCGGCCACCGGCGAGGTCATCAGCTCGCTTCACCGCCGACACCGCGCGGTGGAGTTCAAGAAGTTCCTGGCCAAGCTGGACAAGGAGGTCCCTGACCATCTCGACGTCCACCTGATCTGCGACAACTACGCCACCCACAAGACGCCCGCGATCCAGAAGTGGCTGCTGGCCCATCCCCGGTTCCACATGCATTTCACCCCGACCAGTTCGTCCTGGCTTAACCAAGTGGAGCGCTGGTTCGCGCTGCTGACGGACAAGCAGATACGGCGTGGCGTCCACCGGAACGTTCAAGCCCTGGAGAAGGACATCCGAGCCTGGATCGCCGACTGGAACGACAACCCGAGGCCCTTCGTCTGGACGAAGACCGCTGACGAGATCTTCGAACGCCTCACCGGATATCTGAACCGAATCAAAGACTCAGGACACTAGTACTCCAGCCGTAGATCGTGATCTTCATCCTTGGGTGGCTTGTCGCCGGAAGTGGCTGGCCTGGGATCGTGCCTGGTGGCGGCGTCGCCAGTCGGACCAGCCGAGCCGGTGGACGATGTCGTGGGCGGGTTGGGTGACGAGCGCGATGAACAGGCGCTGGATCTCGTTGCAAGTGAGCGGTATCAGGGTGTCGGGTGCGGGGTGGTGGGCATGTTCGTCCGCGCGGACGACGGCGAGGAAGGCGTGCGCGAGCATGGCGAGGGTGACCCAGCGGGACCAGGACGTGTAGCGGCGGACCTGGTGCTCGTCCAGTGCGGCCAGGCCCTTGCCGGACTGGAAGAACTCCTCCACTCGCCACCTTGATCCAGCGACTCGCACCAGCTCGGCGAGCGGCACCGGTTCGGGCGAGTGGCAGCGGTAGTAGGCGAGTTCGCCGCTGCTGCGGTTTCGACGGATCAGCAGGTGGCGGCTGCCGGGTCGGGGGTCGGCGAGGTCGATGACAGCCCAGTCGTAGTAGCGGTGGCCCTTCGCCCCGGCCCCTGCGGAGAGCTTCTGCCAGGCCCGCTTGGGCACCTTCTTGGCCAGGGCGTCCGCGCGGAACTTCCCGGCACCGGTGGTGGCTTCATGCGAGCACGCGACCGCGAGGACGTAGCCGGTGCCGCGTTCCTCCAGTGAGGTTCGCAGCTTGGGGTTGCCGCCGTAGACCTCGTCGCCCGCAACCCATGCGACCCGATGGCCGGCATCCAGGAACCGGGCGACCATACGGGCGGCCAGTTCCGGCTTGGTGGCGAAGGACGCCTCCTCCGCGAGGCCCGCGGCACGGCAGCGGTCGGCATCCGAGGACCAGGAGCGCGGAACGTACAGTTCCCGGTCCACCGCGGCGTGCCCGCGCCGACCCGCGTAGACCAGGTAGACAGCAACCTGGGCGTTCTCGATCCTGCCGGCAGTGCCGGTGTACTGACGCTGGACTCCGACGGTGTCCACGCCCTTCTTCACGTCGCCGGTCTCATCGACCACCAGCACCGCCCGGTCATCGTGCAGGTGCTCCACCACGTAGCCACGCATGTCGTGGCGTACCTGGTCGGCGTCCCACTTGGCCCGGCCGAGCAGGTGCTGCATGCCGTCCGGGGTGGCTTCCCCCGCCCACTCGGCGATGGTCCAGCAGTTCTTGCGCGGCAGGTCTGCCAGTAGGCCGAGTACCAACTGCCGCACCCGCCGTCGGGGTTCGACCCGCGCGAACCGTCCCGCGATGCGGCCCATCAGGCCCTCGAACGACTCCTGCCAGCGGGCAGGGTCTACGCTGTGACCTGCGGCTACTGTGTGATCATCTGTCTTCACGTACCGATGATCAACCCGTACCCGTCTCCGCAGCGGCCCTACGGCCAGATCACGAACTATGGCTGAGTGCCAGGAGGACTGCGATGGCGATGCCCCCGTGGTGGCACGATCTCCTGGCGGTCAGCGACGAGTTGGTCATCGTCGATGACGATCTCCCACCGACCTTCCTGCTGGCTAAATTCGGCGAGGTGTTCGCCGCCCACGCATCCGAACTGACACACGATCATCGCAGGCGAGTGCTGAATCTTCTCGAGCAGGTGCTGACGGACGGCACCGAGAAAGATCAGGCACTGGTCGCCACCGGCTTCCTCGAGGCACTGCTCAACGCCTGGGACGAGGGGTTCGAGCTGCGGACGGTCTGGGATGACCTCGGCCCAGAGTCCCAGGCGCACTGCCTGGCCTGGAACAAGTTCGCAGGCGTCGACTCGCCGGATTGGATGCGTCTCCGTTGACCCGCCGGGTCTGACCTCGGACAGTGGAGTGATCTGTCCGAGGTCAGAACAATATCGTTGCGTCCACCCGCCTCCGGGGCTGCCCGCGGGCGAGATCACGATCTACGGCTGGAGTACTAGTGAGTACCGGCTGACGAGCCGAATGCCGCTGACCAGGGAAGATGCGCCCAATGGAGCTCGGCTGCCCGTGTCTCCGCTTGCTTCCTTTACCTGCGACCTTTGAGTGTTTGGTAGGTGCGGTCGCCTGCCAGGTGCGGCATGATGATCACTAACTTGATTGGTCCCGCCGCAAGTTGGGCGGTGGAAGAGGGGGCATGAGAATGCGCGGGAGAGTGTTCGGGCGAGTAGCGGCGGTTCTGGCAGTGCTCTGCGCCAGCCTTGTTGTGACCACACCGGCGCATGCGGCGGGTAACGGCTGCAGCGGGAACCTGATAGAGACGATGCGTCTGACGACACCTGGGACGCTGACGGTTGCTGGCTACTACTACCTGTATTACGACGCAAGTACGGGTGTGAACTGCGGCGCCGTAGTAGCAACGGCCGCTGGTGGCTATGGCGTTCCTAAGCGGATGATCGCCGAAATCCAGACCTGTCTCACTGGTCCAGGAGAATCGTGCAACTCCGTCGGCGAAACGGACCGAGACGATGGTCAGTACAGGTACCAAGCGGGCCCTGTAAGTGTCCGGGCCGACGGCTTGTGCATCGCGATCACGGGAGATATCCAGTACAACGGTGTCTGGTCTGAGGTGTCCACACACGCCTTCCACTGCGGCTAAGTGCCGACCGCACCCGGTCAAGGCCTCCGCCTGCTGCGGCGGGCGTCCTCGCGGGCCTGGGCCTCCTCGCGGATGCGGTCGATCTCGTTCTCGATGGCCTTGATGGACTTGCCGCGCTGCTGGCGGCGGACGGCCTTGGTGCCGAGGTAGAGGACCCGGGCGAGTTCGCCGAGGCTGTGCGGGTCCTTGTCGGTGAACGCGTACTTTTCGCGAGCCATGACGTTGTGCTCCCTTGGGATGTCGGGGTTCAGCGGGTGCCGGTGCGGTGGACGTGGACGGCGCGGTTGTAGATCCAGCGGCCGACGCGGATGCGCTTGCCGGTGGCTGGCAGCGGCGGCAGGCCTTGCCGCGCTTGGGCCGGCCCTTGCGGTCGGTCCGGGCGAGGTAGCCGAAGCCGCGGCACTTGAGGCAGTTTCCGAGCGGTGAGGCCACGCAGGTTGCGATGTAGCTGAGCGTGAGCAGCAGGATGAGAGTGCTAGCGGTGAGGAAGAGGGTCAAGGGCCTCCCCGGCCGGTTTCAGGGCGTGTGGGAGTAGGCCCGCTAGGGGCTAGCGGGCTGATCAGGTGGCATATGGGGCGCTAGCGGTGCCGCTAGACCTAGCGGGGTGTGCTGCTAGGCCTAGCGGCGCTCTGTGTTAGCCCGCGTCCCGCTTGCCGTCACGCTCCGCAATTGCTGCGGCGATCCGGGCGCGCTCGATGCCGCGCCGGTTGGCACCCTTGCCCTCGTCGGTCTTGCCCCAGACCTGTCCGGTGGGGATGCCGTGGGGCTTCAGGGCGGCGGCCAGACCCTCGGGGTCCCAGCCGCCATAGACGTCCGGTCGCAGCTCGGCGAGACGCGAGACGACGATCTCGGACCAGACCTTGGGCTCCTTGGCCGGGACGACGGCGAGGATGTCGGCGAGCAGGTCGTACGCGGACCGCTGGTTGTGCTCGGGTTCCTGGCCGAGGGCGTGGCCGCTGAGGGTGCCAGCGGTCTCACGGGCGGCGCGGGCTCGGTTGCCGATGGCTTCGGCGGTGGGGGCGTCCGCGTAGACGGAGGAGACGATGCGGGCGTCCGCTCCCTCTCCGACGACGTAGTGTGGGTCTCGCGGGCTCGCAGGGTCGGCGAGACCGGTACCGGCCAGATGGTGGAGAACGAGGAACTGGCCCGGTTGCGGCGGGAGAACGCCCAGCTGCGGAAGGACAACAAGGAGCTGGTCATGGAGCGTGATGTCCTCAAACGCTGCATGGTCATCTGGGTGAAGTAGCTGCGGCGGACCCGGCGGCTGTCGTCGGGGTGATCAGCGACCAGAAGACCGAGTGCAACATTCCGTATCGCGTCTCGTGCCGTGCTCTGGGAGTGTCGGAGGCGTGGTTCTACAAGTGGCGCCGACGCCCTTGTCGGCCGACGAAACGCGAGGTCAGACGGGCCGAGCTGGCAGAGAGGATTCGTCACTTCTTCGACCGTTCCGGCAGTGCGTACGGCTCGCCGAGGATCACGCTGGATCTGTGGGAGGAGGGCTGGCAGGTGTCGCAGAACACCGTTGCGGACATCACGGCCGAGCTCGGCCTTCAGGGCCGCAGACCGCCCCGCCGACGCAGGTCTCTGACACGGCAGGGCAAACGGAAAGCCGCCCCTGACCTGGTGCCTCGCGGGTTCGACGCCATCGCACCCGACGTGCTGTGGTGGGGCGACATGACCGAGATCGACACCGGCGAGGGCAAGCTCTACCTCGCCTCCGTCCACGACGCGTTCTCCCGCCGGGCGCTCGGCTACGCCATGGGACCTCGGCACGACACCGCGCTGGTCAGCGCCGCGCTGCAGATGGCGATCGCCACCCGGGGTTGCGAGGTGGATGGCGTGATCTTTCATTCGGACCGCGGCTCGGAATACAACCAGTGAGGCGTTCCAGCAGCTCTGCGGCCGGTGGGGTGTCGTGCAGTCGATGGGGCGTGTGGGGTCGGCGCTGGACAACGCCGCCGCTGAGTCGTTCCACTCTGTGCTCAAGGTCGAGTACGTACACCGGCACCGCTTCGGCACCCGGGCCGAGGCGAGGCTGAAGATCACAAACTTCTACAACACCAGGCGGCGCCACAGCGCGGCCGGCGGACACCCGCCCGTCACGTTCGAGAACACCATCCGAGAAGCACGCGACCACACCGGTCACCAGGACCAGGCTGCATAACCAAGGTCTCTACGAAACAGGGGATTGACACCTTGGAGCCTTGCTCCGAACGCCGCTCGCGCCCCCTCAGCTGCACCCAGCTGATTCTCCGCTCCCTCATCCGCCGCGTCGTCATCGCTTGGCGCGAACCCAGCATCCTCGTGGCCGAATGCGTAGGCGTCGAGACCCTCCGCGAAGCTGGAGTCAAAGTTGTTGAGCTTTCGAACCTTGCTGCGGAGGCTCGTGCTGTGAACGCCCACTTGCTCCATTGACCCGGAAAGCCAACTACGCGACGTCCGTCCGCTGTCCCACCGAGGTGAAGCCTCCCAGGCGCTTCTCTTTTCTCGGAAGTCGATCCGGCGCGACCCAACTCGCCATACAATAGCGTGTCTTGACTGGTAATCAGCGTCAGGGGCGAGATGGCCACACCTACCTTCGGCGATGGACTTAAGCAGGCTCTGCAAGGCGTTCCGGAGCGCCTCATGGAGCAACGGGTCCGTGACGCCGCTCCTGCCCTGCACCACTTGCGGACCCTAGGTTTGACCTCCCCACGACCGGGTCTGCTTAACGCTGTAGCGATTTCCCTAACACATGCCTCTTATCATCAAGAAAGCGGTAACACTTCGCCCGAGTTGACAAGGGTGGCAATTCATGCCCTGAATCGCCTTGGGGGAGCCTTTCTGCAGAAGGCATCTGCTGCAGAGGTGTACCACAACACCGAATCCACCTCATCCGGCAAGGTGAGTAAAAATGTCGGCGAGATCCTTTCATCCTTCTCAGTATGGGCGGCCGAGCAAGAGTGGGTCCGCAACTCGGCGGCCTTGAGCGCAGGCCTGGACTCACAACAGCTACCACCGAAAGTCTCGGGTGACCTCGTCCGTCAGCTCCTGGGCGCGCTATGTCTCGAAAATGAAGAGAATCTTGCCGCTCGGCTACTACGCGACCTTTTCGAATCGGTGAGACGTAATCAAGAGTGCGGTATCGCCGACGCGAAAACGACACTTCAGGAATATTTGGGCGGTCGAGAAGCTGCCTTGTATGAATACGAGCAGGGAGGTCCGGATCACGCCACAGTGTTCCGTGCCGTCGTGACTGACTCTAAAGGTAGGAAGGGAACGGGTGACGGAAGGAGTAAAAAGGCAGCGGCCCAGCATGCCGCATTGGATTTCCTTCAACGTCACGCCGATCCCGCTCTTTTCAGGCCTGTTAATCGAAGCGCACGAAGGCTACCCGCACTGGAGATTCCAGGTCTGGAATCGCACAATCGGACAGTGCGACGTGTGCAGGAGCTCTTCTCGCTGCCTGTGACTGCGCGTCCGCTTATTTGCCAAGCGCTGGTTCATGCATCCTGGGCATACGAGAACCGATCAGCTATTGCAAAATGCGGCCAACAGGACCATCAGGTTCTAGCTCATGTCGGCTCTTGGGTGCTGATCTACGAGCACTACCTCGCTGTTGCCCGACATGCTGTGGCAAACCCCTCGGAACATCCAGTGTTCGCAACGCTTCCCGACCGCATCTACGACACTGCCTTCTATGAGACCGGCCTCCCGTCTGCCTTACTCCTTGGAGTCGGACAGAAGGCGAAGGGCGTGCCTGAGGAGGTGGGGTCCAACACGTTTCAAGCATTGATCGGTGCCGTTGCTGCGACAACTGGATTTACTGGGAGCCTAGCCGGCAGGTGGCCGAAGGAATGGAGTCAGGTGTGGCAGCTACTGAGGTTGAACTCGTGGTGTCGTAGGGGCTGACGGCTCGTCGCCCGTGCGGTATCACCGGGGCATGCGGTATCCACAAGGGGGCGGGCTGACCGCCGAACGTCAGCAGTTTCGCGAGGGGTTACGGCTTCAGGCGGCCGAGCAGTTCGCTCGGGGTGAGGCCAGTGCGGTGATCGCGAAGGACCTGCGGGTAAGTGTCCGGTCGGTGCAGCGGTGGCGGCGGGCATGGGACGAGGGCGGTCCGCGGGCTCTGCGGTCGCAGGGGCCGGCATCGCTGCCGAGGCTGAGCGAGAAGCAGTTCGCGCAGCTGGAGGCGGAGCTGGCCAAGGGACCTGCAGCGCATGGCTGGGAGGACCAGCGGTGGACCCTGGCGCGGGTCAAGACGGTGATCGGCCGGCGCTTCCACCTGACCTACACGATCCAGGGCGTTCGGAAACTGCTGGTCCGCAACGGCTGGTCCTGCCAGGTCCCGGCCCGACGCGCGATGGAGCGGGACGACGCCGCGGTGGCCGGATGGGTCAAGGAGGTCTGGCCCTGCGCGGAAGACTCGCGGCGGCCCGTGGAGCCTGGCTCGTCTTCGAGGACGAAGCCGGATTCTCCATGACGCCGCCGCAGGCCAAGACCTGGTCACAGCGCGGCCGGACCCCGGTGGTGAGGGTCCGTGGCCGCTCCCGCAGACGGATATCCATCGCGGCGCTGACCTGCTTCAAACCCGGCCACCGGTCCCGGCTGATCTACCGGCCGCGACGGGACGACGGCCAGCGCGACGGGCGCAAGAGCTTCTCCTGGCGCGACTACCGAGACCTGCTGATAGCAGCACACCAGCAGCTCGGCGGCCCGATCGTGCTCATCTGGGACAACCTCAACGTCCACAAAGCCTCCGACCTGCGGCAATGGGCGGCAGACCGCGAGTGGCTGACCATCTACTACCTCCCGCCCTACGCGCCCGACCTCAACCCCGTCGAAGGGATCTGGTCCCTCCTGCGACGCGGCTGGCTGTCCAACGTCGCCTTCTCCACCCCCGAACACCTCGTCCAGCGCATCCGGCGGGGCCTACGGCACATCCAGTACCGCGGTCACCTCATAGACGGATGCCTCGCCGAGACCGGCCTGACCATCAGACCCGCCTGAGCAACCATGTGACATCACGAGTTCAACCTCAGTAATTGCCCCTATTGGTCGGCGACCTCTAGATCCCACGTCTCGACTTCAGCAAGCCGCAAGCGCCATGAAACTTCGCACGGATTTTACGTATGGGATGTCAGGTCCAGATCATGCTCGTAAGTATGCGGCTACCCTGATTCTCAAGAGTCCTGCTTTGGGTCTCGAAATGGCGGTAAATGGCACCGGTGAAGCCGGTAAGACGCCAGCCAAGCATGCAGCTTGCCAGGTAGTGCTCGATATTTTGGAGCGTTTGGCTGATGAGTCCAGCGCGCGTGATTTCGATCCTTCAATAACGCGGGAGTACGCGCTCGCCAGGTTCCTCCTGACCCAGCAAGCGTTTCTGCTGGATACTGCACCCGTGCCGGCGCCAAGGTGGATCGACCTTCAGCTCTTCGGGTTCCACCTCGCTTCAGACGCCTCTGCGTTGGTCGCCTGGGCTGCTGCGGTCGATAAGCTACTGGAATTGAAGGTGAACCTTCGAGTTGAAAGCTACTTGTGGGTCGCATTCAGAAATGTCATCGAATCGTCGGCCGATCCGCAGCACACTCTCGACACAGTTCTGTCTCGATCGATGGATCTGCTGGAACAGGCTCAGGATCCGGAGGAATTGGAGCCTCAACTCCTTCATCGCCTAGTGCATCTTTGTGATTTGCATCGATGTCTTGGGGTACAGGATTCAGATGTAGACCTGCCCGAGCTCATACGCGACTGGCAGCTCCTTTATCGAGGAAGACTGACGGTTAATACACCGTCCCCCGATGTGCGACTTTCGGGCCGCCAGAGAGCGATCCTGGATGCGGCTCTTTCAACAGTCGCTGCTGCTAGGGGAGCAGTCCTGGTGGAGATCGTTGGCAGTCACCCTATGCGGCTACGGTTTCAATCAAGCGTTCCGCTTCCCCAAGCCTTCACCAGAGAAATCTGTGCCCTGTGGTCTCGCGTCAGTCGGACAGCCACCCTCGAAGCCACCGAGTGCGGCATTGACGTATCCGTTTCCGTGCTGAGGACGTCAACAGGGCGGGGCCCAATTGTGCAAGCCGTCGAGGCGGCGCTGCAACCCGCAGCCCAGCCGTATCGCGCTGCTGTCGCCGACCTGCTCCACGACCTTAAGAATCAGTTGGTTGCCGCACGCAGTGCTGCCTCGCAGCCAGCTGAAGGCCGGACCGCCCGTCTCCAGCAACAGCTCACTGCCAGTCGGCACTTAGATGAGGCTCACTCGCTTGCACAGCGAGTGAGAGCTGCATCTTCGCTGCTCGAGCCCGCAGGGAACGAAAGTGTCGACCTCGGACGTTTCTTGCGTCAGTACGCCAGACGTATGCTCGATCGGCTTCCCGGCACCATATCGCTTTCGATTCCCGACGCAAGCACCTCAGTTCGCGTCGCGCTCAGCGAACGGTCTGTAACTGCAGTTCTCGACAACCTAGTCGGGAACTCAATTGAAGCCCTCAGTCGCGGTGGCGCTATCACACTGGCATGGACAGCGGACGAGTATGAAGCCGTCGTTGAAATTGCAGATAACGGCCCTGGGCTTCCTTCGCAGGTCGCTGCCGCCCTTGCCGACGGGCAGCGAATCCAAAGCACCAAGCCGGGCGGAAATGGGCTTGGTCTACTCAGCGTGCGGTCTCTGCTGGCCAGAGCCGGCGGGCAACTCAGCCTCGCTAGCACGCAGGTCGGAACCGCATGGCTAGTGACCTTGCCAATCGCTACTAACGCATCGGAGCCTGAGTGATTCAGCATCTCAGTGGTGCTCACATCCTGGTCGCCGATGACCAGAATGACGTGGCACGCACCCTATGTCGGCCATTGCAGAAAGCTGGTGCGCGATTGCATTTCGCCGCCGATGGTCGCACTGCACTAGAGGAGATCTCATCTCGCCCTCTTGATTTGATCCTCATCGACATGAAGATGCCGCCTAATGAGT
This sequence comes from Streptomyces sp. NPDC006430, assembly GCF_040612395.1. Taxonomy (NCBI): domain Bacteria; kingdom Bacillati; phylum Actinomycetota; class Actinomycetes; order Kitasatosporales; family Streptomycetaceae; genus Streptomyces; species Streptomyces sp. NPDC006430. Next base: position 82,989 of record NZ_JBEXQA010000006.1, read on the forward strand.
GGGGTGGTCTATGGCTGTTGAAGCAGCTTCAGGAAGGGGGGTGGCGTCTGCCGAGTCTGGTGCTTTCCGGTGAGGGGTCGAAAAAGCAAGTGGTCGAGGCATTGCGGCTGGGGGCCATCGACTGGATTGATAAGGATGATGCGGGAGAAGAGCTGCTAGAGCGATGTGTAAAGGTGCTCGCGGACCGCCTCGCCCAAGCGCTTGCCGTCGCTGCGGGGGACCTTCCAACCCCTTTGGCCTACCGAATTGCTCGATACGAGCGGACGGCCGATCTCGAAAAGAAAACTGCAGAAGGACTCCATGCATTGGAGTCGATATTTCGATTTGCGGCCTTGCTCGGGTTGAGCACTACCTCACCCGCGCCGCTCGCCGGTATCACGCCTGTGCGCCTCGCGTCACCAAGCATGGGCACCTGGTTCGATATTTGTGCGGCCATAGCCAAATTGTCGGGAGCGGGTAGTGATTTTACCCGAATGATGTCCTGGCTGGTTCCGGGTCGATCTGAGCACCAGTCGGTGCAAGAGTTTATTTCCGTGCGGAACAATCTCGCTCATGGTCGGGGTACCCCGACGGCAGAACAATCTGCGGAGCTCGACTTTCTGCTGCGTCGATTCGCGCATCGAGCAGCATCGTCATGGCGCGCAGATATGGTTGTTCCAACTTCCATGACCTACGACGGCAACGTGTACAGCGTTGATGTCCTCAGCCTCAGAGGTACAGGGAAGCCAATCCCAACCTCTATAAGGGTCCAGAAGGCAGTAATTACCGGTCAGGTATTTCTCATTCCGCACGGATCTGAACCTCTTCCGTTGGCCCCGTGGATACTCGCACACACAGGATCGGGTTCCGACTCTGTCCGATGCCTTCACTTCGATGGTGTGCAACGCGGCAAGTCGAGTGCGACCTCTGCTGCACCGTTCAGATTCTCGACGTCGGACGAGGAATTGGACGCCCCGTCGGTTAGTCACCCTCAGGCGACAGCGCATGCACTGGCCGAGTGGGCCACACCTTGATGAAGCACCGTGCTGTGCCGGGCACAGGGTCGCTCGGGCAGGGGGCTTGCTGTGGAGTAAGCCGGGCTCAGCCATCTTGTGGCTGGGCCGTCTGCGGGCCGTCGGCGGGCGACCCGCGATAGCCCACACCGCCGAACGTCGACCACTGTCAAGGTGGTCTCAGCAGTTCCGATAGCGGTTGGCCGAAGTCATCAGGACGCAGCCTCAGTTCCTGCGCAACAAGAAGCAGGAGTGGGAGGAGTACCGCTCGGAGGTCACGGCCTTCGAACTCCGCAAGAACCTCCCGGTGCTGTAAGGGCAGGTCAGAGCCCCTACGGGCCGCGCACGACACTCCGGGCCGGTGGTCACTGACCACCGGCCCGGAGCCGTCTCATTCCCCCTGGGCCGCCTGCGGGCGGCCAGGGCAGCCGCGGATGCCTCCTCGTCACCGGCCTGCAGCCGCACCAACAGGTGCCGTTCCATAGGGCCTGCCCGGCGGAACGTGTGAGTACTAGGGTGCGACGATGGAACTGGAACGCTTAACCGCCGAGCCCGAGAGCTTCGCCCAGCCTGCAGATCGGGACCGGGTGAATGACTACGACAGCTTCGCCGAGGCGTACTCGGCGGAGAACGAGAACAGCCTCGTGAACGCGTACTACGAGCGGCCCGCGATGATGGCCCTCGCCGGTGACGTGGCCGGCCGTCGGATCCTGGACGCCGGCTGCGGCTCGGGTCCCCTGACCGCCGCACTCCGCGACCGCGGTGCCGTCGTCACCGGCATCGACGCCAGCGCCGGGATGCTGGCGTTGGCGAGGCGGCGGCTGGGTGACGACGTGGCCCTGCACGTGGTCGACCTGAGCGACCGTTTGCCGTTCGCCGACGGTGCGTTCGACGACGTGGTCGCGTCGCTGGTGCTGCACTACCTGGAGGACTGGGGGCCGACGCTGGCCGAGTTTCGGCGCGTGCTCAGGCCCGGTGGGCGGCTGATCGCATCGGTTGACCACCCTTTCGTGGCCTACACGATCCAGGATCCTCGGCCCGACTACTTTGCGACCACCAGCTATACCTTCGACTGGACGTTCAACGGGCAGTCCGTCCCGATGAGGTTCTGGCGCAGGCCGTTGCACGCGATGACCGCTGCCTTCACCACCGCCGGCTTCCGTGTCTCCGTGATCAGCGAGCCGCAGCCCGCCCCGGCCGCCCGTGAACTGTTCCCCGACGGCTTCCCTGACCTTTCGACCAAAACCTGCTTCCTGTTCTTCGTCGTCGAGGTACCGCCGTCGGCCACCGGCTCGGACGAGTAGCGGGAAGACGTAGGGGCGTTGGCTGAACCTCGTGGCCCAACGGGCACGCTCCACCGCTCAGGGCGGTAGTCGGTCCGGACGGCCGGTCCGGACGGCGGTCGCGGGAACGGTCGGGTCAAGGAACGGATTCTCCGCTGTACTGTCCGCCGACACAGGTCCACAAGCCGGAACTGGAGTTGTACTCCACGCTTCCGCCACCGGTCGTGCACTTCTGCCCGTCGACGCCGGGTGCGGCGGCCTGTGCGACAGGGCCCATGGCGCCGAGAACGGCCAGTATCACGGCGGCGGTGAACCCGAGAAGTCGTATGCGCATGGGGGGCTCCTGTAAGAAGACCGATATGCCATGACCAGCGTCACCCCGCACCATGTCCGGGGCGCCTCCTGTTACTCCAATCGGGTGACGGGTGCGCCCCCGCGTTAACGCGGTGAGGGCCCCCGGGGCGCGCTCTGCGGGAGCGTTCACCGCGTGCAGGCAGCAGGCTGAAGGCATGGAGAACATGCCCGCGGTATCCGTGGGTGCACCGGACCGCATCGGCTTGCGGAATGTCATGATCAACGGCAAGCCCTTGGGGAAGGTGTGGTCCCCCAGGGAACTGCAAAGGCTCCTGCAACGCGCCGGTTTGGGATTCGAACACGACATCCGTTGGCTCGGCGGAGACAGCACGGTCTGGCCGGACCGCCCGTGGCGGCGACGAACGACCGGCGCCTTGGTGACAGTGGGCCTCCTGGTGACCGCCGGTGTGCTCATCAAGATCGGCCTGGCGGACATCTTCAATGCCCTGACCTACGCCGGCAGGATCGCCGGAACGACCTTCCTGCTCTTGGCCCTGGTGGTGGCGGTTGCCGCAGTAGCCACTCTCGACTATTGGCGCAAGCGGAAGGTGAAATACTCCGGGCCGGTCATTCTGTTCGGCGTCCTGATTTCCCTTGGCGTCAGTTCGCTGTTGCTCATCGTGCAGATCGTCGGCGGGCTGTACACCCATTACCTGCCGCTTTGGGTGGCCCTTGTCCTCTGGTCCTCATGGGCCCTGTGGATGCTGGTCCGCCGCCGGGCGTGGAGGGGAATGCGCCATCCCAGACGCATCGCGATCGGGGCGGCTGTCCCCGCCCTCATCGCCGTCGCCAACCTGACGTACTCACAGGTCTACGTGCCCTACGTGGTGTCTCCGCTGGTGGAGAGTGCGGCGGAATTCAGGACGCCAAGTTTGAACCGGGAAGGGACGAAGATGTACCTGCCGGTCCATTTGTCCGTGAAGAACTCCGGCCAGGTTCCGGTCTACGTCCTCGGTAGCATCTACTGGGTCCGCGGCGAGTCTGAGGGGATGCAGGACAGGCTGATCGACTCTCAGGAGTTCGTCACGCCGCCGGGCCGGGTGTTGAATCCCGGAGAAGAGTTTGCGCAGGACGCTGTAGTCGAGATGGAAAATCCCGGCAAGTCCACCTTCAGGTCAGTCAGTGTCGTGACCGAACTCTATTTGATCAGAAAAGACAGAATGACGATGACTTCCGATTACGAGCGTTCCCGGGAGTGGGCCGGAACGCTCAGGAAGGACGGCAGGGACAAAGATCCTCAGGGGCCGCCCGGCGAATATTACAGATATCAAGCCGAGATCTCGAACAGCGATGAGATCCTCAACGTGACCCGAGGGCGGCAACGCGTGACGCTATGGTGGGTGTATCGCCCTGAATATCCGTACATCTACGTGGATGTGGCACCCCCGGGCGAAAGGAAAGCCTTTGACGCCGGGACGGCCGCCCTCAACGCAGATGCCATTCAACGGTACGGTCTGGCGCGGGTGCGAGGCTCGATGGCGCAGGCACCCTTCGCGGGACTCCTGGAGAAGGCTCAGGCCGAGCGCCCCACCTAAGAGGTCATCTCATTTGGCGGCTGCGTGTGGGGAATCCACGACAAGTTGAGCCATCTCGTGCAGGCGGTGCCAGTACTCAGGGGCGTCCGTTTCGCTGAGTGCAGGTATGACCCGGTCTAGGCGGTCGATGCAGCGAAGCAGAATGCTTCGGTTTCGCGCTTCGAGCTCGCCGCCGTTCTTGATCCAGATGAAAACACAGCCCGCGGTGTCCGAGTCCAGCATCACGAGGTCGAAGCCGGCTCGGTCCGCGCCACCCAATCCGGGAGGGAAGGGCAGTTTCATGAACTCTTGGTACAGGCGGGATACGGCCTCAAACGTAGTTTCTTCGCTCACACGGGCCATCATGGCGCAGCTTCCGCAACGCTTGGAGCCGTCATGAGTCTGCGGTAGCAGATGAGGGTGCAGGCGATGCTGGTGCAGGCGAGGAAGTGGTTGGCCTTGCGTTCGTAGCGTCGATGGAGTCGTCGGCAGCCGGCGAGCCAGGCCATGGTGCGTTCGATGGTCCACCGGTGTCGTCCGAGCCGTTGCGAGCTCTCGATTCCTTTGCGGGCGATGCGGTGTTGGATGCCTCGGCCGGAGAGCCATTGCCGCAGGTGGCGGTAGTCGTAGCCCTTGTCGGCGTGGAGCTTGCCGGGCTTGCGTCGGCGTCGGCCACGGCGTGACCGGATTGGAGGGATGCCCTGCACCAGCGGGATCAGTGCCTGGCTGTCGTGGAGGTTGGCGCCGGAGATCCCGGCAGAGATGGGCAGACCGGTCCGCTCGGTGATCAGATGGATCTTCGACCCGTACTTACCCCGGTCGACAGGATTCGGACCTGTCAGGTCCCCCTTTTCATCGCCCGCATGTTCACCGAGTCGATCGCACACCGCGACCAGTCCAGCTCACCCCGGGATCCGAGCTCGTCCAGGACCAGGCGGTGCAGCTTGGCCCACACCCTTGCCTTCGACCACTCGGCGAACCGGCGGTGAGCCGTGGCCCCGGACGGCCCGAACGATGCGGCGGGCAACTGCTGCCACGTGCACCCGGAGGTCACCACGAACACGATCGCGGCCAGCACCTCACGGTCACCATGCCGACGCCGGCCACCACCCTGCGGCCGCGAAGGAGCATCCGGCACCACCCGCTGGAACAACTCCCACAACTCATTCGGCATCAGCCGCTCAACGATTCCCGCCACGGTCCACAGCCTACGAGCCAATTGAGATGACGTCTAAGGACTGCGACCAGCACGGTTGCCTGTCCTGCCGTGATCACGATCGACATGGGCTTTTGGCCCTGCTCGACGGCCAGGTGAAGCTTGGTGGTGAACCCGCCGCGTGAACGGTCCGGTCCCCCGCATCACCGCGGCCGCCAAGCGGGCCGCCGGCCGGTGGTCGACCCCGACGGGCGGGGGCAACCGGCCCGGCCCGCGGCCGGAGGGCTCAGCGCAGGACGGCCTCGCCCAGCAGGCGAGCCGTGTCGGCGACGAGCTTGCTGTCGTTCGGCCCCTGCGGTGCCTGCGGCCTGGTCGTCAGGACCGCCATCACCACCGGCACACCGGCCGGACTCCAGACCACACCCACGTCGTTGGCGACGCCGTAGGCGCTGCCGCCGCCGGTCTTGTCGGCCAGGGTCCAGCCGGGCAGGCCCTCCTTGAACCGCTGGGTGTTGGTGGTGTTGGCGAGCAGCCAGTCGGTGAGCCGGTCCCTGTCCCTGCGGGGCAGTGCGTCGCCGAGCAGCAGCCGGGCGTAGGTTCCGCCAATGGCGTGCGGGCTGGTGGTGTCCTCGGTGCGCCAGGGTTCGGCGGAGTTCAGGGCCGGTTCCCAGCGGTCGAGCCGGGTGACGCGGTCGCCGAGGGACCGGGCGAAGCGGGTGATCGCGGTCGGCCCGCCCAGCTCGCGCAGGAGCAGGTTGCCCGCGAGGTTGTCGCTCTGGCTCACCGCTGCCGCGCACAGGGCCTCGACCGTCATCCCGTCGGCCACGTGCTCCTTGGTGACCGGGGCCCACTCGGCTGCCTCGACCTCGGCCTCGGTGTAGTGGATCCGGCGGGCCAGGAACTCCCCGTCACGGTCGAGGTCGCGCAGGACGGCCGCCGCGGCCAGCGGCTTGAACACCGAGCAGACCGGAAAGAGCTCCTCCGCCCGGTGGACCACCGTCCGGCCGGTGGCCAGGTTGCGGGCGTAGACGCCGACGCGGGCGCCGTGCTCGCGTTCCATGTCCCGCAGCCGGCGCAGGGTGCCCGGGTCCGCGCCCGGTCGGGTGTCCGCGGACGCCGGACCGGCAGCGCCGAGACCGAGGGCGGCCAGGCCCCCGGTAGCGAGAGTCAGGACCGTACGCCGGGACGGACGGCTTGCCACGCGCTTCACATCGTCTCCTCACCGTTGATCACCGCTACGGGAGGAAACACGCGAACCGCCTCAGGATGGTTGCACCCACCCACAACGCCGAGGACGGCCGCCTACCCCCCGGCCCGCTTGTTCACCTGCGTGGTCGCCGTCCCATACCGGGGCGTCGGCGGTTGGAAACCGGCCTGCGGCGTCCAGGGCGTCGGTGGCAGAATGCCGCGATGGAGTCGATCTTGCGGGCCGCCAGTGACCTGGTGGGTACCGAACTGTCCGGGCCGGTCGACCTGGGTGGCAGCTCACGCAGCACCGTGTTGCGTTGTGAGACGGTCGGCGGCGGCAGTGCGATCGTCAAGGCGTTCGGCAACGAGCCGGAGTCCCTTCGCTGTTTCACGGCCGAGGCCGCCGGGCTGTCGCTCGGGATCGCCGGTCCCGAGGTTCTGGGCGTGGACCCTGAGGTTCCGTTGCTGGTGATGGCGGATCTCGGGAACGCGCCCACCCTGGCGGACGTACTGCTCGGAAACGATCCGAACGTCGCCGAGAACGGGCTGCTGGCCTGGGCCCGTGGGCTCGGGGCGCTGGCCGCCGCATCGGTACACCGGCGCGCCGATCTCAGGCATGCGGCAGGCCACAGCGGTCTGGACGGTGGACGCGACGGTTCGTCTGCTGCCTCACATCGTGGAGGACGGTCCGCTCCACCGGACTCGGCGCCCGGCCCCGACGAGGCGCCAGGTTCTGAGGCATCGCTGGGAGACCGCGAGCGGGCTGGAGGAATTCCCGGCACTCGCGGAGACGATGCGGCTGCTGTTGCGCGAGGCGGCCGGAGGCTGGGAGGCGGCCCTGCTGCCGGAATATCCGGCTTTCGCGGACCGGGGCCGGCGACTCCTCTCAGGTACCGGCCAAGTCGATGCGGACGACTGCACCTGATGGCATGTCAGGACCAATCCACGGAGACCGGGTTGTGGTTCTGCCACCGGGGCGGCCCGCCGGGGGCAGTCCCCGCCCTCGCGCCCTCTACCGCCCTACCGGCGTATCGCGTGCATCTCCTGGAACAGCTCGAATTCGCCCTCTGGGGTGGCGCTGAAACCCTGCCAGTGGAAAGAGGTCGGCGTGACGTCGGTGAAGGTCCAACGTGAGGGCCTGCCCTCGGAATCCATGCCTTCCTGGATCATTCCACCGGCACCGTCGGGCCGGCCGACCTGGGCGAAATAGGAGGGGAGCTTCGGCGAGATCCACGTGATCCGCCAGAGTCCGGTCGTGACGTCGTACATGCGGACGGTGGTGCCGGGGAACCGGTCGTGGAACTCCGGGCAGAAGAGCACGTCCTGCACCGCGCGCCCGCCGAGCACCCAGCCGAAGCGCCACTCGCCCGCTGCGGTGCGCCACTGACCCCCAGCGGAGCGGTAGCGGTTGCTGATGTTCCACGTTCCGACCAGCCGGCCGTAGAGCATCATCGCCTCCGCATGGTCCGGATCCGGACCATCCGCAGAGAGCAGTTCCAGCATCGGGTCACGGGACGGCATCGTCATCAGGGGCTCAGACCTCCTCTTCGGGGACCGGCTCGGAACTTACGCAGGGCGTATCGGCACGGTCAACTCCCTTTAATGGTTGTTCCGTCTGAACTCTGAGGTCGTCAGTTCCAGGTCCGTCGGACTGCTCGTGGCTCGGGCGGCGAGAGGTCACTCGCGTGGGGGAGGCGGGTCCTCCCTGCTGATGACGCACGTCGTCGCGGTTCGGACCACGATCGAGTCATGTCGATCACGCCTTACTTGTGGGGGCCGTGGTTCATCGTCGGTGGTCTGGCCTTCGCGGGGGCCACCGCGCTGTATGTCCGCCAACGCGATGAGCGGCGCAAGATGCGCCTGTACGGGGCGGTGGGCGCGCTCGGTGCCCTGGTTCTGTCCGTGGCCTCGACGGCTACCGGGATCGGTTGAGAGCTGGCACGTAACTGCTGGTTGCGGGAGCGGTTCTGGCGCAGTGAGGAGATGCGCGCGGCGTTGGAGAACCCCGAGTTCACCGTGGACGACACGACGCTGGCGGTTCTGGAACGCTTCCGCCTCATCGCCGACCTCCGCCCAGCCGATTGACCATCCGTCTACCGCGCACCACGTCGTTAGGGTGACCGACTCGGCGAGATCATGGACCGGTACGGCTGGCCGACTGCAGAACTGGTCGGCGAGGAAGCCGCCCGCGCGGCATGGCTGATCGCCCAGCACGCTGACCGGCAGCTCGACGTCCAGCGGCGCGCCCTCCAACTGATGGAGCAGGCGGTGTCGGCAGGCTCGGCCAGTCCCCGCGAGCTGGCTTTTCTGCGCGACCGCATGCTGGTCAATGAAGGCCGCAAACAGGTCTATGGCACCCAGATCGCCGGCGTGAAGGACGGGTCGCCGATTCCGTGGCCCTGTGAAGAGCCCGAGTGCATGGACGAACTTCGTGCGGAAGTCGGCATCGAGCCCTTCGACGAGTACGTTGCCAAGTTCGCGATGACCTGACGACCACTCCCCAGTCTCGCCCCGTGGATCCCTGCCCAAGGCTCACCTGCCGTGGGGCAGTGATCCGCCGGACAGGCCCCAGCGACGGCAGGATCTCGGCTCAGGACGGGGGGACCGCCAGGTGCCAGGTGGTGCGGGTGGCTTGGGCGGGGTCCGGGGTGGCGGGTGGGGTGGTGGCGATGTGGAGCTGGGCATCCAGCCCCAGGACCGCCGTGGTCGTCGCGCCCGCCTGTTCGAGGACACCGGCCGGGGCGCCCGCGTAGAGCATCTTCGATTCCTTCCACGCCGGCGGGCCGCCGAGGCCCGTCGTGCTGACCGTGCCCGTGTCCGCGCGGCCTGACAGGAACCGGCCCGCGACGCCGACCGCGCCGTAGCCGGCCCGGCCGCCGGTCTCCGAGACGCTGGAGACCTGCGGTTTGCCGGAGTCCGCCGTGACCAGGGCCGTACGGACCGTTCCCGAGTCGGGGCGGCGGAAGTAGAGCCGGATGCCCGCGCCGTCCGGGGACGCCGAGAGGGGGACCGTGGTCGCCGGCAGGCCGGTCGGGAACGGCCCGGCGAGCGGGGCGCCCGGGGCGGGCTGGGTCCAGGCCAAGACGCTCTTGCTGGTGGTGACGTACACGTGGCGCCGTCCGGCGGCGTCGACCGCCGTCACCGGGTCGCTCTGCAGGTCCTCGCCGCCCAGGCCCTGCCAGGGGCCGAAGCTGCCGTCCGGCTGCTGTTCGCGGGCGCGCAGGGTGCGGCGCGCATCGCGGACGTAGACGGTCAGCCGGCCGTCCGGGGCCACGGTCGCCGACGGCGCGCTGATCGAGGAGGTGCCGTCCTCGTCGTTCGCTTCGGGGGTGCCGAGCGACTGCCACGCCCCGAACGGGCCGTCCGGCGCGGACTGCACGGCGTACACGATCTCGCGCCGGTAGCCCTCGGGGACGGCGCCGAAGTTCGTGCGGGTGGCGAGGACCGCGAGGCGGCCGTCGGGCAGGCGGGCCGTGCTCGCGCCGGGGTCGATGCCGGTGCCGGGAAGCAGGGCCGGGCCGGTCCAGCGGCCCGGGGCGCCCTGCCGGGTCCAGACGGCCATCTGGCCGTCCAGGGCCGCGAAGGCCCAGAGTCGGCCGGGGGTGCCCGCCGCCAGCCAGGACGTGCTGTCGGCGCGGGCGTAGCGCAGCGACTGGGCCCAGTGGCGTCCGGTGGGGCTGCCCGCCACCTTGCGGTCTCCGCAACCGGAGGGGCTGCCGCAGTAGTTGGCGTGGTCGAACCAGGCGTACGTCTTGAGGTAGCCGATCTTCGTCTCGGCGGTCTGCGGGTCCAGCGCGTGGGGGAGGGTGCCGTTGTGGTACCCGAGGTAGTTCTGCACCGAGAACCGCGGGCGGTCGGTGACCTGGGCGGCGTACGAGGCGGTGGCGGCCTGCACGAAGCGGGCGCCGTACAGGTGGTCCTGGTGGTCGGTGTACTTGCCGGTCTCGTGGTAGCGGCCCGGCGTCGGGTCCTGCATGCGTATCGTCGTCGGCTTGTACTGCGCCAGCAGCCCGGATATCGCCTGTATCACCTGGTCCTTGGTGTACGTGGGCGGCTGCTTGACCGGGGTGCCGGAGGCCAGCTGGGCGCCGAGCGCGGGTATCTTCCCGTTCCACAGGCCGCGCAGGCTCTCCGGGTTCTCGGCGGTGGGGTTGCGGGCCTCGCGCAGTTGCAGCCACACCAGGTTGACCTGCGGCCGGGCGATCAGGACGTCGAGCTCGGCGTGGCCGCCGCCCGCGGTGGGTATGACCGTGCGCTTCCACACGCTGGTGCGGTCGCCGGTGGCCATCTGGGCGTAGGCGGAGCGGATGCCGTTCTGCCGGGCCTCCGCGTAGTGGGAGCGGTCGGCGGGCTGCTCCGGGTCCCAGGCGCCGCCCCCGCGGGCCTCGTTGCGGCCGTCGGCTTCTCCGGAGGTCAGGTACACGGCCGTCAGCGGGGTGCCGGCCGTCAGTGACCGGCTGAGGTCCGGGTTCATGAAGAACAGGTCGTCGTCGGGATGGGCGACGACCTGGAGGACCGATCCGGCCGTGGTGCTCACCGGGAGCACGGCGGTCGGGTTCTTCTCCTGAATGGCCTCCGCCGAGGTCTGCTCGCCGGTGGCGACGGCGAGTACGCCGGTGGCGCCCACGGTGAGCACGGGGAGGAGCGCCGCGAGGAGGAAGCGGCGGCGGGCAATCGGCATCGGTCACGCCTTGGGGTCGTTCCGGGCGGGAAGAACCGCGAGCAGTCAGTTGGGTCGGTGCAGTCAGTGAGAGGCGAAAACGGGGAACTTGGTTCACCGATTCGCTCGACGACTCCGACTTTTCGGGAACGACCGGATGCGATCGTGCCGCGTGCAGATCCGATCCGGGCACGTGCCCCACACGCGCCCCGCCCGTGCCCCACACGCGCCCGCTTGCGCCCGCCCGCGCCCGCTTGCGCTCGGATTTACCCGGACCTGCTCAGCGTCCTGTGTTGCGCGGGCCGACCGGCAGCCAGGGCGTCAGGTACGCGTTCGCGTCGTCCGACGACGACGAGGAGGTCACGTACAGCCGCGCGTCGAGCCCCACCACTGCCAGGCTGACCGTGTTCTTGCCGGTCACCGTGGAGGACGGCGCCCCGACGAACATCAACGCCGACCGTGCCCAGGGCCGCCCCGAGCCGAGGTCCGAGCCCAGTTGGCCGCCCGCCGAGCGGCCGGCCAGCACATGCCCGCTCGCCGTCACCGAACCGAAGCCCTGGAGCCCGCCGAGGTCGGTCAGGTGGTTCACCTTCAGCCCGCCCTCACCCGTCACCAGAGCGGTCCGCACGTTGCCCGAGCCCGGCTTGCGGAACCACAGCCGCACCCCGCCCTCGCGCCCCTCCGCCGTCAGCGGGAGCGTGGTGTCCGGCAGCCCGGTGGGCGTGGCCGGCCCCAGGGGGCCGCCCGGCTTCGCCTGGGCCCAGCCCAGGACCGTCTTGGTGGTGGAGGCGAACACCATGCGACGCCCGGCGCCGTCCGTGGCGGTGACCGGGGTGCTGTGCAGGTCGGCGCCGCCGTAGCGCTCCCACGGCCCCCATCCGCCGTTCGCGAGCTGCACCCGCCCGCGCAGGGTGTACGCGCCGTCGCGCACGTACGTAGCCAACTGCCCGGTGCCGTCGACCGAGACGGCGGGGGCGCTGATGTCGGAGGTCCAGTTCTCGTCCGCGGTCTCGGGCGTGCCCAGCGACTGCCAGTCCCCGAACTCCTGCGCGCCCGCGCTCTTCTGGACGGCGTACACGACCTCGCGCCGGTAGTCGGCGGGCCGGGCGCCGAAGGAGGTGCGGGTGCCGAAGGCGGCGATCCGGCCGTCCGGCAGCGTGACCGTGGAGATGCCCTGGTCCATGCCGGTGCCGGGCAGCAGGCGCGGTCCGCTCCAACGGCCTATCAGACCGGTCCGGTGCCACACGGCGACCTGGCCGTCGAGCACCTTGAACGCCCACAGCCCGTGCTCCTTGTCGGACGTCAGCCAAGAGGTGCCGGTGCCGCGGGCGTAGTTGACGGTCGAGGTCCAGTTGTTGCCCTCCGGATGGTCCGCAACCTTGAGGTCGCCGCAACCGGCCTCGCTGCCACAATGGTTCTGCTTGTCGAGCCAGGCGTAGACGTCCAGGATGTCCAACTTCTCCTTGGCCTCGTTCGGGTCCAGGGCGCTGGGCAGGGAACCGTTGGAGTAGCCGACGTAGTTCTGCACCACGAAGTGCGGGCGCTCCTTGACGTCCTTCGCGTACGCGGCGAGGGCGGCCTGTACGAAGCGGGCGCCGTAGAAGTGGTCCTGGTGGTCGGTGTACCGCTTCGTGCCGGGGGACCGGCCGGGGGTCGGGTCCTGAGAGCGGATCGTGGTCGGTTTGTAGTGCTCCAGGATGCCGACGACGGACTGGACGACCTGGTCCTTCGAGTACGAGAACTTCTGCTTCACCGGCGTGCCGGAGGCGAGCACGGACTCCAGCCGCGCCACTTTGTTGTCCCACAGGCCGTGCAGGCTGTCGGGGGCGTTGTCGTAGACGCTGCCGGCCTCGCGCATCTGCAACCAGACGAGGTTGACCTCGGGCCGGGCGACGAGGACGTCGACTTCGGCGTGCCCGCCGCCCTTGGTCGCGACAGCGGTGCGCTTCCACGCGCTGCTGCGGTCACCTGTGGCCATCTTGGCGTAGGCGGCGCGGATGCCGTTCTGACGGGCCTCGGCGTAGGCCGGCTTGTTGGGCGGGGTGGTGGCCCGTTTGCCCTCGACGGCGTTGACGCCGTCGGCCTCGCCGGCCGTGAGGTAGACCGTGGTGACGGGGTGGCCGGCGGCTATGGAATACCGCAGGTCCGGGTTCATGAAGTACAGGTCGTCGTCGGGGTGGGCGACGATCTGCACCACGCGGCCGGGGTCGGGCGCGTTGGTGGGTACGGCGGAAGTGCCGGGTGCGGCGGGTGCGCCGGGTGCGGCCGTCTTGTGGTCGGCGGGGCGGGCGTTCGCCAGCCCGTCGAGTCCGTCGAGTCCGCCGAGCGCGTCGAGCACGTCGTTGCCGCGGAGTACGAGCATGCCGCAGGCGGCGGTGGCGGCGCAGAAGGCCACGGTCTTGACGAACCGGGCCCAGCGCCGCACGCCCGCCGCGTCGCGCCCCTGCGGGGAGGACCGGCGGCGGGTGCCCGTGTCTGCCGGGTCGGTGGTACGCCCACGCCGCACGGCCCCGTGGGCGCCGGATGCGGGGTCGTTGGCGTCGCCGGAACGCCGGGAGGCGCGGCCGACGGGGCGGGTGGCCGGCCCGTTCCCCCCGACGGTCGATGCCGTGGCGGCTCGGTCCCGGCCCTCGACGGGGCCACCGCCCTGCTGCTCGGGCACAGGTCCGGCGGACGGCGTGCCGGGTCCGGCGGACGGCGTGCGAGGTCCGGGCAACGTGGCTGCGCCGTCCCGGGGGTGGGCCGTACGGGACAGCCCGTTGGGCTCTTCGGGCCCGAACCGGTGCCCCTGCCCTGCGGCTCCGTCCTGCGGCGGCTGCGGGGGGATTCGACCCGGTCCGGCTTGCGGCGGCTGCGAGGGGTCCCAGTCGGGACTGCCCGCTCCCGGGCCGTGCGGCCATGGCTGCGGGGGGTCCCACGGCTGGCCGTTCGGTCGGGGGTGCGACGGAGGGCCGTCCGCTCCGTGGCGCCAAGGGCCCGGGGCGGGGCGTCCGTCGGGCATGTGGGTCCTTGGGGCGGCGGGACGGGACGGGGGCAGCGGGCCCCTGACAGCCCGGGGCCTCGGAAGAACACGTGGCTTCGGACTAAGTATTCAGATAATCCGATAATCCGCCTCATGGTACGCGCCGAGGCGCGCCGGCGAGTCGAACGCCTGCTCCGGCTAGGCTCCCCCCAGGCCGCTCGGGCAGTGGCGGCGACGCACACGGGAGGTGGCGGGATGACGGTTCCGGGACGCAGGAGCAGCACCTTCATCCGACTGCTGCGCAGCGGATTCACCGATCCCTCGGCCGCCGCCCGGCTGCTCGACTCCGACGCACTGGCCTCCGTACGCACCGATCCGGTGCTCCTCGACGCCCTTGGGGCCACCGCCGATCCCGATCTGGCCCTGCTCGGGCTCGTCCGGCTCGCCGAGGCGCAGAGCGACGACGAGCGGCCCGTACTCCTCGACACCCTCGTCAGCGCCAAGCCGCTGCGCGACCGCCTCCTGCGCGTACTCGGCGCGTCCGAGGCGCTCGCCGACCACCTCGCCCGCCACCCCCGCGACTGGCACGCCCTCGTCACGTACGAGGCCGCCGATCTGCACCCCGGCCTCGCCGAGTTCGAACGGGGGCTGGCCCGGGCCCACGACCCCATCGCGCTACGCGTGGCCTACCGCCGCTGCCTGCTCTCGATCGCAGCCCGCGACGTCTGCGGCACCATCGACCTCGCCCAGACCGCCGCCGAGCTCGCCGACCTCGCCACCGCCACCCTCCGGGCCGCCCTGCGCATCGCCTCCGCCGCCGCTCCCGAGGACGCCGCCCAGTGCCGGCTCGCCGTCATCGCCATGGGCAAGTGCGGCGGCAACGAACTCAATTACGTCTCCGACGTCGACGTCATCTTCGTGGGGGACGCCGCCAACGGGGCCGAAGAGGCCAAGGCACTCCAGGCCGCCACCCGTCTCGCCTCCCACCTCATGCGGATCTGCTCCGAGACCACCATCGAGGGCACCATCTGGCCCGTCGACGCGAACCTGCGCCCCGAGGGCCGCAACGGCCCCCTCGTCCGCACCCTCGCCTCGCACCTCGCCTACTACCAGCGTTGGGCCAAGACCTGGGAGTTCCAGGCCCTGCTCAAGGCGCGCGCCGTGGCCGGCGACCCGGAACTCGGCGCCCAGTACGTCGAGGCCATAACGCCCATGGTCTGGCAGGCCGCCGAACGCGAGAACTTCGTCGCCGACGTCCAGAAGATGCGCCGCCGCGTCGTCGACAACATTCCCGCGTCCCAGGTCGACCGCGAGCTCAAACTCGGCCCCGGCGGCCTGCGCGACGTCGAGTTCGCCGTCCAGCTGCTCCAGCTCGTCCACGGCCGCAGCGATGCCAGCCTGCGTTCCGGCACCACCCTCGACGCCCTGCACGCCCTCGCCGCCGGCGGCTACGTCGGGCGCGCCGACGCCGCCCAACTGGGCGACGCGTACCGCTTCCTGCGCGCCATGGAGCACCGCATCCAGCTGTACCGGCTGCGCCGCACCCACCTCGTCCCCGAGGACGAGGCCGACCTGCGCCGCCTCGGCCGCTCCCTCGGGCTGCGCACCGAACCCGTCGCCGAGCTCAACAAGGCCTGGCGCCGCCACGCCTCCGTGGTCCGGCGCCTGCACGAGAAGCTCTTCTACCGGCCGCTGCTCGACGCCGTCGCCCAGCTCGCCCCCGGCGAGACCCGGCTCTCCCCGCGCGCCGCGGGCCAGCGACTCGAAGCCCTCGGCTACGCGGACCCCGCCGCGGCCCTGCGCCACCTCGAAGCCCTGGCCTCCGGCGTCACCCGCAAGGCCGCCATCCAGCGCACCCTGCTTCCCGTGATGCTCGGCTGGTTCGCCGACTCCGCCGACCCGGACGCCGGACTCCTGAACTTCCGCAAGGTCTCCGACGCCCTCGGCAAGACCCCCTGGTACCTGCGCCTGCTGCGCGACGAGGGCGCCGCCGCCGAGAACCTGGCCCGCGTCCTGTCCGCCGGCCGCCTCGCCCCCGACCTGCTGATGCGCGCCCCCGAGGCGGTCGCCCTGCTCGGTGACCCCGAGGGGCTCCAGCCCCGTACACACGAGGCCCTGGAGCAGGAGGTGCTCGCCGCCGTCGGTCGCGCCGACAGCGCCGAAGCCGGCGTCGTCGCGGCCCGCGGGGTGCGCCGCCGCGAGCTGTTCCGTACCACTGCCGCCGACATCATCGGCTCGTACGGTACGGAGGAGCGCCCGGCCGAGGAGGACCCGGGAGCCCTGGTCGACCGGGTCGGCAACGCCGTGTCCGACCTCACCGCCGTCACCATCGCCGGGGCCCTGCGCGCCGCCGTCCGCAACCACTGGGGCGAGACCCTGCCCACCCGTTTCGCGGTCATCGGGGTCGGCCGCTTCGGCGGCCACGAGCTCGGCTACGGCTCCGACGCCGACGTCCTGTTCGTCCACGAACCCCGCGAGGGCGTGGACGAACAGGAGGCCGCGAAGGCCGCCCAGGCCGTCATCGCCGAAATGCGCCGGCTGCTCCAACTCCCCACCGCCGACCCGCCGCTGCTCATCGACGCCGACCTGCGCCCGGAAGGCCGCTCCGGCCCCCTCGTGCGCACGCTCCCGTCCTACGCCGCCTACTACCGGCGCTGGGCCCTGACCTGGGAGAGCCAGGCCCTGCTGCGCGCCGAACCGGTCGCCGGGGACATCGACCTCGGCCGCCGCTTCATCGACCTCGTCGACCCGCTGCGCTACCCGTCGGAGGGCCTCGGCGAGGAGGCCGTACGGGAGATCCGGCGGCTCAAGGCCCGGATGGAATCGGAGCGGCTGCCGCGCGGCGCCGACCCGACCCTGCACACCAAACTGGGCCGCGGCGGACTCAGCGACGTCGAGTGGACCGTCCAACTGATCCAGATGCGGCACGCCTGGTCCGAGCCCGGCCTGCGCACCACCCGGACCCGCGAGGCCCTGGCCGCCGCCCACGCGGCCGGGCTGATCCCGACGGAGGAGGCGCAGATCCTGGACGAGGCCTGGGTCCTCGCCACCCGCGTCCGCAACGCCGTGATGCTGGTCCGCGGCCGGGCCGGGGACACCTTCCCGACGGAAGCCCGCGAACTGGCCGCCGTCGGCCGCTACCTCGGATACGCCGAGGGCACGGTCGGGGAGATGCTCGACGACTACCGTCGCATCACCCGCCGTGCCCGGGCGGTGGTGGAGGACCTGTTCTACGGAGGCTGAACCGGGGCTGAGCCAGCTGAGCCGGAGGAACGGCCCCCGGCCCGGGTGCGTCAGCGCGCCGTGCCGAAGTCCTGGGTCCAGTAGTTGCCGGGCTGCGCCAGGCCGATGCCGATCTCCTTGAAGGAGCAGTTCAGGATGTTCTCCCGGTGCCCCTGGCTGTTCATCCAGCCCTCCATGACCTTCTCGGGAGTGCTGTAGCCGTAGGCGACGTTCTCGCCGTACGTGGTCCACGCGTACCCGGCGCGGGTGATGCGCGTGCCCGGGTCCGAGCCGTCGGAGCCGGTGTGGGACATGTTGCTGTGGGAGGCCATGTCCGCACTGTGGTCCTGTGCGGCCTTCGTGAGCTTCGCGTTGAGGGAGACGGCCGAGCATCCGGCGGCGGCGCGTTCCTGGTTGACGAGCGCGAGGACCGCGGCGACGGCACCGCTCGCCGGCGGGGCGGTGGTCGTCGACGGCTGGGGCGCCTGCGGCTTCTTAGTGGCGACCGGCGGCTGCGCCGGCTTCGGCTGCGCGGGCGGGGAGGTCCGGACGACCGGCTGCGCGGGCGCGGGCGCCGCGGGGCTGCTCGGCGGGCTGCTCGGGAGCGGGACATCCACGGGCGGCAGGGTGCTCGGAGCGGCTGTGGGCGCGTACTGCCACGGGCGCCGCTCGTGCTTGCTCGCGGTCCGCGTCCGGCCGTTGTCCTGCGTGTCGAAGCAGGCCATGGCGGCGGTGGGAACACCCACGATGGCGAGCGCCCCGACCCCGATGACTATTTTCTTGTAGGACGTCTTCTTCCGATGCTTCTGCATGCGTGACCTCATTCGGTGATCGCGAAGCTTCCGGCGCCCTAATCGCGGGGTGCCGGAGGAGTCGCCATTCTGAAAAGGCCTCCAATGGCCTGGCAAGTTTCTGTTTCCGACCCGGCCGAGGCATTCGAATCGCGGCTTGAAACGTGCCGGCGATCGTGCATGGTCACGATCAGATCACTACTGCAACCGTCTGATGGTTTCTCAGAAATGGCCGTGACCAGGGCGGTCGGCGGTGATTCCATCGGTACCGCCGATTCCGTTCCCGGCGGATAGGGGAATGTCAATTCCAAAAGGGACAAATGTCGAAATGTCGGCGGGTTAACGCTCCGTCAAGAAAGCCTTCGGTCGGCGAGTGCGCCGTGACGCATGTCACTCTTTCCCGCGCCCGATCATGGTGCATTCGGAGGCGGGAGCGACCCCGGCCCAATACGGTCATTCATGGACAGGGCCGCCGACGAAGCCCTTTGGCGCCGTCACCCCGGCCACGCGAACGCGTCGAACCGCGCCACGCGGCCGGTACGTCCTGCGTTCAGGTCCGGGAGACCGTCCCGCACCCTTCGTCGCCCTGGTGGAGGTCCTGGCTGCGGTCGTACGGGTCCTTGGCCGGCCCGCTGGGCGCGTCCCCCGGGACCAGGCCGTCGCTGGGGAAGGACGGGTGCAGGAATCCGTCGTAGACACCGCACGCCGAGTTGCCGATGTCGTTCGGGTAGTCGACCACCGCCACGGTGCCCGCGGTCACCGCGTACCGCTTCGGGTCGTCCAGGGCCACGGTGAGCTGTCGGCGGACGACGGTCCGAGTGACTTCGTCCGACCCCGCCTTCGCCCGCACCAGCGGGTACACGAAGGTGTAGTCGGCCTTGACCAGCACCTCGCCGGGCCGCTGCCCGGCCTCGAAGGTCATCCGTCCGCGCGTCTTGACCACATCGCCGACCAGCCGCACCTCGGCGGGGTCGAAGCGGGTGAACATCGACACCGGGTCCTGCTCCTTGCCGGGCGCCGCCATGGCCTTCACCAGCATTCCGTACACGCTGTCCTGCCGCGGTTCGAGCAGCTTCAGTGCCTCGTCGGGCCGACCGCCGCGCAGCGTGGCGGGATCCAGGTTGGACAGCACCAACAGCTGTTTGGTCAGCTTCAGCCCGTCCGCGACCTGCGCCGCGGTGAGCCCGCCGGAGGCCTGCGCCTCGGGCAGCTCGATGGCGCCTTCTCCCTCGGCCCACTGAACGGCCGGGGACCCGCGGAAGGGCTCCTTGAGGGTCGGACGGTCGGGAAACTGCTCGACCGGCGGCGCGGTCGGCCGTACGGACTCCGCCGCCAGTGGCTGCCGGCTCTTCGCGTCCTGCTCGGCTTCGCCCGTCAGCCGGTCGATGAGCAGCTCCGGCCGCAGGACTACGAGAGCCAGCCCGGCGATCAGCACGATCGCCAGCGCCGCCTTGAGCCGGCCGGGCCCGCTCCGGCCCTCCCTCTCCTGCCAGGCCGGGCCGGTCCGCCACCCGGGCGGCTCGTTCCGTACGGGCTCGGGCTTCCGCCGGAACCACTTCCTGCGGCCCCCGGCGGCCAGGGCCCGCTCGGCATCCTCCTGCCGCAGCCGCTCGGTCACCATCCGTGCCCGTGCGGACGGCTCCTTGGGCCCCTGCCCGGTCTCCTCCTCCGCCCGCTGCATGAACTCGGCCCATTCTTTGTCACTGACGGACGGCCGCTCGCCACTTGCTCCCACCGCTGCTGCCCCACCCCTTGACTGTCATGATCATTTGTGCCAGAGCATCTCACGCCGCTGCGGATGTGGTTCACGAGGGCGGGTTCTACGACCTGGAGGTGAACACGACGCACACCGAGTCCCTGGTGTGCGCGCGGACCATCGCCGTCCACGTCGGCTGACCGTCGGATCTGAGATCAGGCGGCTGCGGGTGCGGCTGTTGAACAGCCCGGGCAGTTGCCGGGGGTGAGGGAGCGGAACGCTACGCGGTCGCAGGTGTCGCAGATCTGGATCGGGTGAACTTCGCGGTCCCGGGGGGCGGGGACCGGAGACGGCGGGAAGTGCGGGAGGCGGGGCGGGAGCAGGGCTCGCAGGCGGTGGGTCAGCAGGGCCGCGGGGGAGTGGATCGTGCCCGCGGGGAGGCTGCCGGACAGGGCGGCGCTGACCGCGGCCCGAGGCACGCCGCGCTCCAGCCAGGCGGCTGCCGACGGGGCCAGGCGGGCCACGTCACGCTCCGAGAGGAGCAGTCGGGGGTCCCGCAGGCGTAGGCAGGCCAGCAGTTCCGCCGCCTGGCGGTGGGTTTCCGGGGCGGAGGCGGCTGACTCGGGCAGTGGCTCCGGGGTAGGGGCCGGGACCGTGGCCGCCGGTACGGGGTCCGGCTCCGGGCGGCGCTGCTTCGGCTTGGGGGGCTCCGGCGGAGGCCGGTCGCCGTCCGCTTCCGCCTGCAGGGCGGGCGGGTTGTTGTACGACACCGTGCGAGTGATGACGCGGCCCGACGGCATCCGCTCCTGGTATCGGCCCAGGTAGCCGTGCTGCTCCAGCTCGCGCAGGGCAGCAGCGATCCGCACCTCGCCCTCGGGGAAGCGTTCGGCGAGGGCCTTGATGGTCACCTTGGCGCCGGCCGGGAGGGACTGGATGTGCGTGGCCAGCCCGATCGCGGTGATGCTCAACTCGCGGTGCTGGGCGAGGTGGTTGCCGATCTTGACATACCGCGCCCGGTGGTCGCGGTTGATGTGTCGGATGCCCGACGAGGCGCGCACGGGCGCGCTAAGCTGCTGGTCAGCCATGGGGAAGGGGTTCACTTCCGCTGTGGTCAGGCCCTCGGTCGGGATGCCAGTCCCGGACGGGGGCCGAATGCGTTTATGGGGTTGTCGGGAGTCAGAGTGCCCGGTCAATTGTCGTATGTGCCAGCTCGGTTGGGGTGATTCACCCGACCGGGTGAGAGGGGGAGGGGGGAGGTTGGGAGAGGTCATTTCCCCCGGTTATTTGTCTTTAGGCGTCGAGCGGGACCGCTCATTGGCCCGCCGGGTCGTGAAAACCTCGATCCGGTGAGATCGCCGGGGCTGGTGCGAGGCGAAGCGGATTTCCTGATTCACGTAACTCGGCCCGGTCGTCCGTGCGTAGCCTGAAGGGCGTTGCGGGCCAACGGAGGTGGCAGTGAGTACAGAGGGCGCCGACGAGTCGAGCTGGGCACTTGATCCGGAGGACGAATCCGGGGCGGTCGTCGCGGTGGTGGGACGCCAGTTGAAAATGTGGCGGGAAGCGGCCGGATTCGACCGTTCCGCGTTCGCCGAACTGATGGGATATGGGTCGGACCTGACCTGCAAGATCGAGCGCGGCGCCCGCATTCCGCGTCCGGAGTTCCTGGACAAGGCGGACGAGATTCTCGGTGCGGCCGGGAAGATCGCCGCGATGAAGGCGGACGTCGAAAAGGCCCGATACCCCAAGAAGGTTCGGGATCTGGCCAAGTTGGAGTCCGAATCGGTTGAACTGGGCGCGTACGGGAACCACAACCTGCACGGACTTCTCCAGACGGAGGAGTACGCGCGTGCACTGTACGAGATCCGGCGGCCGGCCTTCTCACCGGACCAGGTGAAGCGGTATGTGGCTGCCCGGATGGCCCGTCAGGAGATTTTCCACCGCCAGCCGTCGCCCGCGCTCACCTTCGTCTTGGAGCAGGTCACGCTGGAGCGGCCGATCGGAGGGGCGGGTGTGCTGCGTGGGCAGTTGGAGCGCTTGGCTGAGGTCAGTGCACTCCGGAACGTCGAGATCCAAGTGATGCCGACCAAGTGTGAGGACCATGCTGGGATGGGCGGAGACATTCAGATCGTCAAGCTGGAGGATGGATCCGCACTGGCCTACTGCGAATCGCAAGTGGCAAGTCGTTTGATCACTGGCGCCAAGGAGATCCAGGTCCTGGAGCTTCGCTATGGGATCATCCGTTCCCAGGCTCTCAGTCCCCGGGAGTCGCGAGCCTTCATCGAGAAAGTGCTGGGAGAGACATGAGTAGCAACCCCTCGGATAGCGGCCTTTTCGCACTGACATGGGTCAAGAGCAGCTATAGCGCCAGCAACAGCAATGAGTGCGTTGAAGTCGCTTGGACCAAGAGCAGTTACAGCGTCAGCAGCAGCAACGAGTGCGTCGAGGTCGCCCACCTGACCGGTACGGTCCTCGTCCGCGACTCGAAGGTCCCCGACGGCGGTCGCCTCGCCCTCGCCCCCGCCGCCTGGGCCGGCTTCGTGGCTCACGCCGTGGCGCCGTAGCGGGGCCGCGTTCACAACGGGCGCCCCTCATTGGCGTGTGCATACTCGAAATGACCGAGGGGGCGTCGACGCATGCACCGAACGGTCACGCGGCGAACGCGATGGCATGCGGGGGCGGTGGTGGTGGCCCTGCTTCTCGTGGCGCCCCTGCTCGGTGGATGCGGGCACGGTCGGCAGGAGGCGTTGGACGCCGTGCACCTGGAGCCGCCCGACTGTGGCCCCGACATACGGAGCTTCGCGGTCGAAGAGGACTGGTGGCTGCTGGCCTGGGTGGAGGTCAGCCTCACTCTGCCGACCGGCTGTATGAACGACTACCTGCGGGCCCGGGGCGCCGATCCGGGGGCGCCTTGGCTCCGGTGGCCGAGCGTGGTGATGCGATCCAGGGCGAAGTGGTGATCAAGGCGACCGATCCGCCCTTCCAGCCGTCCGCCATGAAGCGTGTCAAGCTCGATCTGGACCCCTCAAGGGTCTATCCCCTCCACCGCTTCAGTACCCCGTACGGGTCCGAGTTCAAGCTGTTGCTGGACGAGCGGGGCGGCGGGACGACCGCCGTCTACATGGCGACCCTGGACGGCGGGCCCCGCGTGCTGTGACGGCGGGCGTCCCTACGCCCCGGTGCGGAACCGGTTCAGCAGGGCCGATGCCGGGTGCGGGCCCGCGTGCTCGGGCTCGCGCGGCAGGTGGTGGGGGAGCGATCCGAACCAGGACCGGGACACGGAGTAACCGAAGGCCAGGCAGAGCATGCCGCCCACCGCGTCCAGCCAGAAGTGGTTGGCGGTCGCCACGATGACGACGAGGGTCGCCGCCGGGTAGAGCAGGCCGAGGATCCTGGCCCAGGGGGCGGAGGCGACCGCGAAGATCGTCAGCCCGCACCAGAGCGACCACCCTATGTGCATGGAGGGCATGGCGGCGTACTGGTTGGACATGTGCTTGAGGTTGCCCGAGGCCATCGAACCCCAGGTGTGGTGGACCAGCACGGTGTCGACGAAGTGGCCGCCGTTCATCAGCCGGGGCGGCGCGAGCGGATACAGGTAGTAGCCGACGAGTGCCACACCGGTGGTGGCGAACAGCACCAGCCGGGTGGCGGCGTACCGCCCCGGATGGAAGCGGTAGATCCACACCAGGACGCCGATGGTCACGACGAAGTGCAGCGTGGCGTAGTAGTAGTTCATGCCCACGATCAGCCACGTCACCGAATTGACGGCGTGGTTGACGCTCTGCTCGACGGCGATGCCGACCCCGCGCTCGACGCGCCAGATCCAGTCGGCGTTCGCGAGGGCGGCCGTCTTCTGTTCGGGCACGGCATTGCGGATCAGCGAGTAGGTCCAGTAACTGACCCCGATGAGCAGGATCTCGAACCAGATCCGGGGCCGGCGCGGCGCGCGCAACCGGGAGAAGAGGGTGTGCTGCACCACCGGGCGCGTCTCGCTCTCGGTCACGTGGGGTGACGAGACGTCCGTCCTGGGGGTGCCCCCGGCGGCAGCTGGGGGAGTTTCCAGTGTCTTCACGCTCGCTTCACCCATGAGGAGAGAGTTTGCCAGATGCGTTCTCACCTTCGATCATCCCTCGGGAGGGTCTCCGGTGCAGCTCCTCAGCCTTGTGGACGACGGTCCCCTAATCCCCGGGCTCCCCCGGCCTCCGGCCGGAAGGTGCCCCCAGCTGCGGACCGGATGCGGTGGATCCGCGGACCACCAGCTCGGGCAGGAAAACGAACTCGCTGTGCGGGGCCGGCGTACCGCCGATCTCCTCCAGGAGCGTGCGCACCGCAGCCTGACCCATGGCCTGCACGGGCTGCCGGATGGTGGTCAACGGCGGATCGGTGAACGCTATGAGAGGGGAGTCGTCGAAGCCGACGACCGAGACGTCCTGCGGTACGCGCAGCCCCTGCTGCCGGGCTGCCCGGATCGCGCCGAGGGCCATCATGTCGCTCGCGCACACGATCGCGGTGCAGCCGCGCGCGATGAGCGCGGTGGCGGCGGCCTGCCCGCCCTCCAGTGTGTACAGGGAGTGCTGGATGAGCTCCTCGACCTCGGCCTCGTCGAGGCCGAGCCGCTGCTTCATCCCGAGCCGGAAGCCCTCGATCTTGCGCAGGACGGGCACGAACCGCTTGGGTCCGACCGCGAGGCCGATCCGGGTGTGGCCGAGTGCGGTCAGGTGGGTCACCGCGAGCTGCATCGCGGCCCGGTCGTCGGGGGAGACGAAGGGGGCCTGCACCTTGTCGGAGAATCCGTTGATGAGGACGTACGGGACACCTTGGCCGCGCAGTTGGTCGTAGCGGCCCATGTCGGCGGTGGTGTCCGCGTGCAGCCCGGAGACGAAGATGATCCCGGAGACGCCCCGGTCGACCAGCATCTCGGTGAGCTCGTCCTCGGTGGACCCGCCGGGCGTCTGCGTGGCCAGCACCGGGGTGTACCCCTGGCGGGTCAGCGCCTGGCCGATGACCTGGGCGAGCGCCGGAAAGATGGGGTTGTCCAGCTCCGGGGTTATCAGGCCGACGAGCCCCGCGCTGCGTTGGCGCAGTTTGACGGGGCGCTCGTAGCCGAGGACGTCGAGTGCGGCCAGCACAGACTCGCGGGTGCCTGCGGCCACACCGGGCTTGCCGTTGAGCACGCGGCTGACTGTGGCTTCGCTGACCCCCGCCTGGGCTGCGATGTCGGCTAGCCGTGCGGTCACGGGATTGGACTGTACCGGCTCCCACGTCACAAAGCCCACCAGGTGCAGGAATCGGGGGGAAGCAGGACGGTGCGGGCGGCCGTCTCGACCGGTGCGCTGGAGAGTACGGGACGTCCCGGCGAGGCGAGTTCAACCGGCTCGGAGCGGCTGTTGAGGGTGCAGGCGAAGCCGGGCCGGGTGAAGAGGAGGACGCCGTCGGGGGCGGGTAGCCAGGTCAGCGGGCCCGCGTCCGGGGAGCCGAGGCCGGGCAGTGCGCGCCGCAGCTCCAGGGCGGCCCGGTACAGCTCCAGGGTGGAGTGGGGGTCGCCGGTCTGGGCGGCGACGCTCAGACCGGCCCAGTTCCGGGGCTGGGGGAGCCAGCTGCCGGCCGGGCTGAAACCGTACGGGGGCTCCTCGCCGGACCACGGGAGCGGGATCCGGCAACCGTCGCGGAGTCCGTCCTGCCCCGCCGCATCCGTGCTCGTGCTCGTGTCTGTGCGGAGGTCCGCGGCCGTGCACGCGCCCTGGTCCGTGCCCGCGTCCGTGCGGAGGCCCGGGTCCGTGCCGGCGCCGGCGTCGGCTTCCGGCGCGGTACCGGCGCGCACGAGGCCCTCGGCCACGGCCCTCGCCCCGACCCCGGTCCCCCCGCCGCGGCGCCCGCGGCGGAACGCCGGGTCCTGGCGTACCTCGTCCGGCAGGTCCGCGACCTCGGGCAGGCCGAGCTCCTCGCCCTGGTAGAGGTACGCGGACCCGGGCAGGGCGAGCATCAGCAGTGCGGCGGCGCGGGCCCGGGCCAGGCCCTGGGCGCCGCCGCCGTAGCGGGTGACGTGCCGTACGACGTCGTGGTTGGAGAGCACCCAGGTGGTGGGGGCGCCGACCGAGGCGGTTGCGGCCAGTGACTCGTCGATGACGGTGCGCATCGCCGCGGCGTCCCACGGGCAGTTCAGGAAGCGGAAGTTGAAGGCCTGGTGCAGTTCGTCGGGCCGGACGTACAGGGCGAGCCGCTCCGAGGTCGGCGCCCAGGCCTCGGCGACGCCGATGCGCAGGCCCTCGTAGGAGTCGAGCAGCCGGCGCCAGGAGCGGTGGATCTCGTGGACCCCGTCCTGGTCGAAGAAGGGGAGCGGCTCGGTGCCGATCAGCGTGGCCTGGGCGCCCCGGCCGATGTCGGGCAGGCCCGGGGCCTTGACCATGCCGTGGGCGACGTCGACGCGGAAGCCGTCGACGCCGAGGTCGAGCCAGAAGCGCAGGACGGAGGCGAATTCCTCCGCGACCTCGGGGTGCTCCCAGTTCAGGTCGGGCTGTTCGGGGGCGAAGAGGTGCAGGTACCAGGCACCGTCCGGGGTCCGGGTCCAGGCGGGGCCGCCGAAGACG
Source organism: Streptomyces sp. NPDC006430 (assembly GCF_040612395.1). NCBI lineage: Bacteria > Bacillati > Actinomycetota > Actinomycetes > Kitasatosporales > Streptomycetaceae > Streptomyces > Streptomyces sp. NPDC006430. Next base: position 109,391 of record NZ_JBEXQA010000006.1, read on the forward strand.
GACTCCCAGTCGTTGGGCGGATGCTCTCCGTGAGGGCCGCGGCCGGGCCGGAAGTGGTAGCGGGCCCGGGCGGCGGGGTCGGCCAGCGCCTGCTGGAACCAGACGTGCCGGTCGGAGGTGTGGTTGGGGACCACGTCCACGATGACCCGCAGGCCCAGCGCGTGGGCGGCCCGGACGAGCTCGTCGGCGTCGGAGATGTCCCCGAAGAGCGGGTCGACGGCGCGGTAGTCGGCGACGTCGTAGCCGCCGTCCGCCTGCGGGGAGACGTAGAAGGGGGTGAGCCACACGGCGTCGACCCCGAGCCGGGCCAGGTGCGGCAGGCGCGTGCGCACCCCGCGGAGGTCGCCGACGCCGTCGCCGTCGCTGTCCGCGAAGGACCTCACGTACACCTGGTAGATGACGGCATCGCGCCACCAGCCATCTCTTGCGGTGCTCTTGCTGGAAGCGCTTGCAACCCGGGGTGCGGTCAGCTCATGGGTCATATCGGGGTCAACGCGCGTACATGCCCCCTGGTTGCGGGCCTGGACACCCGAAGGTCGTTCGAACTAACAGCAAGCTGCGGCAACCGTCCGGACACACGGATGTAACGATCGGCCCGTCTTGCAGAAAATTGCCGCAAGCTCTTTCGGTCAGCTTTCAGGCTTGTTACGTTCCCTGCAACTCGGGACCGCGAGGGAGCGGCCGGGATCATCGAAGGAGTTCATATGCGGCGTGGCATAGCGGCCACCGCGCTGGTCGCGACCCTGGCGCTCGCGGCGACGGCTTGCGGCGGTGACACCAAGGACAGCGGTGGCGACACCAAGGCCGGCGGGGAGCTCTCCGGCACGGTCACGTGGTGGGACACCTCGAACGACACCGAGAAGGCCAGCTTCCAGAAGATCGCCGAGGCGTTCACCGCGAAGCACCCGAAGGTCACCGTCAAGTACGTCAACGTCCCGTACGGTGACGCGCAGAACAAGGTCAAGAACGCGTTCAGCAGCGGTTCCGAAGCCCCTGACGTGATCCGCGCCGACGTCGGCTGGGTCGCGGACTTCGCTTCGCTCGGCTACCTCGACGAGGTCCCGGCCGAGACGGCCAAGAAGGTGGACGCCGAGTTCCTGCCGCAGGCCGCGGCCAGCGGCAAGTACGAGGGCAAGACCTACGCCGTCCCGCAGGTCATCGACAGCCTGGGCCTCTTCTACAACAAGAAGATGCTCGCGGACGCCGGCGTCCAGCCCCCCAAGACCCTGGAGGAGCTGAAGGCCGCCTCCGCCGCGATCAAGGCGAAGACCGGCAAGGCCGGCCTCTACCTGCGCGGCGACGACTCCTACTGGTTCCTGCCGCTGATCTACGGCGAGGGCGGCGACCTGGTCGACGCGAAGACCAAGACGGTCACCGTCGACAACGCGGCCGGCGTCAAGGCGTTCAAGACCGCCCGCGACCTGGTCACCTCCGGCGCGGCGGTCACCAACGCCACCGACGGCTGGAACAACATGCAGACGGCCTTCAAGTCCGGCGAGGCCGCCATGATGATCAACGGCCCGTGGGCCGTCGCCGACAGCTACGCCGGCGACCAGTTCAAGGACAAGGCCAACCTCGGCATCGCCGCCGTACCGGCCGGCTCCGTCAAGGCCGGCGCCCCGCAGGGCGGCCACGACCTCGCCGTCTACGCCGGTTCCAAGAACCGCGCCGCCGCGCACGCCTTCGTCGAGTACATGACCTCGCAGGACGTGCAGGTGCAGTCCACCAAGGACCTCAGCCTGCTCCCGACCCGGACCGCCGCCTACGAGCAGCCGGACGTCAAGGGCAACGAGATGGTCCAGTTCTTCAAGCCGGCCGTGGACAAGGCCGTCGAGCGGGCCTGGATCCCGGAGAACGGTTCCCTCTTCGAGCCGCTGAAGGTCGAATACACCAAGGCCATCACCGGGACCTCGACCCCGGAGGACGCGGCCAAGGCTGCCGGCGCCGAGTTCCGCAAGATCCTCAAGGGCTGGAAGTAACGAGACCATGGCTGCTCACACCAGCCAGTCTGTGGCGAAGGCCGCGGGCAGCGAGGGCGCAGAAGCCCTCGCCGCCCGCGGCCGGAGCCGCGCGACTGACAACGGGAACAGCGGTGGACTGAGGCGCGCCCTCGCCACCCACTGGTACGCCTGGACGATGATCGCCCCGGTCGTGATCGTCCTCGGCGTGATCATCGGCTGGCCGCTCTTCCGCGGCATCTACCTGTCGTTGACCGACGCCAACGAGCGCAACGTCGCCCGTACCATCGGCGCCCGCCACATCGACGCGACGTACGAGTTCGTCGGGCTCGACAACTACACGGCCGTACTCAGCGACCCGGTGTTCCTACAGCGGCTGGTGTGGACCGTGATCTGGACCGTCGCGTGCGTGTCCATCACCTTCGGGCTCGGCCTGGTCCTGGCCAACATGCTCAACCGGCAGTTCCGTGGCCGCGCCTTCTACCGGATGGCGCTCATCCTGCCCTGGGCCGTCCCCGGCTTCGTCTCCGTGTTCGCGTGGCGGTTCCTCTTCAACCGCGACAACGGCATCCTCAACAAGCTCCTCGACGGCGGCGGCATCGCCGCGATCCCGTGGCTCGACGACCCGACCTGGGCCAAGTTCTCGGTCATCGCCGTCAACGTCTGGCTCGGCGTCCCCTTCATGATGGTCGCCCTGCTCGGCGGACTCCAGTCGATCCCCGGCGAGCTCTACGAAGCCGCCGAGATGGACGGGGCCACCTCCTGGCAGCGCTTCCGGCACATCACGCTGCCCGGGCTGCGCTCGGTGAGCATGACGGTGATCCTGCTCTCCACCATCTGGACCTTCAACATGTTCCCGGTGATCTTCCTGCTGACGCGGGGCGGACCGGGCGACTCCACCGAGATCCTGGTGACCCAGGCGTTCCGCGAGGCCTTCGTGACGAGCCCGCGCGACTTCGCCGGCTCGGCCACCTGGGGCGTGCTCATCCTCGCCCTGCTCATGATGTTCGCGCTGGTCTACCGGCGCTCGCTGCGCAAGCAGGGAGAGGTGTGGTGACCGTGACAACCGACGTCTCCGTACGCAAGCGGGGCCAGCGTTCACCGCTCGCCTCCGTCGGCCTGCACGCCACGCTCGTCGTCGCGTCCGTGATCGCCGTCTTCCCGGTGCTGTGGGTCCTGCTGACCTCGCTCAAGCCCGCGCAGCACGCGATCACCACGGACTTCGTGAAGGAACCGACCCTCGACAACTACCGCTTCCTGGTGGAGAACACCTCCTTCTTCACCTGGTTCGGCAACTCCGTCCTGGTCGCCGGCGTCACCACCGTCCTCGGTGTGTTCATCGCCGCCACCACCGGGTACGCCGTCAGCCGGTTCAAGTTCCCCGGCATGAAGCCGCTGATGTGGACCCTGCTCGTCACGCAGATGTTCCCGATGGCCATCCTGATCGTCCCGCTCTACAACCTGATGGGACAGCTCGGGCTGCTCAACCAGCCGCTCGGCCTGATCATCACGTACCTCACCATCGCCGTGCCGTTCTGCGCCTGGATGATGAAGGGCTTCTTCGACACGATCCCGATCGAGATCGACGAATCCGGCCGCGTCGACGGGCTCAACCCCTTCGGCACCTTCTGGCGCCTCATCCTGCCGCTGGCCAAGCCCGGCCTCGCCGTCACCGGCTTCTACTCCTTCATCACCGCCTGGGGCGAGGTCGCGTACTCCTCCGCCTTCATGGTCGGCGACGAGAACCTCACCCTCGCCGGCGGCCTCCAGACATTCGTCACCCAGTACACCGCCAACTGGGGTCCGATGACGGCCGCCTCGGTCCTCATCGCCATCCCGGCGGCCCTCTTCTTCGTCTTCGCCCAGCGTCACCTCGTCGCCGGGATGACGGCAGGCGCGACCAAGGGCTGACCCCCTCGCGACCAAAGGGCTGACCACCCGTTGCCTGCCCCCACACACCCCCGGCCCGATCTCTTCAAGGACGACATGACCCAGCACCTCGCCGACGCACTCCCTGCTCCGACCGGCACCCGGCCCGGTTGGTGGAGAGAAGCGGTGATCTACCAGGTCTATCCGCGCAGCTTCGCCGACTCCAACGGAGACGGCATGGGGGACCTCGAAGGCATCCGCAGCCGACTGCCCTACCTCAAGGAACTGGGGGTCGACGCCGTATGGCTGAGCCCCTTCTACGCCTCCCCGCAGGCCGACGCCGGCTACGACGTCGCCGACTACCGGGCCATCGACCCCATGTTCGGCACCCTGCACGACGCCGACGCAGTGATCCGCGAAGCCCACGCACTGGGCCTGCGCATCATCGTGGACCTGGTCCCCAACCACTGCTCCGATCAGCACGAATGGTTCAAGCAGGCACTGCGCGAGGGCCCCGGCACCCCGCTGCGCGAGCGCTTCCACTTCCGCCCGGGGCAGGGCGCTGACGGCTCCGAGCCCCCGAACGACTGGGAGTCCATCTTCGGCGGCCCCGCCTGGACCCGCGTCGAGGACGGCGAGTGGTACCTGCACCTCTTCGCCCCCGAGCAGCCCGACTTCAACTGGGAACACCCGGCCGTCCAGGACGAGTTCCGCTCCATCCTGCGCTTCTGGCTCGACCTCGGCGCCGACGGCTTCCGCATCGACGTCGCGCACGGCCTGGTCAAGGCCCCCGGCCTGCCCGACCTCGGCCGCGACGAGCAGCTCAAGCTGCTCGGCAACCAGGTGCTGCCCTTCTTCGACCAGGACGGGGTCCACGAGATCTACCGCTCCTGGCGGACCGTGCTGGACGAGTACGCCGGCGACCGCATCGGGGTCGCCGAGGCGTGGACGCCCAGCGCCGACCGCACCGCGCTCTACCTGCGCCCCGACGAACTGCACCAGGCCTTCAACTTCCACTACCTGAACACCGGCTGGGACGCGGCAGCGCTGCGCTCCGCCATCGACGACTCGCTCGACGCGATGCGGCCGGTCGGCGCCCCGACCACCTGGGTGCTGTCCAACCACGACGTCGTACGGCACGTCACCCGCTACGGCGGCGGCGCGCAGGGCCTGGCCCGAGCGCGGGCGGCAGCCCTGCTGATGCTCGCCCTGCCCGGTTCGGCGTACGTCTACCAGGGCGAGGAGCTCGGCCTGCCGGAGGTCGTGGACCTGCCCGACGAGGTGCGCCAGGACCCGTCCTTCTTCAAGGAGAACGGCCAGGACGGGCTGCGCGACGGCTGCCGCGTGCCGATCCCGTGGTCCGGCGACCAGGCGCCGTACGGCTTCGGGTCCGGCGGCAGCTGGCTGCCGCAGCCGGCCGAGTGGGCGGGCCTGAGCGTCGAGGCGCAGACCGGTGACCCGGCCTCGACGCTGGAGCTGTACCGGGCGGCGCTGCGGATCCGCCGCGAGCGGGACGACCTGGGCGCGGGCGACGCGGTGGAGTGGCTGGAGGCGCCGGAAGGCGTCCTGGCGTTCCGCCGCGGGGACTTCGTCTGCACGGTCAACACCACCGGGCAGCCGGTGCGGCTGCCCGCGCCGGGCACGGTGCTGCTCGCCAGCGCGGAGCTCGCGGACCCGGGCACGCTGCCCGCCGACACGGCGGTGTGGTGGCAGGGGTGACCTCCCCGCTCCGGCTGACGGACATCGCCGCGCAGGCCAAGGTCAGCGAGGCGACCGTCAGCCGTGTGCTCAACGGCAAGGCGGGCGTGGCGGCCGGCACCCGGCACAAGGTGCTGGCCGCCATGGACCTGCTCGGCTACGAGCGGCCCGTACGGCTGCGCCGCCGCAGCAACGGCCTGGTGGGCCTGCTCATCCCGGAGCTGACCAACCCCATCTTCCCGGCGTTCGCGCAGGTCATAGAGCAGGCGTTGGCGGGCCACGGGTACACGCCGGTGCTGTGCACGCAGACCCCGGGCGGGGCCACCGAGGACGAACTGGTGGAGCAGCTGGAGGAGCGGGGGGTCACCGGGATCGTCTTCCTGTCCGGGCTGCACGCGGACTCGTCCACCGATCCGTCCCGCTACCAACGGCTCGCCTCGCGGGGCGTGCCGTTCGTCCTGATCAACGGCTTCAACGAGCACGTGAACGCGCCGTTCATCTCCCCGGACGACCGGGCGGCAGCGGACATGGCCGTCCGCCACCTGGCCGACCTGGGGCACCGGCGGATCGGTCTGGCCATCGGCCCGACGCGGTACGTGCCGTCGGCCCGCAAGGAGCAGGGCTTCGTCGCCGCCGTTCCCTCGGCGGAGGAAGAGGGCCTGATCCAGCGCACGCTGTTCACGGTGGAGGGCGGCCACGCGGCGGCCGGCGCCCTGTTGGACCGCGGCTGCACCGGCATCGTGTGCGGCAGCGACCCGATGGCGCTGGGCGTGATCCGCGCGGTCCGCGAGCGCGGGCTGCGAGTACCGGAGGACGTCTCGGTGGTCGGCTTCGACGACTCGCCGCTGATCGCGTTCACCGACCCGCCGCTGACGACGATCCGCCAGCCGGTCCGCGCGATGGCGACGGCTGCGGTCGGCGCCCTCCTGGAGGCGGTGGGCGGCACCCCCGTCCAGCGGACGGAGTACGTGTTCCAGCCGGAACTGGTGGTCCGGGGCTCGACCGCGCAGGGGCCTGCGGCGTAGGACGGCCGCAGTCGGGGACCGGGACCCGGGCGGTCCCGGTCCCCGAACCCCGCACCCCGAACCGGCACGGGGCGGCGCCCGGCGACCGGACGGAGCCGACGGGCGCGGGAAAACACCACGCCCCCACTGCACTCCGGTCCCCGGCCCGCGGGCGAACCTGACGCCGCCCCGGGGTCGGGGGTCGGGGGTCCGGGTGTCCGGCGGTCAGGGGTCCGGCGTATGTGCCGCGCTCCCGTACCCGGTCGGCCCGTCAGTGAACCTGCCGCGTTCCCGTCCCCGGCCCGCGGGCGAACCTGCCGCGTTCCCGGGTCCGGGTGTCCGGGGCTCGACCGCGCACCGGAGCAGGCCCGGAGGCCGCAGGTGATGCCCTCCGGCGGTCGAGCGCGCCCGGTGTGACAGCGCCGCCTCGTCCCGGGTCGTGCGACGGGCCGGGACCGCCGCATCTGCGGCGGCGGTAACCCCCGCCCAGCTCTCCTGCCGGCCTCGCGCCGTCGGCGAAGACGCGGCCGAGGCCGGTGTGCGCGCCGACGGTGCGCCCGGCGCCCGGCCGTCCGCCCCGGGTCGGCGGGGCGTGCACGGCCCCCTCCTCGACGCGGGCCGCGAAGCGGTCGAGCCCTGCGTCCTCGTCCCGGACCGGGACACGCCCCGGAAACAATTCTGCAATCTCTTGCGCAAACTCTTGCAGGCCTCCTACCTGGCCCCTACGGTCGCTGCAATCCCCACCTCTTCCGCCAGGAGGCCCCCCGCATGCCTGTCAATGCTGCCAGAGCTGCAAGAACCACCAGAGCTGCAACCCTCTTCGCCGTCACCGCACTTGCAGCCGCCACCCTCACCGCCGGGATGCCGCAGGCCGTCGCCGCACCCCCCGGCGACAAGGACGTCACCGCCGTCCTGTTCGAATGGCGCTTCGACTCCGTCGCCAAGGCCTGCACCGATTCCCTCGGGCCCGCCGGGTACGGCTACGTCCAGGTCTCGCCGCCCCAGGAGCACATCCAGGGTCCCCAGTGGTGGACCTCGTACCAGCCCGTCAGCTACCGGATCGCCGGGCGCCTCGGTGACCGGGCCGCCTTCAAGGCCATGGTCGACACCTGCCACGCCGCCGGCGTGAAGGTCGTCGCGGACTCCGTCATCAACCACATGGCGGCCGGCGACGGCACCGGCACCGGCGGGTCTTCGTACACGAAGTACAACTATCCGGGCGTCTACTCCGGTTCCGATATGGACGACTGCCGCGCCACGATCTCCAACTACCAGGACCGGGCCAACGTCCAGAACTGCGAGCTCGTCCAGCTCGCCGACCTCGACACCGGCGAGGACTACGTACGCGGTCGCATCGCGGGATACCTGAACGACCTGCTCTCCCTCGGCGTGGACGGATTCCGGATCGACGCCGCCAAGCACATGCCGGCCGCCGACCTCGCCAACATCAAGTCGCGGCTGACCAACCCGGGCGCCTACTGGAAGCAGGAGGCGATATTCGGCGCGGGCGAGGCTGTCTCGCCCTCCGAGTACCTCGGCAACGGCGACGTACAGGAGTTCCGTTACGCCCGCGACCTCAAGCGCGTCTTCCAGAACGAGAACCTCGCCTACCTGAAGAACTTCGGCGAGGCCTGGGGCTACATGAACGGCTCCCAGTCCGCCGTCTTCGTCGACAACCACGACACCGAGCGGGTCGGTGACACGCTCAACTACAAGGACGGCTCGGCCTACACGCTCGCCAGCGTCTTCATGCTGGCCTGGCCCTACGGCTCCCCGGACGTGCACTCCGGCTACGAGTGGACCGACAAGGACGCCGGCCCGCCGAACGGCGGCTCGGTCAACGCCTGTTACAGCGACGGCTGGAAGTGCCAGCACGCCTGGCGGGAGATCTCCTCCATGGTCGGCTTCCGCAACGCGGCCCGCGGTCAGGCCGTCGCCAACTGGTGGGACAACGGCGGCGACCAGATCGCCTTCGGACGCGGCACCAAGGCGTACGTGGCCATCAACTACGAGGGTTCCGCCCTGACCAGGACCTTCCAGACCTCCCTGCCGGCCGGGGACTACTGCGACGTGCAGAGCGGCCGTACGGTCACCGTCGGATCCTCCGGCGAGTTCACCGCCACTGTCGCGGCCGGCACCGCCCTCGCCCTCCACGTGGACGCCCGTACCTGCACCGGGAGCAGCACTCCGGCCACCGCCGGTGCCTCCTTCGCCGTCAACGCCACCACCGTCCTCGGCGAGAACATCTACGTCACCGGTGACCGCGCCGAACTCGGCAGCTGGAACACCGCCAGCGCCCTCAAGCTCGACCCGGCGGCCTACCCCGTCTGGAAGCTCGACGTGACGCTCCCGGCCGGCACGGTCTTCGCGTACAAGTACCTCCGCAAGGACGCCGCCGGGAACGTCACGTGGGAGAGCGGCGCCAACCGCACCGCCACCGTCCCGGCGAGCGGCAAGGTCGTGCTGAACGACACCTGGCGCAACTGAGCGCCCACCGACCAGGGCCGCCCGGTATCCGCGTCCTCCCCCAGCTACTTGCCGGGAGGTGCTCCAGCCAACACCGGGCGGCCCTCATTCCGTGCCACGTAACCAAGGAGACCCACCTTGATACGCCCCGCCGCAGGAGTCCTCGCCGCCGCCCTGGCCGTGACGCTCCTGCCCGCCCTCCCCGCCGCGGCCGACGCCGCCAAAGCGCCGGCCCCGCCCTCGGACGCGAAACTGGCCGCCGAGCCAGCCCGGCACGACCTGACCCGGGAGCAGTTCTACTTCGTCCTCCCGGACCGGTTCGCGAACGGCGACCCGCGCAACGACACCGGAGGCCTGACCGGTACCCGGCTCGACACCGGACTGGACCCGACGGACAAGGGCTTCTACCAGGGCGGTGACCTCAAGGGCCTGACCGACCGGCTCGACTACATCAAGGGGCTCGGCACCACGGCCATCTGGATGGCGCCGATCTTCAAGAACCAGCCCGTGCAGGGCAAGGGCAACGACGTCTCGGCCGGCTACCACGGTTACTGGATCACCGACTTCACCCAGGTCGACCCGCACTTCGGCACCAACGCGGACCTGGAGCGGCTGATCGACAAGGCGCACGCGAAGGGGATGAAGGTCTTCTTCGACGTCATCACCAACCACACCGCCGACGTCGTCGACTACCGCGAGCAGTCGTACTCCTACCTGTCGAAGGGGGCCTTCCCCTATCTGACCAAGGACGGGGTCGCATTCGACGACAAGGACTACGCCGACGGGAAGAAGAGGTTCCCCAAGACCGGGCCCGGGTCCTTCCCCCGCACCCCCTTCGTCCCCGACGCGAAGAAGAACCTCAAGGCCCCCGCCTGGCTCAACGACCCGACGATGTACCACAACCGGGGCGACTCCACCTTCGCCGGGGAATCCTCCGACCAGGGCGACTTCTTCGGGCTCGACGACCTGTGGACCGAGCGCCCCGAGGTCGTCCAGGGGATGGAGAAGATCTACGAGAAGTGGGTCCGTGACTTCGCCATCGACGGCTTCCGCATCGACACGGTCAAGCACGTCAACACCGAGTTCTGGACCCAGTGGGCCACCGCCCTCGACCAGTACGCCGCCCGGCACGGCCGCAAGAACTTCTTCATGTTCGGCGAGGTCTACTCCGCCGACACCGCCGTCACCTCCCCGTACGTGACGCGCGGGCGCCTCGACGCCACCCTCGACTTCCCGCTCCAGGACGCGATCCGCGCATACGCCTCCCAGGGCGCGGCGGCCCCGCGGCTGGGCTCGGTGCTGGCCGACGACTACCGGTACACCACCGACAAGGCGAACGCGTACGAGCAGGTCACCTTCCTCGGCAACCACGACATGGGCCGCTTCGGGACCTTCCTGAAGCAGGACCGGCCGGGAGCGGGGGAGCAGGAGCTGCTGGACCGCTACCGGCTCGCCAACGAGCTGATGTTCTTCTCCCGGGGCAATCCGGTGATCTACTCCGGTGACGAGCAGGGCTTCACCGGTGCGGGGGGCGACAAGGACGCCCGCCAGCCGCTCTTCGCCTCCCGCGTCGCGGACTACCTGGACGACGACCAGCTCGGTACGGCGCGCACGCACGCGAGCGACGCCTACGATCCGGGACACCCGCTCTACCAGCAGATCAGTGCCCTCTCGAAGCTGACCAAGGCCCACCCGGCCCTGCGCGACGGCGTCCAGAGCGAGCGCCTCGCCGAGGGCTCCGTCTACGCCTTTGCCCGTACCGACACCCGGACGCGCACCGAGTACCTGGTCGCCACGAACAACGGCGCCGAGGCCAAGACCGTGCAGCTCGACGCCCCCGCCGGAACCCAGTACCGCACCCTGTACGGCGGCACCGCGCTGATCCGGTCCTCGGCGGCCGGGAAGCTCACCGTCACCGTCCCCGCCCTCGGCTCGGTGGTCCTCCAGGCCACCGCCCCGCTCGCCGCCCCCGTCGGCAAGCCCGCCCTGACCCTGAAGGCTCCCGCCCCCGGCGCCACCGGCACCGTCGAGCTTTCCGCCGAGGTCACCGGTGGCGGCCTGAACCGGGTCGTCTTCGCCGCCCAGGCCGGCACCGGTGCGTGGCAGGTCCTCGGCTCCGCCGACCACGCCCCGTACAAGGTCACGCAGCACGTCACCGCCCCCGCGGGCACCGCGCTGCGGTACAAGGCCGTCGCCGTCGACGCCGCCGGCCACACCGCGAGCGCCCTCGCCGCGTCCGTTTCCGGCCAGGTCCCGCCCGTGGACACCCCCACCGCCACCCAGCGCGACTACGCGGTGGTCCACTACCACCGCCCCGACGGCGACTACACGAACTGGCGCCTCTACGCCTGGGGCGACCTCGCCGACGGCGAAGCCACCCCGTGGCCGGCCGGGCACGACTTCACCGGCCGTGACGCGTACGGCGCCTTCGCCCACGTCAAGCTGAAGCCCGGCGCCTCCTCGATCGGCTACCTCGTCATCGACAAGGACGGAAACAAGGACGTTTCCGCCGACCGCACCCTGGACGTGACCAAGAGCGGCGAGGTCTGGTTGGAGCAGGGCCAGGACGCGGCCCGCACCGACCGCCCCGCGTACCCGCCGCAGGACCAGACCAAGGCCGTCCTCCACTACCAGCGCGCCGACGGCGCCTACGACGGCTGGGGCCTGCACCTCTGGACCGGCGCCGCGACCCCGACCGACTGGTCCAAGCCGCTGATGCCCGCCCGCACCGACTCCTACGGCGCGGTGTACGAGGTGCCGCTCGCGGCCGGCGCGACCAGCCTCAGCTACATCCTCCACAAGGGCGACGAGAAGGACCTCCCCTCCGACCAGTCCCTGGACCTGAAGGCCCTCGGCCACGAGGTCTGGATGCTGGGCGGCCGGGCCCCGTACCTCCTGCCCCAGCCCGCCGGCTCCTCCGCAGCCCTGGACCTCACCAAGGCCCAGGCCGTCTGGATCGACCGCGACACCCTCGTCTGGAACGCCCCCGCGGGCGCCGCCTCCGTACAGCTCCTCGCCTCCCACGAGGGCACGATCGCGGCCGAGAAGGGCGCACTGACCGGCGCGGGCGGGGCACAGTGGCTGCGGCTGTCCGCGGCGCAGCTGACCGACGCCCAGAAGCAGAAGTTCCCGCACCTGGCCGCCTCCACCGCGTTCACCGTCGACCCGCGCGACCGCGACCGCGTCCGGGGAGCCCTGCGCGGGCAGCTCGTCGCGAGCGCCCGCGCCACGAACGGGGCCGTCCTGGCCGCCACCGGCGTCCAACTCGCCGGCGTACTCGACGACCTGTACGCGACCACCTCGGCCCTCGGCCCGACCTTCAAGGACGGCCGCCCCACCCTCTCCGTCTGGGCCCCCACCGCCCAGCAGGTCGCCCTCGAACTCGACGGCCGCACCGTCGCCATGCGCCGTGACGACGCCACCGGCGTCTGGTCGGTGCGCGGCGAGCGCAACTGGACCGGCAAGCCGTACCGCTACGCCGTCACCGTGTGGGCCCCGAGCACCCGCCAGGTGGTCCGCAACCTGGTCACCGACCCGTACTCCACCGCCCTGACCGCGGATTCCACGTACAGCCTGGTCGTCGACCTGGCCGACCCGAAGCTGGCCCCGCCCGGCTGGCGCGCACTGCGCAAGCCCGCGTCCGTCCCCTTCACCTCCGCGCAGATCCAGGAGCTCCACATCCGCGACTTCTCGGTCGCGGACCGTACGAGCACCCACCCCGGGCAGTACCTGGCGTTCACCGACACCGGCTCGGCGGGCATGCAGCACCTGCGCGCACTGGCCGCGTCCGGCACCTCCTACGTCCACCTCCTGCCCGCCTTCGACATCGGCACCATTCCCGAGAAGGCCGCCGACCGCACCGAACCCGCCTGTGACCTGAAGGTGTACGCGCCGGACTCCGAGCAGCAGCAGGCCTGCGTGGCCGCCGCAGCCGCGAAGGACGCGTACAACTGGGGCTACGACCCGCTGCACTACACCGTTCCGGAGGGCTCCTACGCGAGCGACCCCAACGGGACGGCCCGCACGGTCGAGTTCCGCAAGATGGTCCAGTCGCTGAACGGGGCCGGCCTGCGCACCGTGATGGACGTGGTCTACAACCACACCGTGGCGTCCGGCCAGTCGGACAAGTCGGTCCTGGACCGGATCGTGCCGGGCTACTACCAGCGGCTGATGGCGGACGGCTCGGTCGCCAACTCCACCTGCTGCGCCAACACGGCTCCCGAGAACGCCATGATGGGCCGGCTCGTCGTGGACTCGATCGTCACCTGGGCCAAGGAGTACAAGGTCGACGGCTTCCGCTTCGACCTCATGGGCCACCACCCAAAGGCGAACATCCTGGCCGTACGCAAGGCCCTCGACGCCCTGACCGTCGCGAAGGACGGCGTCGACGGCAAGAAGATCATCCTCTACGGGGAGGGCTGGAACTTCGGCGAGGTCGCGGACGACGCCCGCTTCGTCCAGGCCACGCAGAAGAACATGGCCGGCACCGGCATCGCCACCTTCTCGGACCGCTCGCGCGACGCCGTCCGCGGCGGCGGCCCCTTCGACGAGGACCCGCGTGTCCAGGGCTTCGCCTCGGGCCTGTTCACGGCCCCCAACGCCTCGCCCGCGAACGGCACCGCGGAGCAGCAGCGGGCCCGTCTCCTGCACGCCCAGGACCTCATCAAGGTCGGACTGTCCGGCAACCTCGCCTCCTACGCCTTCACCGACACCACGGGCCGGCGCACCAAGGGCTCCGAGGTGGACTACAACGGCGCCCCCGCCGGATACGCGGCAGCCCCCGGCGACGCCCTCGCCTACGTGGACGCCCACGACAACGAAACCCTGGCCGACGCCCTGAGGTACAAGCTCCCGCAGGGCACCTCCACCGCCGACCAGGCCCGCATGCAGGTCCTCGCGATGGCGACCGCCACCCTCTCCCAGGGCCCGGCGCTCTCCCAGGCGGGCACGGACCTGCTCCGCTCGAAGTCCCTGGACCGCAACTCGTACGACAGCGGCGACTGGTTCAACGCCGTCCACTGGGACTGCCGCGACGGCAACGGCTTCGGCCGGGGTCTGCCGCCGGCAGCCGACAACGGGTCCAAGTGGCTATACGCGAAGCCCCTGTTGACCGGACCGATCCCCGCCTGCGCCGACATCGCGGGGGCCTCTGCGGGCTACCGCGACCTGCTCAAGATCCGTACGACGGAACCGTCGTTCGGGCTCACCACACCGGAAGCGGTCCAGGCCGCGCTGGCCTTCCCGCTCTCCGGCAAGGACGAGACCCCGGGGGTGATCACCATGGCCCTCGGCGACCTGGTGGTGGTCTTCAACGCCACGCCTACCGCCCAGCCCCAGCGCATCCCGGCCCTCGCGGGCACCGCCTACGCCCTGCACCCGGTCCAGTCGGCCGGCTCCGACCCCGTGGTCAAGCAGGCGACGTACGACGCACGGACAGGAGAGTTCACCACCCCGGCCCGCACCGTCGCCGTCTTCACCCGGAACCTCACACGACGGTGAGTTGATCGAGCCGCTTCTCCAAAAGGATCACGCCGTACACCCGGCCGTCCTTGCCCTCCTTGTGGGGGAACTCCCCGACCACCCGGTAGCCCGCACCCCGGTAGTACGCGAGCAGCCGGGGGTTGGTGGAGACGCAATCCAGCCGCGCCCGCGGCAAACCCGAGCCGGCGATCCGGCGCTCGGCATGTTCGAGCATCCGGCGCCCGGCGCCCGCGGGCGCGGTTTCGCGTTCCACCATCAGCCGGTGCACGTAGCCGGCGACCGGCGGTTGCACGCCCCAGGCCTCCTCGTCGGAGAACCACAGCTCGTACGCCCCGATGATCCGGCCGTCACAGTCCCCCGCGAGCCACACCTCGCCCTCGCGCATCTTCGCCAGGAAGTGCGCGGCGTCCTTGTCCCCGGGCTTCCACTGGTCGATCCCGTGCTTCTGCATCCACCGGGCAGCCTGATCGTGCAGGGCCACCAGTGTGCCGGCGTCCTTCGCCACGGCCCGCCGGAACAAGATCCCGTCATCAATGATCACGCGCGTATTATCACGCGGATGATCACCGAGGACCGGGCACCCCGGAAACCTCGGGCTCCGCGGCACCGGGCACGAGCGCCCCGAGCCGCCCCACCAGCTCGCCGAAGGGCCCGTCGGCCGGTTCGTCGGCCAGGATCCGCACCAGGATCTGGGCCATCTCCCCGTCGTACGCGGCGCTCACGGCGGCCAGCGCGGCGAAGTCGTGCACGAGCTGCAGCTCCAGCTCGGCCCGCGGGATCCGGCGCCCGTCCAGCCAGATCAGCGCGGTGGACTCCGCCAGCGACACCCATGACCGCACCACGAGCTCCAGCCGCGCGGGCGGCTTCTCGATCCCGATGTGCGTGAGGATCTGCTCGTACGCGGCCTGTCGGACCTCGTCGATCATCTGGTTGGTCCGGTTGCTCCCGACCGCCGGCCCGCCGCGCATCAGCGCCGAGAACCCGGGCCCGTGCTCGTCGACGAACGCGAAGAACCGGCCCATCACCCGCAGCAGCCGCGATCCGAGCGGCCCCTCCTGCGGCTCCACGAACCGCTGCGCGAGCTCATCGGCGGCCCGCCGCAGCGCGGCCTCGTACAGGCTCAACTTGCCCGGAAAGTAGTGGTAGACGAGCGGCCGCGATATCCCTGCTGCCGCCGCGATCTCGTCTATGGACACATCGTCGGGCGACCTGTGGCTGAACAGCTCCAGGGCCACCCCGATCAGCTGCTGCCGCCGCTCCTCGACACCCATCCTGCGTCGCACCCCGGTTGTCATGCGAACACCCTACTGGGCCCGCGGCAGGGCTCAGAGGTCGAGGACCAGGTGGTTGTCCCGGGCACGGGAGACGCACAGGAGCATCGAGTCCTCGTGCTCCTGGTCCGTGAGGAGCTCGTCGCGGTGGTCGACCTCGCCCGCGAGGACGCGGTGTTGGCAGGTGCCGCAGAAGCCCTGTTCGCAGGAGTACGGGGTGTCGGGGAGCTCCCGGCGGACCGCGGTCAGGGCGGATTCGTCCGCGGCGACCTCGATCGTGCGGCCCGAGCGGTGGAGTTCCACGGTGAAGGGGCGCGACCCCCCGGTCGCCGCGGACGTCGGGGTGAAGCGTTCCAGGTGGACCGGCGTGCCCGGCGGGACCGCTGACCGGACCGCCGCCATCAGGGGCTCCGGGCCGCAGCAGTAGACCGGGGTGTCGGGGCCGGTTTCCGAGAGCGTGGTCAGGTCGGGGAGGCCCGCCTCGTCCTCCGCGACGATCGTGACCCGTGAGCCGTACGCCGCCAGCTCCGCGAGGAAGGGCATCGAGGCGCGGCTGCGACCGCCGTAGACCAGGGTCCAGTGCGCGCCCGCTGCCGTGGCCGCCCGGAGCATCGGGAGGATCGGGGTGATGCCGATGCCGCCCGCGACGAAGGCGTACGACGCGGACGGGACCAGCTCGAAGCGGTTGCGCGGCGGGCGGAGTTCGAGTTCGGCGCCCTCCACCAGCTGGGCGTGCGCCTCGCGGGAGCCGCCGCGGCCGTCTTCGACCAGACGGATCGCGACCGTGTACCGGCCCGCATCGGCCGGATCGCCGCAGAGGCTGTACTGGCGGACCAGGCCCGAGGGGAGCCGGACGTCCACGTGCGCGCCCGGGGTCCAGGGCGGGAGCTCCGGGGATTCGAGGACCAGTTGCAGGACGCCGTCCGCCGGCTGCGTGCGGGAGACGATCGGCGTGCGGAGCCACCGGCGCGGTGAGTGGCCCGAGATCGGGGTCTCCAGGGCGGGCAGGGGCCAGAGGGGGGAGCGGGCGATGCGCTTGCGGAGGGCGCGGCGGGTCAGCAGGGCCGCGCCGGCCAGCGCCGCCACCTTCAGGGCGCGGGTCATGCCGTGGCACCGCCGTTCGCGCCGGGGGAGGAGGCCAGGTAGGCCACGGCCTGGGCGGTCGAGCCCTCCTGGGAGGGGTGGTAGGTGCGGGAGAGGTACGTCGGGATCGACTTGAGCATGGCGCCCGCCGAGGGGAGGGTGCCCTGTCGGCCGGCGCGGAAGAACTGGCCCAGCGAGGCCTTGGCACCGACCAGCTCCGGGTCGTTCTCCATGAAGAAGCGGGTGCCCCGCTGCCACAGGAAGACCAGCGCCGTGAAGGCGGTGGCCCAGGTCCGGGCCCGGCGACGGTAGCCGCCGTCCACGTGCATGAAGAGGTCGAAGGCCACCGAGCGGTGCTCCACCTCCTCCGCGCCGTGCCAGCGCAGCAGGTCCAGCATCATCGGATCGGCGCCCCGCCGGTCCAACTCCCGTGCGTTCAGGACCCAGTTGCCGAGGAACGCCGTGTAGTGCTCGATCGCGGCGATCATCGCGACCCGCTCCATGAGCCACCAGTGCCGGGCCTTGCCGGGGGGAAGCGTCCGGTCGCCCAGCAGCTTCTCGAAGAGCCAGTCCACCTGCGCCGTGTAAGGGGTCGGGTCCAGGCCCAGCCGCTTCAGGTGGGGGAGCACGTCGTCGTGCGCGGCGGCGTGCATGGCCTCCTGGCCGATGAAGCCGACGACCGCCGCACGCAGTTGCTCGTCCTCGATGTACGGGAGCACCTGCTTGTAGACGTGCACGAACCAGCGCTCGCCCGCGGGGAGCAGGAGGTGCAGCACGTTGATGGTGTGCGTGGCGAACGGGTCGCCCGGGAGCCAGTGGAGCGGGGTGTCCTCCCAGTCGAAGGACACGTTCCGCGCCTTAAGGTCCGTGTGTTCCGACGCCACGGGGGCGGGCGCGAGCGGCGTATTAGACATGACGTCAATGTACTGAGGGGTAGGGGAGAGGAGAACCCCTCTGCGCCCACTTCCTGTTGCCTCCCCCGGGCGCCCGCGCCCGGGGGAGGTGGCGGGCGGGTGTCACACCCGGCTGTGGCCCGGCTCTCACCCGCTCGTCGTGTCCGACTACCGCCCGACTACCGCCCGACTACCGCCCGGCGTGTCCGCTGGCGAGCGCCCACTCGCGGTTGAGGGTGCCCAGCGGGATGCGGCGCTCGAAGACGGGAGTGCCGAACAGGGACAGCTGCAGGTGGAGGTTGCCGCTCAGGTCGAAGCCGCCGTACACCGCCCAGGCGCCGCTGACGGAGGTCTTGCCGTCGCTGGAGGCGCTCGCCTTGACGTCGGCCTCGCCGCGCAGGTACGGGGCGAAGTCCGCGCTGACGCCGACCGCTCCGTACAGGCCGACGGAGGCCTCGGCGCCGATCGCGCCCTTGACCTTCCCGGCCGCGGTGACGCTCGCCTTGACCGGGGTGCTCTGGACGTTGGACGTGCTGACCGGGGTCCAGCCCTTGCCCAGTGCGTAGCTGCCGCCGACCCGGAAGTCGCCCTTGACGTCCTGCTGGACGTCCAGGGTGACGCGGCCGTCGGCCTCCACCTGGACGTAGCAGGTCAGGTCGAGGTTCACGACGACGGGCACCGGGCCGACCTGGATGACCGGGGCGGTGTGCAGCTTGGCGAACGGGATGCGCTTGGGCGCGCCGGTGCTCGCGGCGGCCCGGCCCTGGAGCTTCCACTGCGAGGACCAGTCGCCGCTCATGCCGAGGAAGGCGCCGCGCGGGCCGGAACCGATGCTCGGCGTGCCGTCGTAGGAGAACTCCACCTCGGGGGCGAGCTGGACGAAGCCGGAGACGGAGGCGCCCGCCGAGACGGGAGCGTCCGGAGCGGTGTCGACGGCGGCATTGACGTCGAGGCGCAGGTTGCCGAGCGGCAGCTTGGCGCTCTGGGGGCCGAACTTCACGCCCTGGCTCTTGGCCCAGGAGAACGTGACGCCCTTCATCAGGGGTTCGACGGTGACCGACGACGGGTCGACGGGGACCTTGCCGTCGGCCTTGTCGTCGTTGAGGACGGAGGCGAGCGTCGTGGAGGCGGTCTTGACCTCGGTGCCGCGGTCGGTCTTCCCGACGACCTCGGTGACCTTGGCGAGCAGGCCGTTGGGCGCGCCGGGGGCCGGCGCGCTGGCGATGACGTCGCCCACCGCGACCGGCTTGTCGGCCTCGGGGGACCGGCTCGGGGAAGGCGAACGGGTGGGCCCCTTCGGGGCCTTGGATATGACCGCCCGTCCGCTCGCCTGGTCGTAGGAAGCGACCTTCAGCGAGGACTGCTCGGTCTTGCCCTTACCGTCGGCGCGCGCCACGGCCGCCGGTGTGGGCGTTCCCTGCGGCGCCGCGGCCACCTCGAGCTGCTGCGAGGTGCCGTCGGCCGCAGGGGCGAGGGTGGCGGGGGTGGCCGGCTCGGCGGCGCTGGTGTGGGGGGTGGAGGAGCAACCGGTGGCGGCGAGCGCCAGGGTGGTGACGCCGGGAATCAGGAGGCGTCGGGCGAGCGTGCGCAATGAACGACCTTCGAAACGTGAGGGGTGTGGGGGGTTACCGAGTGGTAGCCAGAACCCGATCATGCCATGTGCGCACTCCGGCAGTCATGTCCGGATCTCGCCAACTACCCTACTGTTTCTGACGGTTGAAGCTTCACCCACCTGGTGCCTCGGCCTTCCGGGGCCCTCCCGCCGGCCCTACCGCAGTACCCCCGCCTTCGTACCGTCCGTGAGCTTGCCCGCCAGCTCCACCTGGGCACCCGCCGGCGCCCTCACCGCAAGCCGGTTGCCCGTCGCCGCCCCGCTCACCCCGCCGCCCGACGCCGACAGCGAAGCGAACTGCGCACTGCCGGCCGCCAGCACGTACCACTGGCCCGCCTTCGACTTCCACAGCACGCCCGCCAGCACCCGCGGCTCCCGCGGCCCGCAGGCCGGCGAGCCCTCCGCCTTCGCCGCCTGCGCCGCCAGCGGAGCGCCCGGCGTCAGGAACTGCGCCTGCACCCGGTCCTCCGTACCCGACCAGGTCTCCGCCCGGGTGCACAGCCAGGTCGCCGTACCGTCCCCCTCCGGCAGCGGCTGCTTCGCGTACGTCCAGGCGTTGACGCTGCGGACGCCGTGCGAGCGGACCGACGGCAGCAGGCACGTGATCCGCGACCACTCGGCGAGCTCCGCGCCCTCCGTCACGTCGCGCTCCGCGCCCGGCGCACCAGACGTCAGTCGGGCCGGCGTCAGTTCGCCGAGGTCGGTGACCAGCCGGGTGGCGCCGTCGCCGGTCAGGGCCAGGGCGTTCCAGCTGGTGCAGTTGCCCTTCGGGGCGGGGCTCGCCACCGGCGGAGTGACCCCGTGCGGGCCCAGTTTCAGTGCGGTGGTGTCGTCCCCGGGCTTCAGCAGGTCCCGCAGGCCCGCACCGGTGACCCACGGCGCGGTGAGGTAGCGGACGTTGCCGTCGACCCGGCTCAGCACCAGGGCGGTCGCGGTCTGCGCCGAGGCCCCGTCGGTGCGGGCGAAGTCGAGGGCGGCGACCGAGGTCCCGGTGCGCGGTTCGGCGTACCGGACCACGCGCAGGCCGTCGTACAGCAGGACCACGACCGCCTGGTCGACGGTGCCCGCGAACAGCAGCTGCGGCGGGCCCATCGGCGGTCCGGGGGGAGTACCGGGGGTGGCAGAGGCGACCACGGACGAGCCGGGCCGAGCCCACACGGCCAGCGCCCGGCGCAGCAGCTCGGTGTCGTCGGCGCGGTCGCCGCGGGCGGGCCACGTGGAGAAGTCCGTACGGGAGGACGTGCGCCAGACCGTGGGCGCGACCCGGATCAGCTTCCCGGGGTCCAACGCCTGCTCCGCCGCCGCGTTGCGCGCGTACAGCGGAGCGGCGGCCCCGTCCGCGCCCCAGCCACCGCCGGGCAGCGCGAGCAGCACCCCGCACACGGCGAGGGCGGCAGCGGCGGCCAGCGCGACCCGCATGGAACGGCGTCGGCGCAGCAGGTCGGTGGGCCGTGCCTGGAGCACGCACGGATCGAACTCGGGCGAGGCGAACAGGGCGTCGTTGGCCGGATCACCCGATTCCGCGACCGCGACGGCCGGGTTCGCGACCCCGGCCTCCGTGAGCACCCGGAGCACCTCCGGCTCCGGCAGGCGCTCCAGGGCGCGCAGTACGCAGGCCGCCCGGCCGGGCCCGTCGAGGGTGGCCAGCCACTGGTCCAGGGCCAGTTCCTCGGCCCCGCCGGAGCGCGGGAACAACCGCAGCCCCCACACCTGGGGGAGCAGCGGAGGAAACTGGGCCCGCCGGGGCAGCGCCCGGAAGGTCAGCGGGATCCCGGCCTCCAGAGCGGCGCGCAGCACCCGCAGCCGGACGTACGCGTACCCGGACTCGGCGCCCGGGGTCCCGCGCTGGCCCGGTACCCCGCCCTGCACCGCGGTCCCGGCGGCGGTGTCGGTGCCGCGCCGCCCGCGCGGCAGCGCCCGCTGGGTGAGCGAATGGGCGGTGAGCACGCGCCGGTGGCGGCCGAGGGCGGGCGGCAGCACCAGATAGGCGAGCCGCACCAGCCGTGGGTAGTGCTCGACGATGGCGGCCTCGGCCAGCTCGACGTCGGGCGTCACGGGAGACGGGGGGCGGGTGGCGGTGTCCGGCGCAGTCACGTTCAGCAGAACGAGCGAATCGTCGGATGGTCACCGGTCCCGGGTGAGGTCGGGACCGGCGGGGAGAGGTCGGCCGGGGCCCCGGCCGGGGCGGCCGGCTCAGGCCGTCAGGCGGGCGCACAGCGCCGCGACGGCCTCGTCGGAGACGCCGAGGCCCTCGCGCACGTACTTCTCCATCGAGCCGTACCGCGTGTTCACCTCGTCGAGGGCGGCCTCCAGGTACGAGGGGAACACCCCGATCAACGCCAGCGCGATGTCCGGGTTGCCTCCGGCGACGGTGAAGCCCTCGATCATCGGCGCGAAGGCCTGCTTGACCGCCGGATTCACGGACAGGTATTCGGCCATCAGAGTGTCGTCGTCCGCGCCGAGGAGCGACAGGACGACGGTCGCGCCCCAGCCCGTACGGTCCTTGCCGGCGGTGCAGTGGAAGAGCAGCGGGCCCGTCTCCGGCTCGGCGAGCTCGGTGAGCAGGGTCCGGTACGCGAGCTGCGCGGAGCCGGTGTTCACGAAGGACCGGTAGGTGTCGGCGAACAGCCCCTGTACCTTGCCGCCGCCGAGGTGCTCCTCCGCCACCGCCGGGTCGGACAGCAGGTCCTTGAGCTGCGTGGCGGCCGGGATCTCCCCGGAGCTCAATTTGTCGGCGAGCACGTCGACGACCAGGTGGCGGACGCCCTGCGGTATCCGGTCCGGGTGGTCGGCCCGCTCGGGGCCGGTGCGGAAGTCGATGACCGTGTGCAGCCCCAGCGCGGCGACGACCGGGTCGGCGGCGATGTCGAGCCGGTCGAGCTGACCGGAACGCAGGACCATGCCGGGGCGGACGGTGCGCCCGCCGGGCAGGGGCGTGCCGCCGAGGTCCCGGAGGTTGGCAACGGTGGTGGAGGGCGTGGCGGTGGCGGTCATCGTGGCGGCTCCATCGGTGTGCGTAGGGTCATGCGGTCGTGCGGGTCGTGCATGTGGTGCTTGCGTCGCGGCGGTTCGCGTTCATCCGATTTTGGGGTGTTTTGTCGCGGATAGGTAATCGAGCGCGAGGGAGAGCCCGACTCCGATCCCCAGCGCCGCCAGGTGTCCGGCGTCCGTGAAGGTGCGCTCCCGCTTCAGCACCGGCCCTGCGCCGAGCACCAACAGCCCCACCCGGGCGACCGTCCGGATCGGCCCGCGCGGCAGCGCCGAGGTCAGCGCGCCGAGCACGGTGTTGAACCCATAACTGGTCCCCACGTCCAGGGCCCGCCGGGTCCGTGCATCGGCCGTCCGGCGCAGGGCGCCGTACACGAGGAGCGTCGCCGTGGCGTGCCCGAACAGGAACACCCCGGCCGTCCACCAGGCCCCGTACGCGTACTCCGCGTATCCGAGCACCGCGACGAGCAGCAGCGCGTACGGCAGCGGCATGGGCTCTTCGACGACGAACGCGCTGCTCAGCAGCGTCTCCCAGCGCCCGCCGGCGAGATTGTCGACGTTCGTCGAACAGCCCCGCAACACCCGTTCCCGCTCCGTCGCCGGCCGCGTCTCCAGGGCGTACGCCCCGGCCTGGACCCCGCTGGCGTAGACCGCGCCCAGCAGGGGCGGCCAAGGCAATGGATTCACCCGACCATGATCGGATACGGCCCTCCGGCAGACGGCACCGGGGGCCGTGGGACCATGATCCAGTCATGTCAGGAATCCCCGCGCCGATGCGCACCGTACGCGCCGCGATGTTCGCGGCGGTCTGTACCGCGTTGGGTGCGACGGGGCATGCGTACATGTCCGATGCGAACGTCCCCCCATTGGGCCTTCTGGTTGCTTTCGGGGTGACCGGTGGACTCGCGTGGCTGGCAGCGGGGCGGCGGCGGGGGCCCGTGGGGATCACCACGGCACTGCTCGCCGTCCAAGGAGTGCTGCACCTGGTCTTCTCCGGGAGTCAGACGGGGCAGGCCGCCCATGCGGTGATGCCCGGGCATCACCCCATGACGGACGTGCACGGCATGCAAGGCATGGCCGGCATGCACGGGACGGCCGGGATGGCCGGGATGGTCGGCATGCCCGGGACGACCGGGACGGGCGGGATGGTCGAGGTGGCCGGGCACGGGGGCCTCGGCATGATCGCCGCGCACGTGCTCGCCGGGCTGTTCTGCGCCGCCTGGCTGGCGTGGGGAGAGGTCGCCGTGTTCCGGCTCGCCGCAGTCCTCGGCGCCGCCGCGCTGCTGGCGGCCCGGCCGCTCGCCCGCGCGGTCCGGCTGGTCCGGGCCCATGTGTCCCCCGTACCGGCCCCACCCGCGCGCCGCCCCTCGTACGAACCCCCGCGCGCGCTGCGCGGGGCCGTGCCCGCCCACGCCCTGGTACGCCGCGGACCGCCCGGGTGGCGCGACACCCGCGCCACGGCCCCCGGCCGTCCTGCTCGCGCCTGACCGGCGCACCTCCCCCTTCGGCGAGGGGGCGAGACCTGGGGCCGATCCCACCCATGTCTTCGCCCACACCTAGGACCCACATGTCCCTCGAAGAGGTTCGGGACGTCCGCACCCCGGACGCCACCACAGCCCCTGCACCCTCGCAGCCCGGCAGTTGGACGGCCCTGCGGCCGTTGCTCCTGCGCATGCACTTCTACGCCGGGATCCTGATAGCCCCGCTACTTTTCCTCGCCGCCGCCACCGGCCTGCTGTACGCCGGCTCCTGGCAGGCCGAGAAGATCATCTACTCCGACGAGCTGACCGTCGCCGGGGTCGGCGAGCGCGCGCTGCCGCTCAGCGTCCAGGTCACGGCGGCCAAGGGCGCCGTGACCGAAGGCAAGGTCGTGGCCGTGTGGCCCGCGCCCGACGCCGAGGCGACCACCCGCGTGATCATGGAGGCCCCGGGGCTCGCGGAGGGTCTGACCCGTACCGTGTTCGTGGATCCGTATACGGCCCACGTCAATGGCACGTTGACCACCTCCGGTGACGCGCTGCCGCTGCGGGCCTGGCTCAGCGAGTTCCACGCCAGCCTCCAGCTGGGCGAGTTCGGCCGGAATTACAGCGAGCTCGCCGCGAGCTGGTTGTGGATCGTCGCACTCGGCGGACTCGCCCTCTGGATCGGCCGCCGCCGCTCCCGCAAGGCCCTGATCGCCCTGCCCGACCGCGCCGCCACCGGCCGCCGTAAGACCCTCTCCTGGCACGGCGCCGTCGGGCTCTGGGCCGTCGCCGGACTCGTCGCCCTCTCCGCCACCGGTCTGACCTGGTCGAAGTACGCCGGCGAGAACATCGGGCAGATCCAGGACCGCCTCGGCGGCGCCACCCCTTCCGTATCGGCCGCCCTCGCTCCCGGTGCGGCCTCCGGCGGCGCCGACGAACACGCAGGCCATGTCATGACCGAGGGCATGGAGATGCCCCCGCCGGCACCCACGACCGACATCGGCATCGACAGGGCCGTGGCCGCCGCCCGCACCGCGGGGGTCACCGAGGAGATCCGCGTGACGCTGCCCACCAAGGGCAAGGGCTACGTGATCAAGGAGCAGGACAAGCAGGTGCCGGTGCACCTGGACGCGGTCGCCGTCGACCCCGCCGACGGCCGGGTCATGGGCGAACTGCGCTTCGCCGACCACCCCTTCCTCGCGCAGCTGACCCGCTTCGGCATCGACCTGCACATGGGGAAGACCTTCGGGCTCGCCAACCAGATCGCACTTGCCGCGCTCGCCGTCGCGCTGATGTTCCTGATCTTCTGGGGCTACCGGATGTGGTGGCTGCGCCGGCCCACCAAGGACCGCGCCCTCGCGGTCGGTCGCGCCCAGCCGCGCGGCGCCTGGCGCAAGGTACCGCTGACCATGCTGCTTCCCCTCGCCGCGGTGACCGCCGTGGCGGGATGGTTCGTTCCGCTGCTCGGGATCAGCCTGGTCGCCTTCCTGGCGATCGACGTACTGCTGGGGGCGGTCGCGGCGCGCCGCGCCAAGACGGCGGCGCCGGCGTAGCAACGGCCCGGCTCAGGCCCGGTGGGCCCGTACTCCAGCGCGGAGTACGGGCCCACCGTCGTTCGACCGGACCTCGCGGCAACGCGTCGCTCAGGGGGCGTACTTGTAGCCGACCCGGCGCACCGTCTGGATCGCGCCGCGGTGCGCCGCGCCGAGCTTGCGGCGCAGACGCGCGATGTGGACGTCCACGGTCCGGCCGTCGCCGATGTGGCCGTAGCCCCAGACCGTGGTCACCAGCTGGTCCCGGCTGTGCACCCGGTGCGGGTGCGCCACCAGATGGGCCAGCAGCTCGAACTCCAGGTACGTCAGGTCGAGTACCCGGCCGTCGACCTCGGCGGTGCGCTGCGCAGGGTCGATGCGGACCAGGGCGTCCCCGAGGGTGGTCGCCGGCTCGGGGGCGGGTGGCGGGGGCGGGACGGGGACGGGGACGGACCGCGGCGCGAAGGCGACCGGCGGCTGCTGGTCCGCGGGTACGAGGACCAGGTAGCCGATCATCGGTGGCTGGCCCGGCAGCGTCGGGAGGGTGTGTTGCGGCGCGGGTAGCCAGGTGGCGCCGGGCGGTAGGAGGTCGACGACGCGGGCGACCTCGTTCCGGTCCACGGCACGCAGCCGGTTGCGCGGACCGGGCGGGAAGGAAAGGGGCACGGTTGCAGCGGAGGCGGACGAGGCGGACGAGGCGGACGACGCAGCAGGGGCGGCCGAGGTCAGGGAACGGGTGTGAGACATGAGTGGTCAGCTCTTTCACGCGGAGTGGTTGGAAGAGGACGTGCAGGACGTCGTCGTCGTACCGCGCAGACCGAAGGCCTCGGGAAGGGTCCGGAGGGAGGTCCCGGGAGGCTTTAGAGGGCCGGCGCGTTCCTCGCGCGGCAACACACCCGGTCGAAGTCGTAATCCTGACGGGAGGGCCAGAGCGGCTCGAGGTCGCTGTGACCGGTCGAGGTGTGCGAAGGGCTGGCCATGGGCCCATTGAAGCAGACGTGGGAGGCCCGGGGCAGACCCCGTCTCACCTGATGGAGCGGAATCCCAAATTCCGCGATACTGTCTCCAGTAGGCCTCTACCAAAGCGGACAAACCGTCACTCGGCAGGCGGCTTCCGCCCGCTCCGACCGCGCATCCGTATCGCCTACTGGTCAGATACGTGGACGCACCACGCCCGCCGGGCCACGGGGGCTCGGCGGGCGTGGTGCGTCGTACCGCGGGCGGGAAGGGGCCGGGAGGGCCCCGGTCCGGCGAGGTCCTAGACCAGGCCGTCCTTCTTCAGGCTCGTGCAGCAGGTGTCCGTGATCAGGCGGGTCACCACGTACGGGTCCACGTTCGCGTTCGGGCGGCGGTCCTCGATGTAACCCTTGCCGTCCTTCTCCACCTGCCACGGGATGCGGACCGAGGCGCCGCGGTCGGAGACGCCGTAGCTGAACTCGTTCCACGGAGCGGTCTCGTGCAGACCCGTCAGGCGCTCGTCGATGCCGGCGCCGTAGTTCTTGACGTGGTCCAGCGGCTTGGAGCCCTCACCCAGCGCCTCGCACGCGCAGATGATGGCGCGGTAGTCCTCGCGCATCGCCTTCGTGGAGAAGTTGGTGTGCGCGCCCGCACCGTTCCAGTCGCCCTTCACCGGCTTCGGGTTCAGCGTCGCGGAGACGTTGAAGTCCTCGGCGGTGCGGTAGAGCAGCCAGCGCGCGATCCACAGCTGGTCGGAGACCTCCAGCGGGCCGACGGGCCCGACCTGGAACTCCCACTGGCCCGGCATGACCTCGGCGTTGATGCCGGAGATGCTCAGGCCCGCCGCGAGGCAGTGGTCCAGGTGCTTCTCGACGATCTCGCGGCCGAAGATCTCGTCCGAGCCGACACCGCAGTAGTAGCCGCCCTGCGCGGCCGGGAAGCCGCCCACCGGGAAGCCGAGCGGCCGGATGCCGTCGAAGAAGGTGTACTCCTGCTCGATGCCGAAGATCGGCTCCTGGTCGGCGAACTGCTCGGCGATCGGGCGCAGCAGGGCGCGGGTGTTCGACTCGTGCGGGGTCATGTCGATGTTCATGACCTCGCAGAGCACGAGGACGTTGTTCCCGCCGCGGATCGGGTCCGGGCAGGAGAACACCGGCTGCAGCACGCGGTCGGAGGCGTGACCCTCGGCCTGGTTGGTGCTCGATCCGTCGAAGCCCCAGATCGGCAGCGCGTCGCCGTCGGCCAGGATCTTCGTCTTGGAGCGCAGCTTCGCCGTCGGCTCGGTGCCGTCGATCCAGATGTACTCAGCCTTGTAGCTCACGGGCCCCATCCTTCGGTGCGTCGCTCCGGCGCAGACTCTGCGGGTGCTGCGTTCGTGGTGCTGCGATTGCGTTGCGGTGTAGACCGCAGCGTGCACGCTCGCGATTTCTCCTCCGTTGCCCGTGTGTGAACCCCGTGTTACCGGGTTTGCACCGCAGGTCGGGTCGGTTGTGCGGGTCGGGGGCAGCACACACGTCCGAGTGGGGCAGACTGAGCAGGTGAGCATTTCGTACGATTTGACCTCGGCCGGTGACCCCACGGCATCCCCCCGCCCGCCGGCCCGCCCCCGGGTCGGCCTGCTGGGCACCGGCCCCTGGGCCCGCCGCACCCATGCCCCCGCCCTCGCCGCGCACGCCGGCTCCGACTTCGCGGGAGTGTGGGGCCGCCGCCCCGAAGCCGCCGCCGAACTGGCCGACGCGTACGGCGTGAAGGTGTACGAAGACCCCGACGCCCTGTTCGCCGACTGTGACGTCGTGGCCTTCGCCCTGCCGCCGGACGTCCAGGCCCCGCTCGCCGTACGCGCCGCCGCCGCGGGCCGCCACCTCCTGCTCGACAAACCCGTCGCCACGACCGTCGAAGACGCCCGCGCCGTGGCCGACGCCGTCGCCGACCACGGCGTCGCCTCCGTGGTCTTCCTCACCCTCCGCTTCGCCGAACCCGCCGCCGGCTGGGTCGCGGAGCAGGCCGGCCGCTCGGGCTGGTTCACCGCCGCCGCCCACTGGCTCGGCGCCGTCTTCCCGCCCGACGGCGCGCCCAGCGCGTACGCCGACTCGCCCTGGCGCAAGACCAAGGGCGGGCTCTGGGACGTCGGCCCGCACGCCCTGTCCGTCCTGATCCCGGTCCTGGGCGACGTCACGTCCGTCACCGCCGCCCGCGGCCCCTCCGACATGGTCCAGCTCGCCCTGCGCCACACCTCGGGCGCCGCCAGTACCGCCGTGCTCAGCCTGGGCGCGCCGACGGCGGCGGCCGGAGTGGGGCTGGAGGTCCGCGGGGCCGAAGGCGTGTTCTCGCTGCCCAACTGGACTGATGTACCGGGCGCGTACGGGCGCGCCCTGGACGCACTGCTCACCGCCGCCCGGACCGGGGTGGCGGATGCGCGTGACGTGGAGTTCGCGGCCCGACTGACGGAGATCCTCGCGGAGGCGGAGGCACAGCTCCCCGGCTGAGCTGGTGCGGCCGGCTCCGGGAGACCCGGAGGGATCCCGACAGAGCCCGAACCCGCCGGATCACGAATGACCCGGCGGGTTCGGTGGGTCCGGCAGGGCCGATGGGCCGACAGGGCCGACAGGGCCGACAGGGTCAGGTCAGTACGACGACCTGGTGCATCCCCTCGACGACGTGCGGGATACCGGTCTCGTCGTCCGGGACGAAGCAGAGCAGCGCATAGGTGCCCGGCGGCAGGTGGTGCGTCTCCAGCAGCACGGTGCGCCCGGGGGAGATGATGCCGAGGCCGACGGAGGGGCCGGTGAACGGCGCCGGGCCGTTGCCGTCGAAGAACGCCGTGATGTCGTCGTCGGTGGTGCCCGGAGCAACCGGCTGGATCGCCATCTCGTGGAGCTCGTCGGACGAGTTGCGGACCAGGACGTTGTCCTTCGCCTTGCGCAGGCCGTGGACGTCGAAGCGCGGGCCGTTCGTGGTCTCCCGCGTGATCACGATGCTGTCGGCGAAGTCCGCGAGGTCCCCGGGCTTCTTCCCCTTCTTCGCGTCACGCAGTTCGAGGGTCCGGACGACCGGGTGGGCCGGGTCCTTGAGGAAGGCCGTGAAGTCCAGGAGGACGACCTGCCCCGCAGTGATCGGGGTGGTGAAGGTCTCCGACACCGACGGGGTGACCTGGGCGCCGCCGAGTGCGTCCGCGTCGTGGCGGACGGCGGAGATGCCCTCGGCAGCGGTCTGGGGATCCTGGCTGATGGCCTTCTTCAGGTCGGCGAGCAGCTCTTTAGTGGTGACACCTCGATGCGGCCGGAAGGCCTGGAGGAAGCGCCCGTCCGGGTCGTTGGTCTTGACGCGGAAGGCGACCAAGCCGGCCTGACCCGACTTCGGCGCCTGAATGCCCTCGGCCCCGATCTTCACCTCGATGGGTCTGGGGGCCTGATCACGGGATTCGCCGTGGTTGCCTTGCCCGCCGTGGGCCTGGCGGTTCCCGTGATGGTCACGAGCCGTGGCGCCGGCGGTGGCCACGCCGCCGAGGGCGGTGGCGAGGGCGAGGGCGGCCACCGCGGCCACCCGTACCCCGTAATGCAGCGGTGCGGTACGCATGAATCTCCTGTCGTTGCACGGTCCCCTTTCCCAGGTCAACACTTCCGGGACCGAGGCTGCGTACGCCACGCAGGAGGCGGCTCCGTACGGGGTACCGGCAGACGGCGGCGTCTAATGGATGATCGCGTTGGCCGCGATGATCACCATGCCGATGGCGGCGTCCGCGAGCCCGATCAGCAGGGACGCGCCGATCCGGTAGCCCACCCGGTACGCCACGAAGGAACCCCAGGCGAACAACAGTGCGGTGTTCAGGCCCAGTCCGACTGCGGTCACCCCCTGCGAGTCCCAGTGCATGATCCCCGCGAAGACCAGGAGCAGCACGGTGGGCAAGGCCGCCGCGACCAGCGGCCACTCGTTGCGGAGCGCCCGCATCAACAGCCACCACCGGTGGCCGGCGGAGCCGGCCTCGTGGGTCGCCATGTGGTGCGAGTACCCGTGCGCCAGGGCCGCCGCCGCAGCGGTCACGAAGACCCAGGTGGCGTCGTAGTAAGGAGTGTCCTCATCGCCCGACTGATCGAGAGCGGCGATCAGCGCGGAGGCCAGCACGGTCCCGTAGACCCCGCCGAACATCCAGTCAGCCCTCCGCGGGGACGGGGGAACGTGCGGGCGGGATGGTTGCTGTGGCTGTGCTGGCTGTGGCTGCAGTTCCGACTGCTCTCCCACATCTGCCCCTTTGGTGTGATCTGTACCTTTCCTGCTGTCCCACCCTACGAGGTCGGGGGGTGAGGGCGAGATGAACAGGGGGGGTAGGTGCGTGGGGCGGGACCGGGGGTGGCGGAAGTTCGGCTGGCCGGTATCGGGGTGGGCCTGGGGGTTTCCCGTCAGTCCGATCGTCTGTCCGTGTCGTGCCGGGCCCTCAAGGGCGCTCCCTTCGGTCGCGTCGCTGCGCGATGGCCTGCGGCCACCCTTGACCGCCCGTCCCGCCCCGGAAAGACAGGACTGTCGGGAAGCCCCCAGAAGAACGGTCACCGGGGACCGGTTCCTGCCCGGCCCATCGGGGAAGCAGGGCCGCGCCCAGCGCGCGCAGCCTGCCACGATCCTTCATCGTGGTGGTACGACGTGACCAACCGGATGCGCATTCTCGACGGATGGCCCGATCTTGAGGAGACCCCACCCCGCCGCCAGAAGGGAGCGTGAGCATGTCCCGTCCTGTGGCTGTCGGTGTGGACGGGTCGCCGGAGGCCGTCGCGGCGGCCACATGGGCCGCCGGGGAGGCGGTACTGCGCGGAACGAAGCTGCGCATCGTCTACGCAGCTCAGTCGCCGGGCCCGGCTACTGCGCAGTCCGGCAGCTTCGAAGCACGAAGCCACTGGGCCGAGGACCTGCTGGCCGAGGCCGTGACAGCGGTGCGGCGCGAGCGCCCTTCTCTGGAGATCGAGAGTCGGCATCGATCCGGGCATCCCTTCGAGGTCCTGGCCGACGAGGCGTCCGAGGCCGGTCTCCTCGTGCTCGGCTCCCGCGGTCTGGGCGGTGTGGGGGGTTTCCTCCTCGGGTCGGTCGGCATGGCGACGATCAGCGCCACGGAGCGCCCGGTCGTGCTCGTACGGGCACCGGAGCGGCCGGACGCAGCGGACGGCGCTCTCCCGGCGGGCCCAGCGCGCGACGTGGTCGTCGGCGCGGACCTCGACCAGTTCTTCGCCCCGCTCCTTGACTTCGCCTTCCAGGAAGCCGTACTCCGTGGCGACCGTGTCCTGGTCCTGTACGGGTGGTCGATAATGCCCGTGGTCCGCGACGCCTCGGCGCTCGTCGCAGCCGAGCGGGAGATGGGCCCCGGCGTCGCGCGGCGCCTTACGGAAGCCCTGAAGCCATGGCGGCACAAGTTCCCTTCCATAGAGGTCGCCGAAAGAACGCCCATCGGCGGCCCGGCTCGACTGCTCCTGCGGGCCGCGGACAATGCGGACCTCGTGGTGGTCGGTCGACGCGTACGCAAAGGATCTCTGGGCGCACACGTCGGATCCGTCACCCATGCCCTGATTCACCACTGCCCGGCGCCCGTCGCCGTCATCGCGCATGAATGACACCTTCGCCGCCCGGACCATGCCCTCGTCGGACGTCGCGCGGACCCCGGCGACATCCGGCGTGCTCGCGAAAGTGATGGGCCTGTCCAGGCCGTTCTCTCGTGCCTCAGACGTGGTCCGTCCCGTAGTGGCAAGGCTCCTTGACCCGTGAACATCGTGGTCGCGGTGTCGAGTGCCCTGATGGCCGCCGTGTGTTTCGGTATCGGGTCAGTGCTGCAGCACGAAGCGGCGCGGCAGGCGTCCATGCAGGATTCGATGAGGCTGCGGCTCCTGCTCAACCTGGTCCGCCGGCCCAGATGGCTGGCGGGGTTGGGGCTCTCGATCTCCTCCTTCGCCTTCCTCGGACTCGCGCTCGCCTACGGTCCCTTGGTACTGGTCCTCCCGCTTGCGGCAACCGATCTCCTGTTCGCGCTGCCGTTCCTGGCTCTGCGGCGTGGGGAGCAACTGACCCGTTGGGAGAAGACCGGAATGGTCTGCACGGCGGGAGGCGTGGCGGTGTTCCTGGCGGTGCTGCCGCTCTCTGCCGGCGCTACGATCCCTGCGTTCTCCGACTGGATCCCCTCGTTCGTGGTGGTCGTCGGTACCGTGGCCCTGCTAGCGCCCGTGGGAGCTAGGCGTCCTGGATGGATACGGACAGCTGCATACGCGGTCTGCGCGGCACTGATGCTGGCGCTTCTCGACGGCTTGGCCAAGAGCACGGCCGGCCGATTCCGGGCCGACGGCACCGAAGTACTACTCCACTGGGAACCGTATGCGCTGATGACCGTTGGGGTGACGAGCCTGGTTCTGTCCCAGAGCGCCTTCCAGGCCGGCTCTCTGGCTGTCAGTCTGCCGATCATCGACACCCTGGAGCCGATCGGCGCCGTCGCGATCGGCATCGCCGTCTTCGGCGAGCAGCTCGCACTCACCGGCTGGGCGCTGACGGTGCAGATGCTGGGAGCGGCGGCGGCCGTGACAGGCATCGTGTTGCTGGGGCGGTCGCCGCTGGCCACGGTATGACGCCCCTGCCGCAGTGGCATGGCCCGGCTTGTTGCGCCGGGCTACGGAGACCCCCAAGCCCTCCCTGACGCCGGGCGGGGTCAACTGCCCGTCGTGATCCCCTCGTGGGTGCCACCGCCAGGTCGGGACCGGCCGTCACCTTCGAATCCCGGACGTGGACCACGTCCGCGCAGCGTCGTCGCCAGAGCCTCCAACGCCCGGCCGAAAGCCGCCTCCGGCGGTGCCGCGTAGCCCACCACGAGGCCCTCCCGGGCCGCCCCGGTCGTCGCAGCCGGGTGGCGGTACCCCGACAGGCCGTCGAGGGACAGGCCCGCCGCGCGGGCCGACCTCAGAGCCGCGGCCTCCGTGCCCGGTGGGAGTTCCACCACTGCGTGGAGTCCGGCCGAGATGCCAGTGACGCGGGCCTGCGGGGCATGGGAGGCCAGCGCGGCCACCAGTTGGTCGCGGCGGTTCCGGTAGCGGTGGCGCATGCGGCGGACGTGGCGGTCGTAGGCGCCGCAGTCGATGAAGTCGGCCAGGGCGAGCTGGTCCAGGGAGCTCGCCCAGGACTCCCGCAGGCCCTTCGCTGCCAGGACGCGGTCGACCAGGTGGTCCGGGAGGACCAGCCAGCCGAGGCGGATCGCGGGGGAGAGGCTCTTGCTGAGCGAGCCCGCGTAGACGACGTGTTCGGGGGCCATGCCCTGGACGGCGCCGACGGGTTTGCGGTCGTAGCGGAACTCCCCGTCGTAGTCGTCCTCCACGATCAGGCCCCCCGTCGTCCGCGCCCATTCCACGGCGGCGGCCCGCCGGGTCGGCAGCAGTCGGGCGCCCGTGGGGAACTGGTGTGCCGGAGTGAGGAGTACGGTCCGGGCCCGGACCGGGATCTCCTGCGTGCGGGCGCCGTCCTCGTCGACGGCGACGGGGTGCGGGCGGACTCCGGCGGCTTCGAGGATGCCGTGGTGGAAGGGCAGTCCGTACTCCTCCACCGCCCAGTCGCGGGGTCGCAGCGAGGCCAGCAGGCGCAGGCCGTTCGCGAAGCCCGAGCAGACGACCACGTTCGCGGGGCCGGTACGTACCCCCCGCGCTCGGGAGAGGTACGCGGCCAGCGCCCGCCGCAGCTCCGGGCGGCCCCGGGGATCGCCGGGGCCGAACGCGTCGGTGGGTGCCTCGGCCAGGGCCCGGCGGGCGCTGACGGACCAGGGGCCCCGGGGGAAAGAGGCCGGGT
Source organism: Streptomyces sp. NPDC006430 (assembly GCF_040612395.1). Classification (NCBI taxonomy): domain Bacteria; kingdom Bacillati; phylum Actinomycetota; class Actinomycetes; order Kitasatosporales; family Streptomycetaceae; genus Streptomyces; species Streptomyces sp. NPDC006430. The sequence goes on from NZ_JBEXQA010000006.1 coordinate 143,463, forward strand.
CGGGCTTGCCCTGGAGCAGGTCGTGGCGGGGACGCTCGGGGGCGGGCCCGGTCGTGGCGCCCGCCGAGGGGGCGGTGGCCGCCCCCTCGGCGACGCGGGTACCGGAGCCCTGCCGGGCGGTGAACCAGCCCTCGGCGACCAGCTCGGCGTAGGCGTCGGCGACGGCGCTGCGGGCCAGCCCGAGGTCGGCGGCCAGTGCACGGTAGGGCGGCAGTCGGGTCCCACCGGCGAGCCGTCCGCTGCGCACCGCGTCCCGCAGTGCCTGGGCGAGCGCGGTCCGCCGGGCGCCGTGCGCGGGGAGCTCGATGTGCAGGTCGGTGCCGGTGCCGGTGCCCGGGGCGGGTGCGGTGGCGGTGTCGTCGGACGTCATACCGGGAGGGTAGGTGGGCGGATTGCGCTGCCGACGGGGCCGTCCGTGCAGGTCGGCCCGGTTCGGGCGGCGGCGGTGCTCAGTCCCGGCGGGACAGGGCGTCCCGGACCGCCTCCTCCGAGCGGGCGACCACTGCCGTGCCGTCCTGCGCGGTGATGATCGGGCGCTGGATCAGCTTCGGGTGCGCGGCGAGGTGGGCGATCCAGCGGGCCCGGGCCGTGTCCGTTTCCTCGCGCGGCAGGTCCGGTACGCCGGTTTCCTTCGCGAGCGGGTCGGAGGTGCGCGTGATGTCCCACGGTTCCAGGCCGAGCCGGCCCAGGACCTCGCGGATCTCGGCCTCGGACGGCACGTCCTCCAGGTAGCGGCGCACGGTGTACGAGGCGCCCTCCGCGTCAAGCAGGGTCAGTGCGCTGCGGCACTTCGAGCAGGCGGGGTTGATCCAGATCTCCATGGCGCCCAGCCTAGTCAGACCTCGTTTGGCCAGGGCCTTCTGTCAGTGGTCGCCGGTAAAATCGAGGGAGAACGACAGGACGCCAACTACCGTTTGGGAGGCTGTAGATGGCCACTGCCAAGACCACCGCCACGCACGTCACGCGCATCACGCAGGTCACGAAGAAGGCGCTGCCCGCAGGGCTGCCCCGCGAGTGGTACGAGAGCCACAACCGCCGCCTGAAGGCGATGCGGCTGGCGATATCCCTGCTCGACTCGGGGACGTACGACGCCCGTCGTGCCACCAACCGGAAGATCCGGACGATGGCCGTTCGGACGGGGATCCACCGGCCGTCGAATGTCACCTGCAAGATGGTGCGTGCGTTCATCACCAGCGGCAGCTGAGCTCGCCGCGCCGCGGCGGCGGTGCCGACCTTGCCGGCGGGGGAAATCGCCGGCAGGGTCGGCCCGGCGGAGGACATTCCGGTGATCTTGGCCCCCTTCATGGTCCCGTCGGCGTCGTCGGCGTCGTCGGCCCACGGCGCCGGTCTTGGCCACACTCGCGGCCTGGGCGGCGGCGCTGACCGCAGTCCGCAGTCATCACGCGCCCGGTTCCCCGCCCCGGCCGGCCGGGGCGGCCGGGTCCTCCGTGTTGCCCGGGCCGGCCGTGTTCCCCGGGCCGTCCGTGTCGCCCGGGGCTGCCCGGTCCGGCAGCGACAGCACCAGCAGGGCCACGTCGTCGCGGGGGCCGCCCTCGGTGAAGGCCAGCAGGTCCCGCCACACCGCCCCGGCCAGGCCCTCCGGGGCGCCCGCCAGGGCGGGCAGCCGGTCGGCCAGCGGGTAGAAATGCCCTGCCGCGTCCCGTGCCTCCGTTACCCCGTCCGTGTGCGCGAGCAGCCGGTCGCCGGGCAGCAGCGGTACGGCGGTCACCGTCGCCAGGGTCGGGCCGGCGAGCCCCAGACCCAGCGGAGGGCCGGGTTCCACGGCCACCTCCGACACCGTGAACGCCCGCAGTAACAGCGCCGGTGGGTGCCCGCACGAGACCATCCGTACGAGGCCCAGCCCGGGCGGGAACTCCAGCAGCAGCGCCGTCGCGAACAGTTCGGGTTCTTTGACGGAGGAGTCCACAGAGCTCGCGGTGTCCGCCAGGAGCCTACGGTCCAGTCGGGCGGCCACCTCCGCGAGCTCTGGATCGTCCAGCACCCCCTCCCGGAAGGCGCCGAGCAGCGCCGCCACCGTGCCGACCGCCGCCAGGCCGTGCCCCTGCACGTCCCCGACCAGTGCCCGCACCCCGTACGGCCCGGCCCGTACGTCGTACAGGTCCCCGCCGACCAGCGTGCCGCGCTGGGCGGCCCGGTACAGCCCGGCGCAGCGCACCGGACCCACCCGGTCCGGCACCGGCGGCAGCACCGCCAGCTGAGCTGCCTCAGCCACGGTCCGTACGCTGACCAGCTGCGCGTCGCGGCGCTGCCGGACCCAGGCGATCACCACGCTGAGTAGCCCGACCACCGCCACCGTGGCCAGGTCCGAGCCCCGCGCGTGCGCGATTCCGAGCCCCGGCATGCCGAGCAGTACGAGCACCAGCCCGGCGAAGACGGCGGTCCCGGCCGGCCCGTACGCGAAGGCCGCAACCGGTGGCAGGCCCGCCAGGAAGTAGCCGAGCTCCACGTCCGGGGTGATCCGCTGCGCGAGCGCCAGCACCACCAGTGCCACCGCAGGAGCGAACCGGGCCCAGCGCGGCGGTGGCTGTCCGTGCAGCCAGCCAGGCTCCTCGCGTCGGCGTCTCACCCCTCCACCCTGGTACGGCCGCCCGTACCGCGCACGCCGGGCCGGCCCGCCGGGTGGCCAAGCGGGTTCCTGGCACCGACAGTGGTCCCGTGACGGATGCGGATGGTGTGGAGCAGAGCGCGGCGATGAGTACGCGGTTGAACTGGTTGCGCGCGGGGGTGCTCGGCGCGAACGACGGGATCATCTCCACCGCCGGCCTGGTGGTGGGCGTGGCCGGGGCCACCACCTCGCGCTCGGCGATCTTGGCGGCGGGGGTGGCCGGGCTGCTGGCGGGATCGCTTTCGATGGCGGCGGGGGAGTACGTCTCGGTGAGCTCCCAGCGGGACTCGGAGCGGGCCGCGCTGGAGATGGAGCGGCAGGAGCTGGCCGATGACCCGGAGGCGGAGCTTGAGGAACTGACTGACCTGCTCGCGGCCAGGGGGCTGAGCCGGAGACTGGCGCGGGAGGCGGCGGAGCAGCTGACGGAGCGGGACGCGTTGCGGGCACATGCCGGGGTGGAGCTCGGGATCAATCCCGACGAGCTGGCCAATCCGTGGCACGCGGCGTTCGCGAGCCTGGTCGCGTTCACGGTGGGGGCGGTGCTCCCGCTGCTGGCGATCGTGTTGCCGGGGCCGTCGGAGCGGGTGCCGGTGACGGTGGTGTCGGTCCTGGCGGCGCTCACGTTGTGCGGGGTGATCAGCGCCGTGCTGGGGGGTGCGCCGGTCCTCCGGGCGGTCACGCGCAACGTCGCCGGTGGTGCGCTGGCGATGGCGGTGACGTACGCGGTGGGCACCTGGATGGGCACTGCTGCTTGAACCGGTCCCCGGTCCTTCCCGACTCGGCCCCGGGCGATCGACGCGCGGGGCCGGGCGGAGCCCGGGGAACCATCGAGGGGATGGGGCGGCCCCGGAGGGAGCGGGGCGCGCCGGGACCGGACGGGCGACCTCAGCTCCGGCCGCTTGGCGCGGCAGCTCGCTGCGCGGCGCAGCGGCATCGCGGACCTGCATGATGGGGAGATGCGCATCGCCATCACCGGCTCCACCGGCCTCATCGGCAAGGCTCTCGTACGGTCCCTGCGGGCAGACGGGCACGAGGTGGTCCGCTTCGTGCGGCGCACGCCCGCCGCACCCGACGAAGCGGCATGGGACCCGCGGCGCGGTCACGTCGACCCGGCCGGTCTCGCCGGTTGCGGGGCCGTCGTCCACCTCGCGGGGGCCGGGGTCGGCGAACACCGGTGGACCGAGGCGTACAAGAAGGAGATCCGCGACAGCCGGGTCGACGGCACCGACGCGATGGCCCGGGCCGTCGCCGCCCTCGACGAGCCGCCCGCCGTCTTCGTCAGCGGCTCCGCGATCGGCTACTACGGGGACACGGGCGACCGCGCCGTCGACGAGGACGCCCCTGCGGGGCAGGGCTTCCTGCCCCAGGTCTGCGTGGAATGGGAGGCAGCCGCCGCCCCCGCCCAGGACGCCGGCGTACGGACGGTCTTCGCCCGGACCGGACTGGTGGTCGCCGCCGAGGGCGGGGCCTGGGGCAAGCTGTTCCCGATCTTCCGCGCCGGGATGGGCGGCCGGCTCGGCAACGGCCGCCAGTATTGGTCCTTCATCTCCATGCACGACGAGATCGCCGCGCTGCGGCACATCATCGATACCCCGCAGCTGTCCGGCCCCGTCAACCTGACCGCCCCCGAGCCGCTGACCAACCGTGAGGTCACTGCGGCGATGGGCCGCGTGCTGCACCGGCCGACGTTGTTCCCCGTGCCGGCGCCGGTCATGCGCGCGGTGCTGGGGGAATTCGCCCAGGACGTGGTCGGCAGTCAGCGGGTGCGGCCCGCACGGCTGTTGGAATCCGGGTTCGTCTTCCGGTACCCGGGGATCGACCAGGCGATCCGGGCCGCGCTCGGTTAGCCACGGGTGCTGCCCGCGCTGCCCGCCGTAGCGCCGCTCGCCGCCCGGCAGTGCACGTGACGCCCCCGTGCGACCGTCTGTGCCCCGGATGCGACCGTCGTGCGACCGGAGCTGACCGTAATACCCCATCGAACTCGGGTTCCCCTGGAGTCGGTTGGGGGAAGGAGGTTCCCCACACAGCCGCGCCGACCTCGGGGAGGGGCACGTGCTCAGCAGCTCACACGGCGCCGCACAGCACGCGGACGTCGTCATCGTAGGAGCCGGGGTCTCAGGACTCGCGGCCGCACACCACTTGATAGCGGCAGGGGTCACGGTCACCGTCCTGGAAGCCGCCGACGATCCGGGCGGCCGGATGGCCACCGAGCAGGTCGACGGGTTCCGGCTGGACCGGATCGGACAGTTGCTCAACACCTCGTACGCCGAGCTCGATCGGACTCCCGGCCTGGCGGGCCTGGCCCTGCGGCCGTTCGCGCCGGGGGTGCTCGTCCACACCGAAGGCAAGCAGTTGCGCGCCGGGGCCCTCACCCCGGCCCGTGCGCTGGCCAGCGGCTCCTTCGAGCAGGCCCGGCTCAGCGCGTTCCTCGGCCGGCTCGCCGCCCTGCCGGTGGAACGCGTACTGGCCCGGCCCGAGCGCACGGCGCTCGCCGCCCTCCGTTCCCGGGCCCTCGGCACCACCCTGCGGCCCCTGTTGGCCGCCCTGCTCCGTGACCCGGAGCTCACCACCTCCAGCCGGGTCGCCGACCTCGCGCTGCGCACCTTCGCCCGCGGCCGGATCGCCGTGCCCGAGGGCGGCGCCTCGGCCCTGCCCGAACTGCTCGCCGCATCGTTGCCGCCCGGCACGGTGCGCAGTGGCGTCCGGGTCCGTTCGGTGGCGACCAAGCTGGTCACCACCGCGGAGCACGGCGACTTCAGCTGCCGCTCCGCCGTGCTGGCCACCGGGGCGCGGGCCGCCGCCGAACTGCTGCCGGGGCTGCGGGTGCCGGACTTCCACGAGGTCACCCTCATCCACCACGCCACCTCCGCGCCCCTGACGTGCGACGGTTCGCTCCTGCTCGACGGCGACCCGAAGTGGCCCGTCGCCCACACCGCCGTGATGAGCGCGGTCGACCCGACGCGGGCCCCGGTCGGTCGGAGCCTGGTCACCACCACCGTGCTGGGCCCGCCGCCGCCCGTGCGCACGGTCGCCTCGCGCCTGGCCCGGTTGTACGGGACGGGCACCCGGGACTGGGAGCTGCTGGCCGTCCACCACGCTCCGGAGGCCGTCCCCGCCATGCCGCCGCCCCACGACCTGCGCCGTCCGGTGCGGGTCCTGGCCGGGCTGTACGTGTGCGGCGACCACCGCGACTCCAACACCGTCCAGGGGGCGCTGCATTCGGCCCGTCGCGCCGCCACGGCCGTCCTGCGCGACTTCGGCATCCGCCTGCCCGCGAGCGCGGAGCACGCCCTTCCGGCGGTGGCCTGAGGCACCCGTCGTCCGGCCGTCGGCACCAGGGCCCGGTTCCCCCCTGCGGAACCGGGCCCACACCTCGTCACCGGTCGATCCGGCGCGCGTTCCGCCCGCGGCCGTCCACGACCGCCCGCGGGCCGCTCACGCCAGCGCGGCGACCCGGTCCCGGTAGGTCCGCACCGCCGAGGCGTCCCGGTACGGTTCCAACCGGCGCTCGAAGTCGCGTACGTACTCCACCGCGCGCACCGACCGCATCTCCATGGCCTGTTGCGCCGCCTCCGCACCCAGGGCGCACGCCTGGTCCAGCTCGCCCAGTCCCAGCCGGGCCGTGGCCAGCACCACCCGGCAGAACAGTTGGGAGCGCGCGAACCCCGGGGCCCGCAGCTGGAGCGAGCGCTCCGCGTGCTGCGCCGAGGCCCGGTACTGCTGGAGGTCCCGGTGGCAGTGCCCGAACTCGTCGGCCAGTTGCGCCTCGTCGAAGAACCTGGCCCAGTGCGGTACGTCGTCCCCCGGCCGGGCCGCACCCAGGGCGCGCTCGGCCCGTACCAGGGAGGCCGTCGAGGCCCGGACCTCGCCCAGCACCGCGTGCCCGCGCGCCTCCGCCGAGTGCAGGAGCGCCTGTACCACCGGCGGCGGTCCGGAGCCGAGTCCCTGTTGTGCCACCCGGGCCAGCTGCACGGCCTCCCGGCCGTGGCCGAGGTAGACGGCCTGCCGGCTCATGGTCACCAGCACGTACGAGCCGTACGGCCGGTCCGCGGCGGCCTGGGCGAGCCGCAGTGCCTGCACGAAGTAGCGCTGGGCGAGCCCGTGCGCGGCGATGTCGTACGCGGTCCAGCCGGCGAGCCGGGTCAGGTCCGCGGCGGCCGAGAAGAGCCGCCGCCCGGTGGTCTCCCCGTAAGTGCCGCGCAGCATCGGCTCGGCCTCGTGTTCGAGGTAGCGGACCAGGGCCTGCCGGGCGTGCCCGCCGCCGTAGGTCTGGTCCAGGGTCCGGAACAGCTCGCTCACGGAGCGCAGCGCCGCGATGTCCCCGCTGGTCACCCGCTGGCCCGGTCCGCGGTCGATCTGCCGCTGTCGGGGGAGCGAGGCGCGCCCCTGGAGGGGGACCCGGGCCGCCGCGGTCGGATCCGTGCCCCGGCTCACCCGCTCGTCGGCCCGCCCGATGAGCCAGTCCCGACTGGGCACGACCAGCCCGGCCGGGGTGAACGCGATCTTCCGCAGCTCGGTGTGGGAGCCGGAGTCCTTGCGCCACAGCCCGCTGGCGATGTCCACGGCCTCCTCCGGAGTGGCCGCGAACTCCAGGCCGGCGTAGACGGGGGCGCAGGCGTCCAGGCCCAGGTCCTGTGCGGAGAGCCGTCTGCCCAGGCGACGGGTGAAGACCTCGGCGATCAGCGCCGGAGTGGTCCCGCGCGGCTGCTGCCCGCGCAGCCATCGGGTCACGGAGGTCTTGTCGTACCGCAGGTCGAGACCGTGCTCCAGACCGAGCTGGTCGACGCGGCGGGCCAGGCCGGCGTTGGAGAATCCGGCTTCCGCGATCAGCGCCGCGAGCTGCCGGTTGGGGACGCGCTGGGCAGATCGTTCCGTCATCGGCTCCACGGTTTCCTGACGTGACGGACCGGAGTCCCGGCCCTGTGAACGGCGTGAATGTAGCGACGAACTCCACCCGTGCCGCCCCCTCTGTCCCACATTCATCCGATCGTGTGCAGAATCGGTAGGGCGCTTTACGGACCGAGCCCCGTCACACGCGTACGCTGCGCCCCATGAACCGCAGGCTCACCAGGGCGGAGCAGTCCGCAGACCCCACTGCGGCGCTCCCCGCGCCCGAGCTGACCGAGGCCGAGTGCAGACGGTGCGGTACGTACATCGCGGGGCTCGACGGGCGGTACGCGTGCGGGGTGTGCGGGTGGGTCAACGATCACTCGGAAGGGCACCGGCGGCTGCCGCGGGCCGACGAGGACCCGGACCGGCCGCCCCGGGGGCGCAGGCGGCCCAAGCCGCTGCCACCGGGGCCCGACCCGGAACCGGCCGGCGGGCCGTGGCCCGGGCCCGGGGGCGGGCCGTTGCCGGGCGCCTGAGGGGGCGGGAACCGGCCGCCGTACTCTTGGACGGGTGCGGTACGTGCACACGGCAGGTTCAACGAGGAGGCGCCGCGGTGGCTGAGCTTGAGTTTGTCCATCTGGGCTTCGGACCCGATTACGTCGAGTACACCGGGGCCTGGGAGGAGCAGCGGCGGGTCCACGCCGCGCGCTTCGCGGACGAGATCGCCGACACCTGCCTGCTGCTGGAGCACCAGCCGGTCTACACCGCCGGACGGCGCACCTCCGACAACGAGCGCCCGCTGGACGGCACGCCCGTCGTGGACGTGGACCGCGGCGGCAAGATCACCTGGCACGGTCCGGGCCAGCTGGTCGGTTACCCGATCATGAAGCTGCCCCGGCCGGTCGACGTCGTCGCGCACGTGCGCCGGCTGGAGGAGGCGCTGATCCGCACCTCCGCCGAGTTCGGCCTGGAGACCACCCGGGTCGAGGGCCGCTCCGGCGTCTGGGTGCTCGGCGACCCCGTGGAGGAGCGCCCCGGGATCGGCGGCCTCAGCCTCGACCTCGACCCGCGGATCGGCGACGACGAGTTCGACGCCCGCCTGGCCGGTCCCGAGTACGCCCCCTCGAACGCCGGCCAGCGCCGCGAGGACCGCAAGCTCGCCGCCATCGGCATCCGGGTCGCCAAGGGCGTCACGATGCACGGCTTCTCGTTCAACGTGAACCCCGACAACACCTGGTTCGACCGGATCGTGCCCTGCGGCATCCGGGACGCCGGTGTGACCTCGCTCTCGTACGAACTGGGCCGCGAGGTCACCATCGCCGAGGTGCTGCCGGTCGTCGAACGGCACCTGAAGGACGTACTGGAGCACGCGGAGCTGCGCCCCCGGGAGATAGAGCCGGTGGCGGGCGCGTAGCGGCCGGGAATGCGTCCGGTCATCCACCGGTTGGCCGACGTAAGAGCGTACGAAATTACGGGCGTACCCTGGTGGACGCCGAAGAATCGAAGTCACAGGGAGCCGGTCGTGTCCGCAGTCGCACCCGACGGACGCAAGATGCTGCGCCTGGAGGTCCGGAACAGCCAGACCCCCATCGAGCGCAAGCCCGAGTGGATCAAGACCCGGGCGAAGATGGGCCCCGAGTACACCAAGATGCAGGCCCTGGTGAAGGGCGAAGGACTGCACACGGTGTGCCAGGAAGCCGGCTGTCCGAACATCTACGAATGCTGGGAAGACCGCGAGGCCACCTTCCTCATCGGTGGCGACCAGTGCACCCGGCGCTGTGACTTCTGCCAGATCGACACGGGCAAGCCCGAGGCCCTGGACCGGGACGAGCCGCGCCGCGTCGGCGAGTCCGTCGTCACGATGGACCTGAACTACGCCACCATCACCGGCGTCGCGCGCGACGACCTGGCGGACGGCGGCGCCTGGCTGTACGCCGAGACCGTGCGCCAGATCCACGAGCAGACGGCGGGTCGCGAGGGCGGCCACACCAAGGTCGAGCTGCTCGCCCCCGACTTCAACGCGGTCCCGGAGCTGCTGGAGGAGGTCTTCGCCTCCCGCCCCGAGGTCTTCGCGCACAACGTGGAGACGGTGCCGCGGATCTTCAAGCGGATCCGTCCCGGTTTCCGCTACGAGCGCTCGCTCGACGTGATCACCAAGGCGCGTGCGTACGGCCTGGTCACCAAGTCGAACCTGATCCTCGGCATGGGCGAGGAGCGCGAGGAGGTCTCGCAGGCGCTGAAGGACCTCCACGAGGCGGGCTGCGAGCTCATCACCATCACGCAGTACCTGCGGCCCTCGCCGCGGCACCACCCCGTGGAGCGCTGGGTGAAGCCGGCCGAGTTCGTGGAGCTGGCGCAGGAGGCCGAGGAGATCGGCTTCTCCGGTGTGATGTCCGGGCCGCTGGTGCGGTCCTCGTACCGTGCCGGTCGTCTCTACCAGCAGGCGATGGAGAAGCGCGCGACCGTGTGACGCGCGCTACCCGGTGGACTGTGTGAACTCACGCACAAAGTCTTACCAACGAGTAACACCGCATGGACGCGGCCCCTAGGCTCTTCTTCGTAACGAAGAGCCCGGCGGGCCGCGTAAATGTTTCATCACCGTTTGACCGATCGGTCACGCCCTGGTAACACCAGTCAGTAACGATGGGTCCACGCACCGCACACGCCGTCGCGCACCGCTGCGACACCCCGCCGTGCACCCAGACCGACGTGAGCACCGTGAAAGGGATCGACATCATGCAGGCCGCGCCCGTACGCGCCATTGCCATTCCGTCGTTCACCGACGCCTTCCGGGGCATCGAGTCGCTGCTCATGAGCGGCGCCCGCCGCAACGCGTGGACGGCGGTCCTCGAAGACCGTCGCAGGGCCAAGGACCGGGTCGAAACCGAGCACGTACTCGAGGCCGCGGCGACCCGTCCTCCGCAGGCCACGTAAACTTCGCTGTATGGCGAGGAAGTCAAACGCAGAGACTGCTGCGAACCCCGGGCGACTGAAGCAGATCGCCCTGACGTACAAGATGACGCGCAAGGCCGACCCGAAGGTCGGTCTGATCGTCGCGGGCGTGGGAATCGTCACCTTCGGTGTCTTTCTTGCGATCGGCTTCCTGATCGACCACCCGGTCTACCTGGGCATCCTGGGCTTCCTGGTGGCGTTCCTCGCGATGGCGATCGTCTTCGGACGACGGGCCGAGCGGGCTGCCTTCGGGCAGATGGAGGGACAGCCGGGCGCGGCCGCGGCCGTACTGGACAACGTGGGACGGGGCTGGACGACCACCCCGGCCGTCGCGATGAACCGGAGCCAGGACATCGTCCACCGGGCCGTGGGCAAGGCCGGCGTCGTACTGATCGCCGAGGGCAACGCGAACCGGCTCAAGCCGATGCTCGCCGCCGAGAAGAAGAAGCTGGCCCGGATCATGCCCGACATCCCGGTCCACGACTTCATCGTCGGCACCGGCGAGGGCGAGGTGCCGCTGAAGAATCTGCGCACCACGCTGCTCAAGCTGCCGCGCGTGCTGTCCGGCCCGCAGATCACCCAGGTCAACGACAAGCTGCGCGCCATGGGTGACCTCATGAGCAACATGCCGCTGCCGAAGGGCCCGATGCCCAAGGGCATGCGGATGCCGCGCGGCGGAAAGATGCGCTGACCGGCTTTTCGTATACGACTCCTGTACGGAGATACGGAAAACCCACATAAGCGAAGGGGCGCCCCCGAGCCGGATGGCTTCGGGGGCGCCCCTGTGTCGTGCGCGCATGTCGTGCGTGCCGGTCCGTCGTGCGTACCGGTCAGATCCTCACCTGGACGGCGCGTGCCACCCTGTCGTGCAGGCCGCGGCCGTCACGGTCCCAGATCAGCGCCGGAACGACCAGGGCGAGCAGCACCGTGCGCAGCACCACCCGGCCGAAGCCGAGGCGCCCGCCGTCCTCCGAGACGACCCGCAGGCCCACGATCCGCTTTCCGGGGGTGAAGCCCACGGTGCCGAGGGTGAGGATGCTCAGCGCCACGAAGAGCACCAGCGTCCAGTTGCCCGTCGCGGCCGCGTTGCCGCCCGTGATCAGCCCGTATGCGATCACCTGGCAGCCGATCCAGTCGATGGCGACACCACCGAGGCGCCGGCCGAACCGGGCCGCGGAACCGGAGCCCTGCTGGGGCAGACCGAGCCGCTGGCCCGGGTAGCCGAAGTCGACGCCCATGTCCTCGGCGGCTGCGCGGGGGCCGGAGAGCCAGGATCCGATTGCTTGCCTGTTGTCCACCCCACCACGGTACCCGGGCGGTTCCACGACGATCCGTCGGGACCCTGGTTAACTTGTGCGAAACAAATGGGTCATGCTTGAGAAATCCCGTCTGCTTATGGTCGGGTCAGCGTGCGGCACCGCACTGACGCACCACGAGCTATAAAAAGCCCGCCCTGCCCCGGGGTCGGGAGTAGGAGGAGTTGGATGTTCCAGAACGCCGACGAAGTGAAGCAGTACATCGAGGAGAACGACGTCAAGTTCGTCGACGTCCGCTTCTGTGACCTGCCTGGTGTGATGCAGCACTTCACCATCCCGGCGCGGGCGTTCGACCCGGCGGAGGAGCTCGCCTTCGACGGCTCCTCGATCCGCGGCTTCCAGGCGATCCACGAGTCCGACATGGCTCTGCGCGCCGACATCACGACCGCGCGCCTGGACCCGTTCCGCCGCGACAAGACGCTGAACGTCAACTTCTTCATCCACGACCCGATCACGGGTGAGGCGTACAGCCGCGACCCGCGCAACATCGCGAAGAAGGCCGAGGCGTACCTCGCCTCCACCGGCATCGCCGACACCGCGTACTTCGGTCCCGAGGCAGAGTTCTACATCTTCGACAGCGTGCGCTTCGCGACCACCGCGAACGAGGGCTTCTACCACATCGACTCCGAGGCCGGCGCCTGGAACACCGGTTCCGAGGAGAACAACCGCGGCTACAAGGTCCGCTACAAGGGCGGTTACTTCCCGGTCGCCCCGGTCGACCACTTCGCCGACCTGCGCGCCGAGATCTCCCTCGAACTGGACGCCCAGGGCCTCCAGGTCGAGCGCCAGCACCACGAGGTCGGCACCGGCGGCCAGGCCGAGATCAACTACAAGTTCAACACGCTGCTCGCCGCGGCCGACGACCTGATGCTCTTCAAGTACATCGTGAAGAACGTCGCCTGGCGCAACGGCAAGACCGCGACCTTCATGCCGAAGCCGATCTTCGGTGACAACGGCTCGGGCATGCACGTGCACCAGTCGCTGTGGGCGAACGGCGACCCGCTGTTCTACGACGAGGCCGGCTACGCGGGCCTGTCGGACACCGCGCGCTACTACATCGGCGGCATCCTCAAGCACGCCCCGTCGCTGCTCGCGTTCACCAACCCGACGGTGAACTCCTACCACCGCCTGGTGCCGGGCTTCGAGGCGCCGGTCAACATGGTGTACTCGCAGCGCAACCGCTCCGCCGCGATGCGCATCCCGATCACGGGCTCGAACCCGAAGGCCAAGCGCGTCGAGTTCCGCGCCCCGGACCCGTCCTCGAACCCGTACCTGGCGTTCTCGGCCCTGCTCCTGGCCGGCCTCGACGGCGTCAAGAACAAGATCGAGCCGATGGAGCCGATCGACAAGGACCTCTACGAGCTCTCGCCCGACGAGCACGCGAACGTCCCGCAGGTCCCGACCAGCCTGGAGGACGTGCTCAAGGCCCTGGAGGAGGACCACGAGTACCTCCTGGCCGGCGGTGTCTTCACCCCGGACCTGATCGAGACCTGGATCGACTACAAGCGCACGCACGAGATCGCCCCGATCGCCCAGCGTCCGCACCCGCACGAGTTCGAGCTCTACTTCGACCTCTAAGCCGGCCGCTGGTCTGCCGATCTGCCGGAGCCCCGCCCCTCTCCTCGGAGAGGGGCGGGGCTCCGCCGTTTGCCGGCCGGCGCGGGACTCGGCCGCTGCCGGGGCCTCAGCGCAGCAGCTCCATCGCACCCGTCAGTTCGCGCAGGCAGCGGACCGCGAGTTCGGCGGGGGAGCCGGCACCCGAAACCGGGGCGTCGGTGGTGGACCAGAGTTCCAGCGAGATGCGGATGGCGTCCGTGGCCGCCGCTGCCAGCAGGCGGATCCCCAGGGGGTCCGCGCCCTCCCCGGCCAGCCGGGCGATCACCGGGACCAGTTGCTCCTCGGAGTCCTGGTTCACGCGGTACCAGACCGCGCGCAGGGCCGGGTCGGTCGCCGCAGCACGGAGCAGCCCGCGGGTCACCGCCAGGCCCTCCTCCACGGCCTGCGAGTCGCTGAGCGAACGCGTGACGGCGCGCTCCAGTGCTTCGGCGAGCGGGGTCCCGGGGGCCTCCTGCGCGAGCAGTCCCCGCCAGGCCTCTCCGCCGACCGAGAGCAGCGGGGCCACGGCCTCCTGCTTGTTGCGGAAGTAGCGGTAGAACGTACGCAGCGCCACGCCGGCGCGGTGCGCGATGTCCTCGGCGGTGGTGCCGTCGGGGCCGTGCTCGGCGAAGAGCGCGCAGGCCGCGCGGGCGATGTCGAGCTGGGTGGCGGCCTTGCGGCGCTCGGTCAGCGACTGGGCTCCGGGGCCGGCCAGGGGAGAGTACGGGCGAGGGGATCTCACGGGTGAAGCGTACCCTTCGGTCCCGGCGTGATTGCATTCTTTGACACTCTGGCAAAACGCGCCAGCGCACCGGTACGCTCGCGCCATGAACCGTTACGAAGGACGTCGGGTCCTCATCACCGGCGGCGGCTCCGGCATCGGCCGGGCCACCGTCCACCGCATCCTCGCCGAAGGCGGTCGCGTCCACACCGCGGACGTGAACGAGGCGGGCCTGAAGGCGACTGCCGAGCAGGCCCTCGCCGACGGGCACGCGGACCGGCTCACCACCGCCGTCCTCGACATATCCGACGAGGCGGCCGTGCGGGCCGGCGTCGCCGCCGCGGTCGAGGCCCTCGGCGGGCACGGGCTCGACGTACTGGTCAACGCGGCGGGCATCCTGCGCTCCGCGCACACCCACCAGACCACGCTCGACCTGTGGAACGAGGTCATATCGGTCAACCTCACCGGCACGTTCCTGATGATCCGCGAGTCACTCCCGGCACTGCTGGAGGGCGACCAGCCGGTCGTCGTGAACTTCAGCTCCACCTCCGCGTCCTTCGCCCACCCGTACATGTCCGCGTACGCGGCCAGCAAGGGCGGCATCCAGTCCATGACCCACGCGCTGGCCGCCGAGTACAGCAAGCAGGGCCTGCGCTTCGTCGCCGTCGCGCCCGGCTCCATCGAGAGCGGCATGACCACCGGCTCCGGCCCCGGGCTCCCCGAGGACACCGACTGGAGCCTGTTCGCCAAGCTCGCCCCCGCCATCGGCCAGGGCTTCGCCGGCCCGCAGACGGTCGCCGGCGTCGTGGCCATGCTGGGCTCCGAGGACGGTGCCTTCATCACTGGTACCGAGATCCGGATCGACGGCGGCACGCACTACTGAGCGGTCTCAGCCCCTGAAGCGGTCCCACAGCCGGGGGAAGCGCTCCGCGAGCACGGCTTCGTCCTCGAAGTCCAGCGGGGTGCCCTCCGGCTCCGCCGCCTGCAACGGAATCCCCAGGTCCGGGGCCACCGCTCCCGTCAGCTGCTCGTACGCCTCGTCGGCCGCGTACCCGAGCTCCTCGCCGTCCCCGTCGATCTCCTCGTCGAACTCCCCCAGGAGCTCCGCGAGCGCGTCGGGGTCGTGCACCCCGCCCTCGAAGACCTCCCGGCCCTGGCCGATCAGCCAACACCGGAAGTAGTCGAACGCGTCGTCGCTCGCGCCGTCGAGCAGCACCCAGGCCGCACCCCACAGGTCCCACGTGTACGCCCGGTTGTACCGGGACTCGAAGTGACGGGCGAAGTCCAGGACGGAGTCCGGGTCGAGCTGCACCAGCCGCTCCACGAGCAGTTCGGCGTGCTCCTCGGGGTCGCCCTCGGCGGCCTCGCGGGTACGGTCGACGATCTCCCAGAACTCCGTCTCGTCCATCACGGGTCCAGCATCACGGGTCCGCCCCCGCGCCGCCACTGCGAACACGGGGAAAGGCCGGTGTGCGACCCCCGCCCGGCCGCATTCCCGCAACCCCCGGACCCCCGCACCCCTCGGACCCCCGCAACCCCTCGGACCCTTCGGGCCCCTGGAAACGCGTGAGGCGGTCCACCCCACGGGGGCGGACCGCCTCACGGTCACGACTCGCTCGCGCCGGCCCTACAGGCCGTAGCGCTCGCGCGCCTCCTTGACGGACGACGCCGGTACCTCGCCGCGGCGGGCGAGCTGGGCCAGCGCGGCCACCACGATCGACTGCGCGTCGACGCCGAAGTGGCGACGGGCGCCCTCGCGGGTGTCGGACAGGCCGAAGCCGTCCGTGCCCAGCGAGGTGTAGTCCTGCGGAACCCACTGGCTGATCTGGTCCGGGACCTGGCGCATCCAGTCGGAAACCGCCAGGACCGGGCCGGGGGCGCCGTCCAGTACGCGGGTGACGTACGGGGTCCGCTCCTCGCCGCGCAGCAGGGCCTCGTCGCACTCCAGCGCTTCGCGCCGCAGCTCGCCCCAGGAGGTGGCGGACCAGACGTCGGCGGCCACGTTCCAGTCGGCGGCGAGCAGCTGCTGCGCCTCCAGCACCCAGTGGATCGCCGTGCCCGAGGCCATCAGCTGGACCTTCGGGGCGTCGGCGGCCGGGGCGGCCCCGGCCAGGTCGGCCGCCGTGTTGAAGCGGTACAGGCCCTTGAGGATGCCTTCCTCGACGCCCTCGGGCATCGCGGGCTGCACCTTCGGCTCGTTGTAGACGGTGAGGTAGTAGAAGACGTCTTCCGGCTGCTCGCCGTACATGCGGCGCAGGCCGTCCTTGACGATCACCGCGATCTCGTACGCGAAGGCCGGGTCGTAGTTGAGCGACGCCGGGTTCGTGGACGCGATCAGGTGCGAGTGGCCGTCCGCGTGCTGGAGGCCCTCACCGGTCAGCGTGGTGCGGCCGGCGGTGGCGCCGACGATGAAGCCCTTGCCGAGCTGGTCGGCGAGCTGCCACATCTGGTCGGCGGTGCGCTGCCAGCCGAACATCGAGTAGAAGATGTAGAACGGGATCATCGGCTCGCCGTGCGTCGCGTACGACGTACAGGCGGCGATGAAGTCGGCCATGGCGCCGGCCTCGGTGATCCCCTCGTTGAGGATCTGGCCGTCCTTGGCTTCCTTGTAGTACATGAGCTGGTCGCGGTCGACGGGCTCGTACGTCTGGCCCAGCGGCGAGTAGATGCCGGCCGACGGGAACAGGGACTCCATGCCGAAGGTGCGGGCCTCGTCGGGGACGATCGGAACCCAGCGCTTGCCGGTCTCCTTGTCCCGCATCAGGTCCTTGACGAGCCGGACGAAGGCCATCGTGGTGGCCATCTCCTGCTTGCCGGAGCCCTTGATCAGCGGGGCGAAGGAGCGCTCGGCCGGGGCCGGCAGGGCCACGTGGTGGACCGTGCGGGCCGGGGCCGGGCCGCCGAGGGCCGCGCGGCGCTCGTTCAGGTACCGGACCTCGGGGCTGTCCGCGCCCGGGTGGCCGTAGGGGACCTGCCCGTCGGCGAAGGCGCTGTCGGGGATCGGGAGTCCGAGCTTGTCGCGCATGCTCTTGAACTCGTCGATCGTCAGCTTCTTCATCTGGTGGTTCGCGTTCTTCGACTCGAACCCGGCGCCCAGCGTGTAGCCCTTGACGGTCTGCGCGAGGATGACCGTCGGCGCACCCTTGTGCTCCAGGGCGGCCTTGTACGCGGCGTAGACCTTGCGGGGCTCGTGCCCGCCGCGGGAGGTGTGGAAGCACTCGGCGATCTTCGCGTCGGAGAGCACGCCGGCCAGCTGCACGAGCTCGGCGTTGACACCGAAGAAGTGCTGGCGGATGTAGGCCACGTCGCGGGTCGCGTACGTCTGGAACTGCGCGTCCGGTACCTCGCGCAGGCGGCGTACCAGGGCGCCCGTGGTGTCGAGCTGGAAGAGCTCGTCCCAGGCGGAACCCCACAGGGTCTTGATGACGTTCCAGCCGGCGCCGCGGAACTGGGCCTCCAGCTCCTGGACCACGCGGAAGTTGGCGCGGACCGGACCGTCGAGGCGCTGCAGGTTGCAGTTGATGACGAAGGTCAGGTTGTCGAGCTGCTCGCGCGAGGCCAGGGCGAGGGCGGCGGTCGACTCGGGCTCGTCCATCTCGCCGTCGCCGAGGAAGGCCCAGACGTGCGAGTTGGCGGTGTCCTTGATGCTGCGGTTCTGCAGGTAGCGGTTGAAGCGTGCCTGGTAGATCGCGGAGAGCGGGCCGAGGCCCATGGAGACCGTGGGGAACTCCCACAGCCACGGCAGGCGCCGCGGGTGCGGGTAGGACGGCAGGCCGTTGCCGCCGGACTCCTGGCGGAAGTTGTCGAGCTGCTGCTCGGAGATGCGCCCGTCGAGGAAGGCGCGGGCGTAGATGCCGGGGGAGGCGTGGCCCTGGATGTAGAGCTGGTCGCCCGAACCGTCGGCCTCCTTCCCGCGGAAGAAGTGCTGGAAGCCGGTCTCGTAGAGCCAGGCGGCCGAGGCGAAGGTGGCGATGTGGCCGCCGACGCCGTACTTGGAACCGCGGGTCACCATGGCGGCCGCGTTCCAGCGGTTCCACGCGGTGATCTTGGCTTCCATCGCCTCGTCACCGGGGAACTCCGGCTCCGAGGCGGTGGGGATGGTGTTGACGTAGTCCGTCTCCAGCAGTTTCGGCAGGGCGAGGCCGGCGGCTTCGGCGTGCTGGAGGGTGCGGCGGAGCAGGTATTCGGCGCGGCGCGTACCGGCGGCCTTGGCGACGGCGTCGAGGGAGGCCGCCCATTCGGCGGTCTCCTCGGTGTCGCGGTCCGGGAGCTGATCGAGCTCGCTCGGAAGCTTTCCTACGGGGTCGGACATCGGTGTGCGCCGCCTTCCGGACAAAGGAGAGGTGGTGAAAAATCCCTGACGGGCAGGACAGGGTCGGTGGACCCGGTGGGGTCCACCGTCGACTGTAAATCGCTGATCGATGATCGATCAAATGAATGCGGCGAAGAAATGGCCATCTGGCGAAAGTCGGCACCGGGTGCCATGAAAATGGGCACCCGGTGCCGGGCAAATCGGGACGGAAAGGCCCGTCAGGCGCGCGGTGCGCACCCCAGGACATGCCGTTTCACCAGCAGCCCGATCTCCGGATCCTGGTTGCGGAACGCTTCCACGAGGGCCGCGTGCTCCTCCGCGTACGACTTCTGGACGGTACCGAGCCAGCGGATCGACAGCGCCGTGAAGACCTCGATGCCCAGGCTCTCCCAGGTGTGCAGCAGCACGCTGTTGCCGGCCGCCCGCACCAGCTCCCGGTGGAACCCGACGGTGTGCCTCACCTGCGCGGTTCCGTCCTCGGCGTGGTCCGCCTCCCACAGGGCCGCCACGTGCGGCTCCAGCGCCGAACAGTCGGCTGCCAGCCGGGGCGCGGCCAGCTCGGCCGCGATCTGCTCCAGGCCGGCCCGGACCGGGTAGATCTCCTCCAGGTCGGCCGCCGACAGGTTCCGTACGCGGACGCCCTTGTTCGGCGCCGACTCGATCAGCCGCAGCGTCTCCAGCTCGCGCAGCGCCTCCCGGACGGGCGTCTGGCTGACTTCGAGCTCGACGGCGATCCGCCGCTCGACGATCCGCTCGCCGGGCTTCCAGCGCCCGCTGACGATCCCCTCCACGATGTGCTCGCGGATCTGCTCGCGCAGCGAGTGCACGACGGGTGGGGTGATCATCGGGGCTTCATCTCCTGTGGGGCGCGCATGGCTTCGATGCGTAGACAATACGGCCGAGTGGGCCCTCGGGATGCGTTCCCGGTCTGGGGCGCCGGGTGAGGCTGGTTACAAGGGGCTCCGGACGGACGCGTTACTCGCCCGGGCCGGGTCACCGGTCGGCCACCAGGGTCAGGGCCGTCAGCCGGCCCACCGACAGTCGGTACGCGCCCTGCTCCGGCGGCGGGAAGGCGGCGCGGTAGCGGCCCCCGCCCAGGCTGTGCAGGGTGCGGGGCGCCGCTCGGTTGCCGTCCGCCGGGCAGAGCTCCGCCGTGAGGAGCAGGTGGTCGTGGGGGGCCGTGACCGTGACCTCGTACGGGGTCCCGGCGGCCAGCAGGGCGGGCGCCTCGACGCCCAGGAGGGCGGCGAGGGGTTCCTCGTCCCGGGGGACCGGGGGCGTGTGGCCCAGTAGGCCCCACAGGGCGTTCCGTACGCCCCAATTGTTCTGTAGGGAACCGTGCTGTTCGTACGGGGTGCCGGATCCGGTCCCCGCGAGGTCGTCGCCGGCCGCGTCCGTCGGGAGGGCCGCGCGGCGGGGGACCGTACCGTCGCCGTCGCCGTCGCCGTCGCCGTCGCCGTCGCCGACGTCGAGCAGCAGGCGGTCGTCGGCGTAGTGGGCGGTCGTCGCCGTGGGTTGGCCGACGCCGAAGACCGCGTGCAGCTCCGCCCGGGGCGGGGCGCTGCGCAGGTCCGCGTGGAAGCGGGCCGCGTCCGCCAGCAGGGCCGGGTCCACGCCCGGCAGCCCGGGAAGGTCGCGGGCGTGCGCGAGGCCGCCGGGGCCGGTCATGCAGGCGTAGTCGGGGGCCAGCTGGTGCAGGGACGGCAGGCTACGGGCGAAGGGGCCGAGGTCGAGCCCCAGGACGCGCTCGCCGTTGACCAGGTGGGCCAGGGCCAGCGGGGAGCCCCGGTGCGGGGTCCCCAGGGTGATCAGGCGGCGGGTGATCTCGTGGCCGCCGAGGCGTTCCACGTAGTGCCGGGCGATGAGCCCGCCCATCGAGTGGCACAGGAAGACCACCCGGGCCTCGCGGCGCTCGGGGGCCGAGGCCCGCCAGCGTTCCAGCTCCAGGTCGATCCGGCCCTTGAGGCGCTCGGCGTTGTGGCGGCAGGACAGCCGCCAGTCGTACGGGAAGGTGAGGAGGTTGTCCGACACGGACAGCGTGAAGTGCCGCTCCAGCCAGCGCAGCAGATCCGTGTAGCCGTCCACCGGGTGCCAGATGCCGGGGACGACGTGCAGGTCGGGCATCAGGCCCACGGGGACGATGCCGTCGCCGGGGTCCGCGTCGCCGATGTCCTTCGGCAGGCGGAGGGTGTCCAGGGAGGCCCCGAAGGTGCGCAGGCCCCGTAACAGGGCGCCGCCCGACAGGTCCCAGACGGCTCTGCCGTCGGCGTCCGCCAGCCGGCTTCCCATGATGCCCGGCAGCACCACGACGAGATCTGTTATCCGTGCACGTGTCATACGACGCCCCCCGCGATGTCACATTGGATCAACCAGGGTAAGACGACGGCGCCCCCGCCCGAAGTGGTTCGGGCGGGGGCGCCGTGCGCGTGGCTGCCGGTGCGGCGTCAGCCTCAGAGGCCGAGCTCGACCTCGAACTCGCCGGCTTCGAGGATCGCCTTGACGGCCGAGAGGTACCGGGCCGCGTCCGCGCCGTCCACCAGGCGGTGGTCGTAGGACAGGGTCAGGTACGTCATGTCACGGACGCCGATGACGGTGCCCTCGGGGGTCTCGATGACCACCGGGCGCTTGACCGTGGCACCGATGCCCAGGATGGCGACCTGGTTCGGGGGCACGATGACCGTGTCGAACAGCGCACCGCGCGAGCCGGTGTTGCTGATGGTGAAGGTCGCGCCCGACAGCTCGTCCGGCGTGATCTTGTTGCCCCGGACCTTGGCGGCCAGGTCGGCGGTCGCCTTGGAGATGCCCGCCAGGTTGAGGTCACCGGCACCCTTGATGACCGGGGTCATCAGGCCCTTCTCGGAGTCCACGGCGATGCCGATGTTCTCCGAGTCGAAGTAGGTGATGGTGCCCTCGTCGTCGTTGATCCGGGCGTTGACGACCGCGTGGGCCTTCAGCGCCTGGGCCGCGGCCTTGACGAAGAACGGCATCGGCGAGAGCTTGACGCCCTCACGGGCCAGGAAGGACGCCTTGGCCTGCTCGCGCAGCTTCATGATCTTGGTGATGTCCACCTCGACCACGGAGCTGAGCTGAGCCTGCGAGTGCAGCGCCTTCATCATGTTGTCGCCGATGACCTTGCGCATGCGGGTCATCTTGACGGTCTGACCGCGCAGCTCGGACACCGCGGCCGGGGCCTTGGCGGCGGCGGCCGGGGCGGCGGCGGCCGGAGCCGGGGCGGCAGCGGCGGCCTTGGCGGCCTCGGCGGCGGCCAGGACGTCCTGCTTGCGGATGCGGCCACCGACACCGGTGCCCGAGACCGAGGACAGGTTGACGCCGGACTCCGAGGCGAGCTTGCGCACCAGCGGGGTCACGTACGCGCCCTCGTCACCGGTCGTGACCGCGGCGGCGGGGGCGGCCGGCGCGGCCACGGGGGCCGGGGCAGCCGGAGCGGCCACCGGAGCCGGGGCAGCAGCGACCGGAGCCGGGGCAGCGGGAGCCGGAGCAGCAACCGGAGCCGGAGCGGCAACCGGAGCCGGGGCGGCAACCGGAGCCGGGGCGGCAACCGGGGCCGGCGCGGCCACCGGGGCGGCAGCGGCCGGAGCCGGAGCGGCGGCCGGAGCGGCGCCGGCGACGCCGATGACGGCCAGACGGGCGCCGACCTCGGCGGTCTCGTCCTCGCCGACCAGGATCTCCAGCAGCGTGCCGGAGACCGGGGCCGGGATCTCGGTGTCGACCTTGTCCGTGGAGACCTCAAGCAGCGGCTCGTCGGCTTCGACGGACTCGCCGACCTGCTTCAGCCAGCGGGTGACGGTGCCCTCGGTGACGCTCTCGCCCAGGGCGGGGAGAACGACGTCCGTGCCGGCGGCGGGGGCCGCAGCAGCGGGGGCCTCGGCAGCGGGGGCCTCGGCGACCGGTGCCGGGGCGGCAGGGGCCTCGGCGACCGGGGCCGGCGCGGCCGGAACCTCGGCGACGACCGTCTCGACGGCCGGCGCGGCAGCCGCGCCCGAACCGTCGTCGATGACGGCCAGCTCGGCGCCGACCTCGACGGTCTCGTCCTCGGCGACCTTGATGGAGGCCAGGATGCCGGACACGGGCGACGGGATCTCGGTGTCGACCTTGTCGGTCGAGACCTCGAGCAGCGGCTCGTCGGCCTCGACGCGCTCGCCCTCGGCCTTCAGCCAGCGGGTGACAGTGCCCTCGGTGACGCTCTCTCCGAGCGCCGGAAGGGTTACGGAAACCGACATGGTTTCAGTTGCTCCTTACGAAAGTGCGGTAGTGGTCGTCGCGCCCGTGACGATTAGTCGTGTGCGTGCAGCGGCTTGCCGGCCAGGGCCAGGTGGGCCTCGCCCATGGCCTCGTTCTGGGTCGGGTGCGCGTGGATGAGCTGCGCGACCTCGGCCGGCAGGGCTTCCCAGTTGTAGATCAGCTGGGCCTCGCCGACCTGCTCGCCCATCCGGTCACCGACCATGTGGACGCCGACCACGGCACCGTCCTTGACCTGGACGAGCTTGATCTCGCCCGCGGTCTTCAGGATCTTGCTCTTGCCGTTGCCCGCCAGGTTGTACTTCAGGGCCACGACCTTGTCCGCGCCGTAGATCTCCTTGGCCTTGGCCTCGGTGATGCCGACCGAGGCGACCTCGGGGTGGCAGTACGTGACGCGCGGCACACCGTCGTAGTCGATCGGGACGGTCTTGAGACCGGCCAGACGCTCCGCGACCAGGATGCCCTCGGCGAAGCCGACGTGCGCGAGCTGCAGCGTCGGAACGAGGTCACCGACGGCCGAGATGGTCGGCACGTTGGTCTGCATGTACTCGTCGACCAGGACGTAGCCGCGGTCCATCGCGACGCCCTGCTCCTCGTAGCCCAGGCCCTGCGAGACCGGGCCGCGGCCGACCGCGACCAGCAGCACCTCGGCCTCGAAGGTCTTGCCGTCGGCCAGCGTGACGCGCACGCCGGTCTCGGTGTACTCGGCCTTGTCGAAGAAGGTGCCGAGGTTGAACTTGATGCCGCGCTTGCGGAACGCGCGCTCCAGCAGCTTCGAGCTGTTCTCGTCCTCGACCGGGACGAGGTGCTTGAGGCCCTCGATCACGGTGATGTCGGAGCCGAAGGACTTCCACGCCGACGCGAACTCGACGCCGATCACGCCGCCGCCCAGGACGATCGCGGACTCGGGCACGCGGTCCAGGACCAGCGCGTGGTCCGAGGAGATGATGCGGTTGCCGTCGATGTTCAGGCCCGGCAGCGACTTCGGCACGGAGCCGGTCGCCAGCAGGACGTGGCGGCCCTGGATGCGCTGGCCGTTCACGTCGACGGAGGTCGGCGAGGAAAGGCGGCCCTCACCCTCGATGTAGGTCACCTTGCGGGAGGCGACCAGGCCCTGCAGACCCTTGTACAGGCCCGAGATGATCTCGTCCTTGTACTTGTGGACACCCGCGATGTCGATGCCCTCGAAGGTGGTCTTCACGCCGAACTGGGCGGCCTCGCGCGCCTGGTCCGCGATCTCGCCCGCGTGCAGCAGGGCCTTCGTGGGGATGCAGCCGTTGTGCAGGCAGGTGCCGCCGAGCTTGTTCTTCTCGATCAGGGCAACGTCCAGACCCAGCTGGGATGCGCGCAGAGCCGCGGCGTAACCGCCACTGCCACCGCCGAGGATCACTAGGTCGAAAACGGTGCTGGCGTCGTTCGCCACGTCACGTCCTCCATGCATGTGCGCCGGGCACCGGTCCTCTGTGACCGGGCGGCGGCTGGTAATCGGCCGCTTGATTCTTCGGCCCTGTGGTGGGGGCCCTGTCCTGCCGAGAACCCATCTTCGCATTTGTCGGGGGAACGCGGGACGCCGGGCCCGGACTGTGACGGGCCGTTCTGCCCGGACGAGGGGTTACCGAGGCGTAGAAACCTACGGATTTCGTTGTGGGTGAACGACCCCGGGGCCTCGATGGACTGATCATCGAGGCCCCGGGATGCGTCACGCGTCACATGTGGTACGTCAGCCCAGGTCGCCCGTGGCCGTACGCTCGGCCAGCCGCACCAGGGTGCGTACGGCCGAGCCGGTGCCACCCTTGGGGGTGTAGCCGTACGGCGCGCCCTCGTGGAAGGCCGGGCCCGCGATGTCGAGGTGCGCCCAGGTGATGCCCTCGCCCACGAACTCCTGGAGGAAGAGGCCGGCCACCAGGCCGCCGCCCATGCGCTCGCCCATGTTGGCCATGTCGGCGGTGGGGGAGTCCATGCCCTTGCGCAGGTCGGCGGGGAGCGGCATCGGCCAGGACGCCTCGCCGACCTCCTCGGCGATCTCGTGGATCGAGGTGCGGAAGGCGTCGTCGTTGGCCATGATGCCGAAGGTCCGGTTGCCCAGGGCCAGCACCATGGCGCCGGTCAGGGTGGCGACGTCGACGATCGCGTCCGGGTTCTCCTCGGAGGCCTTGGTCAGCGCGTCACCGAGGACGAGGCGGCCCTCGGCGTCCGTGTTCAGGACCTCGACGGTCTTGCCGCTGTACATGCGCAGTACGTCACCGGGGCGGGTGGCGGAGCCGGACGGCATGTTCTCGGCGAGGGCGAGCCAGCCGGTGACGTTGACCGCGAGGCCCAGCTTGGCCACGGCGACGACGGAGGCGAACACGGCGGCGGCGCCGGACATGTCGCACTTCATCGTCTCGTTGTGGCCGGCCGGCTTGAGGGAGATGCCGCCCGAGTCGTAGGTGATGCCCTTGCCGACGAAGGCGAGGTGCTTCTCCGCCTTGGGGTGGGTGTAGGCGATCTTCACCAGGCGCGGCGGGTTCTCGGAGCCCTTGCCGACGCCCATGATCCCGCCGAAGCCGCCCTTGAGCAGGGCCTTCTCGTCCAGGATCTGGACCTTGATGCCGTGCTCCTTGGCGGTCGCGGAGGCGACCGCGGCGAAGGCCTCGGGGGTGAGGTCATTCGGCGGGGTGTTGATCAGGTCGCGGGCGACGTTGACCTCGGTCGCGACGACCGTGGCCCGCTCGACGGCGGCCTTGTGCTCCTTGTCGCGCGGCTTGGCACCCAGCAGGGTGACCTCGGCGAGCGGCTGCTTGGGTCCGTTCTTCTTGCCGGCGGCCTTCTTCTCGCCGCCCTGGTAGGCGGTGAAGGCGTACGCGCCGAGCAGCGCGCCCTCGGCGACGGCCGTGACGGCGGAGGCGTCGTCGAGCGGGAGGGCGAAGGCGGCCTTCTTGCTGCCGTGCAGCGCACGGGCGGCGGCGCCGGCGGCGCGGCGCAGGGCCTCTTCGTCGTACGACTCGTCCTTCTCGGGGACGGGGCCGAGCCCGACCGCCAGCACGACCGGGACCTTCAGGCCGTCCGGAGCCGGCAGCTTGGTGGTCTCGCCTTCGGCGCCCGAGGCACCGAGTGCGTCGAGCACGGCGGCGAGCTTTCCTTCGTACGCCTTGTCCACGGCCTCGGCGCCCGCGGCGACGACCGGGCCCTTCGGGCCCTTCGCCACGCCGACCACGAGGGCGTCGGCGCGCAGCGTCGCCGCGCCGGCAGTGCTGAGAGTCAGAGCAGTCACGGTTGTGAAGTCTCGCTTCCGTTTGTGTTGTGGGCCGAGTGGGTGGACGGCCATCCGTAGCGATCGTATTCCGGCCCGACGGCCACCAGAAACGAGCCTACGCGTACGCACTGGTCCGTACGTCACTCGAAGGTTTGGCAAGTTGTTCGATCAGGACGTCAACAGGTTCACCCATCTGTGGCCTGTGTTCCAGGTTTGCCCTTGGGACCTGACGGGGTCCGAGAGACTCGAGCCACTCTCGCAAGGGGACGCGGGGTCCCTTTGCATGATTTCCACAGAGCCTCCTCGGCCCGGCTGACCGCCACAGGGCCGTAGTCGAGTGATGCCTGCGGGGGGAAAGGCCGAAATGGTCCACAAGAACCGGATGAACAGGGCTGCCGCCGCGATGGCCGCGGCAGCGCTGATGTCCGTGGCAATGCCCGCGGCGACCGCCCAGGCGGTCGTGACGCCGCGCATCGACCTGAAGGTGCTCGTCGTCGACGACGGCGGCAGCTCGGTCGAGGCGATCACCGCCGAACTCCGCGACACCGGAGTGCCGTACACGCGCGTCCTGCTGGCCAGCTCGGGCCGCCCGGTGATCGACGCAGGGTTCCTCAGCGATACGGTCGACGGCCGGCCGCGCGCGAAGTACCAGGGCGTCGTGCTGCCGAACGAGAACCCCTTCGGCGAGGGCTCGGCCGAGATGGCCGCCCTCACCGCGTACGAGACGACCTACAACGTCCGCCAGGTTGACGCGTACACCTGGGCCCATCCGGGGGTGGGCCTGGAGTACACCGACAACGGGGGCTACAGCGGGCAGCTCGACGGCGTTCAGGCCGCCGTCACCGCCGCAGGCAAGGCGGGCCCCTTCGGCTACCTCGGCGGCCAGGTCGCCTTCGAGGACAACTCCGCCCTGGTCCCGGAGAGCTACGGGTTCATGGGCAAGCCGCGGACCGGCTACACCAGCTACCTCGACGCCCCCGTCGACGGCGGACGGGCCTCGCTGGTCGGCGAGTACGCGCACGACGGGCGCAGCGAACTGGTCGTCACCTTCGGCTACAACCAGTACCAGCAGCAGTTCCGGCTGCTCGCCCGCGGCATCGTCGACTGGCTCACCCAAGGGGTCCACCTCGGCCAGAGCCGCAGCTACTTCGCGGTCCACGTCGACGACGTCTTCGCCCCGGACGCCCGCTGGAGCAAGGACCTCAACTGCACGCCCGGCGACTACGCCTGTGCGGGCGGCGAGGGCCAGGAGAGCACGATCCGGATGAGCGCCGCCGACGCCCAGTACGCGGCGCAGTGGCAGACCTCCAAGAACTTCAAGCTCGACATGCTCTTCAATGCCGGCGCCGGCGAGGAATGGAAGGCGGAGAACGGCGGCACCGACGCCCTGACCGCACAGCTCGTCGCGGACCGCGCCAAGTACCGCTGGATGAACCACACCTACACGCACCCCTTCCTCGGCTGCGTCCAGGACACCACCACCAACCCGTGGACCTGCACGAAGAACGCGGTGGGCGCCATCAACTGGATGAGCCGCGCCGAGATCTCCGCCCAGATCCGCGACAACAACAACTGGGCCGCGGCCAAGGGCATCACCACCGACCGCACCGAACTCGTCACGGGCGAACACTCCGGCCTCAAGACCCTGCCGCAGCAGACCACCGACAACCCCAACCTGGCCGGCGCGCTCGCCGACAACGGGGTCAAGTGGGCCGGCAGCGACAACTCGCGCGAGCCCGCGCAGCGGGCGGTCGGCGCCGCCCTGACCGTCCCCCGCCATCCGATGAACGTGTACTACAACACGGGCACCAACGCGGAGATGGCCGACGAGTACAACTGGATCTACACCAGTCGTGCCGACGGCGGCAGCGGGGTCTGCGAGGACAACCCCGCGACCTCCACCTGCCTGCCGGCCCCGCTCGACGTCAACACCGGCTACCTGGACCACATCGTCCCGGCCGAGGCGCGGACCGCCCTGCGCCACGTGCTGGCCAACGACCCCCGCCCGCACTACGTCCACCAGTCCAACCTGGCCGAGGACCGCACGCTCTACCCGGTGCTCAACCAGGTCCTCGACACCTACCGCACGCTCTACGCGCCCAGCGCGCCGATCGTGAACGAGAGCATGAAGGACACCGGGATCGAGCTCAGCCGCCGGGCGGCCTGGGACAAGGCCCTGTCCGACGGCAAGGTGACCGCCTACCGCATCGGAACCACCGTCACCGTCAAGGCGCCCTCCGGCGTCGTCGCCCCGGTGACCGCGCCCAACGGCACCAAGAAGCAGCTCCTGCTGGGCACCGCCGACTTCGGCACCGCGTACGCCGGCAACCGTTCGGCGTGGACCGCGCCGGACGTGCTCCAGAGCGCGGTCACGCTCAACCTGCCCAGCTGACCCGGAGCACGAGCCCTTTACTTCAGGCCGAGCGGACCCCGACCCCCGCTCGGCCGCAGCCCTGCGCGAGTGCGCCGAAGGGAGTGCGTCGGCGAAGGCGGGCGAGCGCCCGGAGGAAACCGTGAGGAACGAACGGTTTCCGAGGGCGCACGCCCGCCTGGAGCCGGCAGAAGCGCTCCCGGAGGCGAACGAGCCTCACAAAAAACGTCCTGGGGGACACACCGCATGAGCCATGGGCGTCATGTCACCATGCTCACCGAAGGCACCTATCCGCATGTCCACGGGGGAGTCAGCACCTGGTGCGACCAGCTGGTACGCGGAATGCCGGAGGTCGACTTCAACCTCATAGCCCTGACCGGCTCCGGCCGTGAACCGGTCACCTGGGAGCTGCCGCGCAACGTCTACCGGCACACCGCCGTCCCGCTCTGGGGGCCGCCGCCCGGCCGCAGCCGCCGCTCGGGCCTGCGGGGCAGGGCGCACCGCCGGTTCACCGAAGCCTACGAAACCTTCCTGCTCTCCCTGCTGGTTCCTCCCCCGGCTACCGCGGGGGGCGCCCCCGGCCACGGGGGATTCTCCGAAGCCCTGCACGAACTCGCCGTACTCGCCCGGGCCGGCCGCCTCGCCCCGGCCCTGCGCTCCGAATCGGTCCTGCGCCTGCTGATGGCCGTCTGGACCCGCCCCGACCTCGTCACCGCCGCTGCCGCCCCGACCATCCACGACGCGCTCACCGCCACCGACCTGCTCGAACACGCCCTGCGGCCGCTCGCCGTGAGGATTCCGCCCGACAGCGTCGCGCACGCCGTCAGCAGCGGGCTCGCCACCCTCCCGGCGCTCGCCGCCAAGTACCTCGACCGAGTGCCCTTCCTGCTCACCGAGCACGGCATCTACCTGCGGGAGCGCTACCTGGGCTACCGCACCGCCGAACAGCGCTGGCCCGTCAAGGCCCTCATGCTCGGCTTCTACCGCGAGCTCAACACCGAGGGCTACCGGCAGGCCGACCTGATCACCCCGTGCAACCAGTACAACCGGCGCTGGGAGGAGCGCGGCGGCGCCGCCCCCGACCGCATCCGCACGGTTTACAACGGCGTCGACCCGTACGCCTTCCCCGACGCCGGACCCGAACCCGAAGTGCCCACCCTCAGCTGGTGCGGGCGCATCGACCCGATCAAGGACCTCGAAACCCTCGTCCGCGCCTACGCGTTCATGCGCGCGGAACTGCCCGCCCTGCGGCTGCGCCTGTTCGGCCCGGTTCCGGCCGGCTGCGAGGAGTACAAGCTCCGCCTGGAGAAACTCGCCGCCGAACTCGGGGTGGTCGACGGGATCTCGTACGAGGGCCGCATCGCGGAGGTCGCCAAGGCCTACGCGGCGGGCAGCATCGTGATGCTCTCCAGCATCAGCGAGGGCTTCCCCTTCAGCATCATCGAGGCCATGTCCTGCGGACGCACCACCGTCTCCACCGACGTCGGCGGGGTGCGCGAGGCCGTCGGCGACACCGGGCTGGTGGTCCCGCCGCGCGAACCGGAAACCATGGCCCGCGCCACCCTCGCCCTGCTCCGCGACGGCGAACGCCGCGCCGAACTCGGCCGGCTCGCCCGCAAGCGGGTGGTCGAGAAGTTCACCCTCCACCAGTCGGTGGACGGTTTCCGACACATCTACCGGGAACTCGCGGGCCAGCCCGTCCTGCCCGTCGGCACGGGCGACGACTGGATCAAGCGGCTCGCGGACCCCTGGTCCCACGAACTGGCCCGCTGGGGGCAGCTGCGGACAGGGGCACCCCGGGCGGTGACCGAGGGAGAGCCCGCGGGAGGCAGCCGATGAGCGGATCCCTCTGGCTGCGCGTCCCCGGCGGCGACACGCTGCCCGCCGTCCCCCGGCCCCGCCGCAACGAGCCGGGGGAGCCCGACCCCGCCGCCGACCCGATGGACGAACTCGCCGAACGCCTCGACGGGTTCATCGCGGCGGCCGTCCACCCCGACGAGATCGCCGCCATCCTCGAATCCGACGGGATGACCGACGAACACATCCGGCTCACCTACGGCCGCCACGACTCCTTCGGCCTGGCCGAGGAGCTCTACGCCCGGGTGCCCCGCTCCTTCCCGGAACCCGAACGCGCCCCCGACCCCTGGAGGGTCTCCCTCACCGCCTGCCTGCTGCGCGGGGTGATCTTCGCGCTGCCCGGTCTCGCGTACGTGCTCGGAGCTCCGCTGCTGGAGGGCCCCCAGGACCGGCTGGGGCTGCCCGCCGGGACGCTGACCCTGCTCGCCGGGGCGCTCATCGGCTGGGTGTGGGACCAGACCCTGTCCCACCGCGCCTACTCCTGGCTGGGCATGGGAGACCGGGCCGCCGCCGGGCGGACCCTGCTCGTCGGAGCCCCCGCCGGTGCCCTGCTCGGCATCGCCGCCGCGCTGACCGTGCCCGGCGGTCCGCCGTTCTCGTACGCCTTCGCCGCAGGGCAGGCCCTGTACGTCGGGGCCGCCACCGTACTGCTGGTCCTCGGCCGGGAACGCGTCCTGTTCGCCGCGCTCGCACCGATGGCGGCGGGGGCGCTGCTCGCCCTGCTCACCGACCTGCCCGTGCCGGTGCGCGTGGGCCTGCTGGTGGTGTCCCTGCTGGCCGCCTGCACGCTCGCGGTACGGGAGCTGCCGCTGGCCGAGGGGCTACGGGCCGGCGTGCGCCGCATCCGGGGCTGGGTGCAGCACAGGCCCGGCGAGGGCGCGGTGCGCTGGCGGATGCTGCGCGGCGCCGAGGAGGAGTACGGGCCCCGCGGACCCCGGCTCGGGGACTCCGTGCCGTACGGGGTGTTCGGTCTCGGCACCGGCCTGCTCGTGCTGTACGCCGCCCTGGGGGAGGTGCTCGCCGGGGGCCCCGCCGAGGCCGTCGCCGCCCCGTCCGCGGTGGCGCTCACCCTCAGCATGGGCCCCGCCGAATGGCTGCTCCACCGGTTCCGCAGCGGGAGCCTCGCCGGTCTGCGGGCGGCCCGCTCGCCCCGACAGTTCTGGCTGCGGATGCTCAGCACGCTGGCCCGCTGCCTCGCCGCGTACCTGGTGGTGCTGCTGGCCCTCGGGCTGGTCGGCACCCTGCTGTGGCCCGGAGCCCCGGGCCTGACCGGGGTCAGGGTGGCGACCCTGCTGCTACTCGGGGCCGTCATGTGGACCGGGCTGCTGCTCCAGTCCTTCGGGGCGGTCCGGCCGGCGGCCGTGGTCTGCGCCTCGGCGGCCGTCGCCCAGAGCCTCGCGCTGCTGCTGGAGCTGGGGCAGCCGCGGATGGTACAGCTGCTCGTGGCGGGCACGGCCGCCACCGCGCTGGGCGCGCTCGTCTGCCTGCTCCTCGGCCGTGCGACGGCCCACCGCTGACCCGGTGAACCACGTGACCCCGTACGAGAAGAAGGACCTCATGCTGCTGGTGCCCCTCTACGAGCACCCCGCCGACCGGCCCGAGGACTGGGAGCTGCTGATCCGCTCCGCCGGCCGGCTGCACTCGGTGGTCCTCAACCCGGCCAGCGGGCCGGGGGAGGCCCCCGACGCACGGTTCGCCGCCGTCGCGGAGCGGCTGCGCGACGCCGGGGTGCCCGTGCTGGGGTACACCGACACCGACTACGGGCGGCGCCCGCACGCCGCCGTGGTGCAGGACCTGCTGCGCCACCGCGACTGGTACGGCGCCGACGGGGCCTTCCTCGACCAGGCCTGCGCCGACCCGGCGATGCTGGCCCACTACGGGCGGCTCGCGGTCGCCGCCCGGGCCGCCGGCGCCCGTACCGTCGTCCTCAACCACGGGGTCCATCCGCACCCCGGCTACGTCGAACTCGCCGACCTGCTGGTCACCTTCGAAGGACCCTGGGACGCTTACCGGGACGCGGCCGTGCCGCCCTGGACGGCCGACCATCCCGCCCAGCGGTTCTGCCACCTCGTGTACGCCGTCCCACCGGGCGCGCCCGCCGCCGAGCTCGCCCGCCAGCGGGGGGCCGCGGTGCACTGCGCCGTCCCCGGGACCGGCGCGCACCCGTGGGGGACCCTTCCGTACGCCCTGGAGTCCGCCGGATGACGAAGCGTTTCCTACCCCTGCTCCTCGTACCGCTGCTGCTCCTCGCGGCCTGCACCACCGCACCGCACGACGAGGAACCGGCCCCCGAGCCCGCCCCGGCACCGGGGCAACGCTGGCAGCCGAAGCCCGGCGTCAGCTGGCAGTGGCAGCTCACCGGAAAGCTCGACACCTCGGTGAAGGCAGCGGTGTTCGACGTCGACGGGTTCACCACCACCAAGGAGCAGGTCGCCCTGCTGAAGAAGGCCGGCCGGCGCACCGTCTGCTACGTCTCCACCGGCGCCTGGGAGGACTTCCGGCCCGACGCCGGGGCCTTCCCGAAGACGCTGCTCGGCCAGGGCAACGGCTGGGAGGGCGAGCGCTGGCTGGACATCCGGCAGCGGTCCGCACTGGAACCGCTGATCGCGAAGCGGTTCGATATGTGCCGCGACAAGGGCTTCGACGCGATCGAGCCGGACAACATGGACGGCTACGCCAACACGACGGGCTTCCCGCTCACCGCCGACGACCAGCTGGCGTACAACCGGCTGATCGCGAAGCTGGCGCACGACCGGGGCCTGGCGGTCGGGCTCAAGAACGACCTCGACCAGATCGCGCAGTTGCTGGGGGACTTCGACTTCGCCGTCAACGAGCAGTGCGCCCAGTACGACGAGTGCGAGAGCCTCACCCCGTTCATCGCTGCGGGCAAGGCCGTCTTCCACGTGGAGTACGAGACCCCGATCGGACAGTGGTGCGCGCGCTCGCAGGAACTGAAGTTCAGCTCCCTGCAGAAGAAGTACGAACTGGACGCCTGGCGGCAGGTCTGCCCCAGCACCGGCACGCCCTAGGGCTGTGGCCGGGTTCGGTGTCCTAGACCACGGGCAGGACGGCGTGGACCCGGTAGCCGCCCCCGAAGCGGGGGCCGGCGAAGCAGGATCCGCCCAGGGCGGTGGCCCGTTCGCGCATGCCGAGCAGTCCGTGGCCGCCGCCCGCGCCGTCGTCCGCGGGCGGCGGGTCGGCGGGCGCGGGGTCCGCACCGGCGCCCCCGTCGTCCAACACGGTCACCTCCACCGAGGCACCGACCCGGACCACGCTGACCTCGGCCCGGACCTCCGGGCCCGCGTGCTTGCGCACGTTGGTCAGCGCCTCCTGGATCACCCGGTACGCCGCGAGGTCCACTGCGGCCGGCAGCGGGTCCCGTTCCCGGCCCAGTTCCACCATCACCTTCACCGGCAGCCCGGCATGCCGGAAAGTGCCCACCAGCTCGTCCAGTACGGCCAGCCCCGGGGCCGGTTCGGTCGGCGCTTCCGGGTCACCGGACTGCCGCAGCAGCCCGACGGTGGCCCGCAGCTCGTTCAGCGCCGAGCGGCTCGCGTCCCGGACGTGGGACAGGGCCTCCTTGGCCTGGTCCGGGCGCTTGTCCATGACGTGCGCGGCCACCCCCGCCTGCACGTTGACCAGGGCGATGTGATGGGCGACCACGTCGTGCAGGTCCCGGGCGATGCGCAGCCGCTCTTCGGCGACCCGCCGCCGGGCCTCCTCCTCGCGGGTGCGTTCGGCCCGCTCGGCCCGCTCCCGTATGGCATCGACGAACGCCCGCCGGCTGCGCACCGCGTCGCCGGCGGCGGCGGCCATTCCGGTCCACGCGAAGAGGCCGATGTTCTCCTGCGCGTACCAGGGCAGCGGACCGGCCAGCATGGCCACGCCCGTCAGTCCCGCCATCGTGAGCAGGCCGATCCGCCACGTGGTGGGCCGGTCGGTGCGGGAGGCCAGTGTGTACAGGGCGATCACCGCGGACATGGCGACGGGGGCCCGGGGCTCGCCGGTGGTCAGCTCCAGCAGGGAGAGCCCGATGGTCACGGCGAGCACCGCGCGGGTGTGCCGGCGCCGGAACACCAGGGCGATCGCGCCCAGCAGTATCAGCAGCAGGGAGAACGGTTCGGGGGGCTGGGTTTCGAAGGTGGGCCCGTGCGGGCCGTGCGGATCGGCGAAGGAGCCGACGACCATGGAGACGAGCGCCCCGAGCGCGAGGACGGCATCGGTGGCGAGTGGATGGGCCCGCATCCAGTGCCGGGTGGGGGCGAACGGCCCCAGGTCTGTCGTCACCCCGATACGGTACGGCCTGCCCCGAGGGTGCGGTCCTGCCGTCCGGCTCCGACGCAAGGGCCCAGGGGTCCGTGGGGTCCGCGGGCGCCACTGGGTCTAGTGGTCTAGTGGGGTCGGGAGCAGGCGGCGGGTGCTGGCGGCGGGCGCTGGCCCAGGGGACTGCGGGAGCGTTCTGGGCCCCACTTGGCGCGGACCACGCACACCGCCATGACGGCGGCGATGGCCGCGAGGTGCTCCTTGCCCGCCAGGTTGTCCTTGACCAGCACCTCGCCGATCATCACCGCGATGACGGCGGCGCCGGTCAGGTACGCCCGGTAGCGCCAGCACACGTAGATCGCGAGGCCGACCACCGCGGCCGACGGGCCGGTGTCGTTGACGATGCGGTCGGACAGCGGCAGGCCGAAGGGATGGTCGGGGCCCATCGAGAGCCCGATCCGCGCGTACGTCGTCCCGGCGAGGGTGGCGACGTAACCGATCACCAGCGTGCGCCACCAGCCGATGCAGATCTCCGAGATCCCGAACACCAGCAGGATTTGGGCGAGGGCTCCCCACACCGGCAGGTCGAGGGCGGGGACGAACAGGGACAACGGGGTGCGCAGCAGGGCCAGCCACAGCGGGTCGACGGCCTTGACCGACCCGAGGTTCTGGACCGGCTGGAACCCCCAGGACGTGTTCTGCACGATCTGGAAGACCGAGGTCAGGCAGACGGCCCCCACGGTCATCGGGGCCGCCCGCCACTTGTCGCGTACGAGGGCGTCCCGGACGGTCCAGAACAGGGGCCCCCACTCGCGGCGGGCGAACCGCCGGAGCGGGGTGGTCGTCCACACCGTCAACGATTGGTCTCCAGATGTCTGCGGTTCAGCCACTTCGGCAGCCCGGGAGCCTCCAGGAAGCCCTCGGCCCGACCCGCCGCGATACCGATCCGCAGGAGGTCGGAGCTCTTCTCGAAGAGCATGAACCGCGGTTCCCAGATTGGCCGGTATTTGGCGTTGGCCCGGTAGAGGGACTCGATCTGCCACCAGCGGGAGAAGAAGCTCAGCAGCGAGCGCCACATGCGCAGCACCGGACCCGCGCCGAGCTTGGACCCCCGCTCGAAGACGGAACGGAACATCGCGAAGTTGAGCGAAACCTGTGTGACGCCGATCTCCTTGGAGCGTTCCAGGAGTTCGATGACCATGAACTCCATCAGACCGTTCTCGGAGTCGCGGTCACGGCGCATCAGATCCAGCGACAGGCCCTTGGGGCCCCACGGGACGAAGGACAGCAGGGCGCGCAGGTCACCGTTGCCGTCGGTGCACTCCAGCATCACGCACTGGCCGTCGCCGGGGTCGCCCAGGCGGCCCAGCGCCATGGAGAAGCCGCGCTCGGTGGCGCCGTCGCGCCAGTCGTCGGCGCGGCGCACCAGTTCGTCCATCTCCTCGGACGGAATGTCGGCGTGGCGGCGGATGCGGACGGTGTAGCCGGCCCGCTTGACGCGGTTGAACGCCTGCCGGACGGTCCGCATGGCACGGCCCTCCAGAGTGAAGTCGGCGGTCTCGACGATCGCCTCGTCGCCCAGCTCCAGCGCGTCCAGGCCGTGCCGCGCGTAGATCTGGCCGGCCTCCTCGCTCGCGCCCATCACGGCGGGCACCCAGCCGTGCTCGCGGGCCTCGGCCAGCCACGGGTCGATGGCGCCGGGCCAGGCCTCGGGGTCGCCGATCGGGTCGCCGGAGGCCAGCGAGACCCCGCCGACGACGCGGTAGGTGACGGCGGCCTTGCCAGTGGGGGACCAGATGACGGACTTCTCGCGGCGCAGCGCGAAGTAGCCGAGCGAGTCGCGGTCGCCCTGCTTGGCGAGCAGCGCGCGCAGCTTCTCCTCGTCCTCCTCGGTGAGCGGGTCGACGGCCCGGCGCGAGCGGAACGCGGCGAGCAGTACGGCGATCAGCAGCAGCGTCGACATGACGTTGATGACGATGTCCACCCAGCCGGGCGTGGTGATCGCCGCGTAGTCGCGGGCGTTCGGCTCCAGGGTGATCAGCCGCATCACGCCGTACCGCCAGCGGGCCAGGAACGTGGCGTCGGCGGCGTCCGGGTCGGTGTTGGAGGCACCGACGATCAGCGCGGCGAGCAGTGAGGTGAGCAGCAGGCCGACGGCGCCGACGGCGGTGGCCAGCTTGGGGTTGGAACGGTCGCCCTTGGCGTAGAACTCCTTGCGGCCCAGGACGAGGGCGCCGACGAAGGCCGCGGTCAGGGCGAGGGAGATCCAGTTCTGGGCGTGGTCCCGGAACTCGGGGTAGCAGAGGTTGAACTCACCGCTGGTGCACGGGGCGAAGGCCGCGACCGCGAAGGCCAGCAGCAGCATGCCGCCGAGGACCAGGTTCAAGATCCACGCGGCCCGCTTGCGGCGGCCCATGGTGACCGCGAGCAGCATCGAGAACAGGCCGGACGCGAAGCCCGCGGTGAGCAGGTACGGGGTGTAGAAGTCCGCGGTGTTGTGCCGGCGCAGGTCCTGCCCGAGCGAAAGCCACACCGCGCTGAGCAAGTTGACGAAGGTGACGGCGCGCAGGTACCAGACCGCGAAGCCGGCGCTGCGCCGTGAGCGGGCGGATCCACGGCCGGTCTCCCGACCGCCCCCTTCCTCCTTCTTGTCGTCTTTCCTGCCGTCCTTCCTGCTGTTCGTGTCCTTGCTCGATGCCTGTGCCGTGTTGGCGGTCCGTACGGCCTGTGCGGCGGTCGGGTCAATGTCTGCGCTGGTCAAGCGGGCCTCTCCCATGAAACGCGATGATATGGGGCTCCGCCGTCCATGGGTGGCCTGGTCCCGGGCGGTGGCCCGGGGCGGGGCCGCGCGCCCGGCGGCTCAGCCCTTCGGCTCCTGCACCGCCAGCTCCGGGAGGTCCGCCGCGAGTGCGGCGGCCGCCTGGACCAGGGGCAGAGCCAGCAACGCCCCGGTTCCTTCTCCCACAGTGACGCCGTGGTCGAGCACGGGGTTGAGCGCCATCCGGTCCAGGGCCTTGGCCTGGCCCGGTTCGCCGCTGGCCTGCCCGGCCAGCCACCAGTCGGGAGCCCGGAACGCGGCCCGCTGGGCCACCAGTCCGCAGGCCGCCGAGACGATGCCGTCGAGGATGACCGGCGTACGGCGGACCGCGCACTGGAGCAGGAAGCCGGTGATCGCGGCCACGTCGGCGCCGCCGACCGCCGCGAGGAGGGCCACCTGGTCACCGAGGACCGGGCGGGCCCGGCGCAGCGCGTCACGGATCGCGGCGCACTTGCGCATCCAGGTCAGGTCGTCGATGGGCAGTCCACCGCGCCCGGTGACCACGGAGGCGTCGGTGCCGCACAGGGCGGCGACGAGGGTGGCCGCGACCGTGGTCCCGCCGACGCTCAGGTCCCCGAGGACGACGAGGTCGGTGCCGGAGTCGGCTTCCTCGTCGGCGATCCGCATCCCGAGCCGCAGGGCCGCGTCGGCCTCTTCGAGGGTGAGCGCGTTCTCGACGTCGATCCGCCCGCTGCCCCGGCGTACACGGTGCTCGACCACATCCGCGGGAAGCAGCTCCGGGTCGCAGTCCAGACCGGCGTCCACGATCCGCACGGTGGCGCCGAGCCGTCCGGCGAGGATCGAGACGGGGCTGTTCCCGTCGAGTACGGAGCGCACGATAGCGTGCGCGCCGCCGACGGGGCGGGCGGACACCCCCGCGGCGGCGATCCCGTGGTCGGCGGCGAACAGCACGACGCGGGGCCGTTCGATCGGCCTGACGGGCACCTGCCCCTGCGCGGCGGCGAGCCACTCGGCGAGCTCGTCGAGCCGTCCCAGCGCCCCGGCCGGCACGGCCAGCCGCTCACGGCGTTCCTCGGCGTCACGCCGGACGCCCCCGTCGGGGCGCTCGATCAGATCGGAGAAGTCGTCGAGATTAAGCGTGGTCATTTGCCAGAGCGTACAGCGGGTAAGGCCTTCCCCAAGCCCCGTCCGACCTCCTCGACGGCCGGGGACCGGATCAGTCCTTGAGGACCACCGCCTGCCCGGCGACGACCAGCAGGACGTGCTCGCACTCGGCGGCCACCGCATGGTTCAGGCGCCCGAGTTCGTCGCGGAAGCGCCGGCCGGAAGGGGTGGCCGGGACGATCCCCGAGCCCACTTCGTTGCTGACGGCCACCACCGTGCGGCGGGTCGCCCGCACGGCCGCCACGAGCTCCGCCACCCGTTCCGCGAGCTCCTTGCGGCCGCGCCCCGCCCAGACGGCGTCGTCCCATGCGCCGGCCCGGTCCATCGCGTCCGTCAGCCACAGCGCGAGGCAGTCGATCAGGAGCGGCGGCCCTCCCTCCACCAGCAGCGGCGCCAGCTCGCAGGTCTCCGCCGTCCGCCAGCCCGCCGGCCGCCGCTCCCGGTGCAGGCCGACCCGCGCCGCCCACTCCGCGTCGCCGTCGCGGGAGCCGCCGGTGGCCACGTAGACCACCTCCGGGAAGCCCGCCAGTCGTCGTTCCGCTTCGAAGGACTTCCCGGAGCGGGCCCCGCCCAGCACCAGGGTCCGCCGCGGCAGGTCCGGCACCGCGTGGTAATCGCCCACCGTCACCGTCGTCCCGTCCGGCACCGTCCGTGCACCGGCCGCAGCGCACCGGCGCTCCAGCTCCCGCCCCGGCGGGATGTCGTGGTCCAGGTGCACCGCGATCACATCGGTGGTCGGCCCGGCGGCCCCGCTCGCCCGCAGCCGGGCCAGCGCCTCCGGCCTGCCCAGCACGTCCGCGACGACCGTGTCGTACGGGCGCTGCCCGACACCGACCCCTGCGAACCCGGCCGGTGAGGGGGAGGCTCCCGCCCCGGGGGACCCCCAACCGGCCGGCGCACCGCCCGGCGGGAGGTACAGCAGCCGGCTCCCGTCCGGGCCGGTCACCTCGTACCCGGTGCCCGGGGCGTCCATCGGGACCGCGCGCACCCGGTGTCCGCTGATCACCGCGAGTTCCTGTCCGTCCGGCACCCGCCCGGCGGCCGGCAGCCCCGGGGGCAGCTCGACCGGCGGGCCGTCGTGCGGATGGGTGAGCAGGACCTGTCGTACGCCGGCGAGGGAATGCCCCGCGCGGGCGCCGGCGAGCACCGCCCCCGGGGTCAGGTCGAGCAGCAGTGCCCCGTCGACGAGGAGGGACGTCGCGGCGCGCGACCGGGGGCCGACGGAGACGGCGCAGGCCGCGCAGGGACAGCCGGGGCGGGGCAGTCCTTCGGGTGTACCGGTGCCGAGCAGAGTGAGTTCCACAGGAAGATCCTCCCGCGTCGCCGAGAGTGGTGCGCGCCCGGCTACTCTGCGGGCAGACTCAGGGTGAGAAGCGTGCGAGCAGCGGACGAGCAACGGAGGCGGACATGGCGTGGACGTGGCGGTTCGAGACGGCCGACGGCACCGAGACGAGCCCGTCGGTGGTACCGGATGAGTTCACCACGCAGGGGGACGCGGAGTCCTGGATCGGTGAGTACTGGAAGGAGCTGCTGGAGGGCGGCACCGAGAAGGTGAAGCTGTCCGACGACAACGGCACCGAGCTGTACGCGATGAGCCTGCGCGAGGCGTTGGACGCCTGACACCCGGCCGGGGTCGAACCGGTCCGGCCGCGTCCCGCCCCCACAGGGTCGGGACGCGGCCCCGGTACCGGCCCGGTGGGGCTGTGACCGCCCGGGCGGTCACAGCACTAGCCGCGTACGCCGCAGAGGTGCAGCAGGGCCGCGACCGCTCGGTACGGGTCGGTCCGTCCGGCGCGGTCCTCGGCGGCCAGCAGTAGCTCCAGCTCCTCGTCGGGGGGCAGCGTCTCGCCGGCTTCGGTCCCGTCGGTGAAGACGCGCACGCCGTACCAGGCCTGGAGTGGTGCGCCGATCCCGGACAGCGTGGCCGTGAGCCCGGCCAGCCGGTCGGCCCGTACCTCCAGGCCCAGCCGGTTCGTGTAGTCGACGGTGTCGAAGGCGGCCAGCGCGCCCGACCAGTCGGCGTCCAGTCCGGGCCGCATCGCGAGGGCGTCGCCGTTGCGCACGAGGAGTGACAGCAGTCCGCCGGGCGCGAGCATCCGGGCCAGCCCGGCGAGCATCGCGTCGGGCTCGGGCACGTACATCAGCACGCCGTGGCAGAGCACCACGTCGAAGCTGCCCGGCAGGAAGTGCGCACCGGTCTCCCGGCCGTCGCCCTCCATGAGGCGGACCCGGTCGCGGATCCCGGCGGGCTCGGCCTCCAGCGCCTCCTGGGCGACGGCGAGCATGGCGGGGTCCTGCTCCAACCCGGTGACCTTGTGCCCGGCGCGGGCGAGACGCAGCGCCTGGGTGCCCTGGCCCATGCCGACGTCGAGGACGCGCAGCCGCTGCCCGACCGGGAAGCGCTGCGCGATCTGTTCGTCGACCTGTCGGCCCACGAGTTCCTGGCGGACGGCGTTGCGCAGTCCGCCCAGTCCCTCAAGCCACAGCCTGGCACCCCCCGCGAAGCCGTCCCCCGACATTCCGGGCTTCCCTGCGCTCAGGGTCGCTCCCCGCGCTTGACCTGGGGCTTCGGCAGGCGCAGCCGGCGCATCTGGAGGGTGCGCATCAGGCCGTACGCGACGGCGCCGCGGCGGGGCTCGTCGGGGAAGCGCCCGGCGAGGGCCTTGCGCAGGCGGAAGGCGAGGCCGACGGAGTCGACGATGATCAGGGCGATCACGCCGAGCCACAGCATCAGCGCGATGCTCTGGATCGACTGCACCCGGACCATGCTCAGCACCAGGATGATCACTGCCAGCGGCAGGAACATCTCGGCGACCGAGAACCGGGAGTCCACGAAGTCGCGGACGAACCGGCGGACGGGGCCCTTGTCACGGGCGGGCAGGTAACGCTCGTCGCCGCTGGCCAGCGCCTCGCGCTGCTTGGCCAGCTCTACTCGGCGGCGCTCACGCGCACGCTTGGCGTCCTCCTTGCGGTTGCCGGTCGAGGCCACCACGGCCTTGCGCTGCGACTGGGCCACAGCACGCTTCGGCGTCGGGCGGCCCTTCGGGGCCTGCGGGTCACGGGGCTGCGAGAGGTCGGCGCTCACCTTGTCGGTGGCGGCGGCCTTCTCTTCCTTGGAGGAGCGGCTACCAAACACAAAACCCAAGCCTACGTGGTTGCGGACGGGTACCCCACCCCGTCCGGGAACGATCCGGCAACGGCGGGCGTCTTCCCTGTGCAGGGTTCTTACATCGGATCGGACCTTTCTCCCGGGCCCCTCGGCGCCGGTCGGGGGAGCACCTACTCCCTACGCCTGACACAGACGGGGGTGGAGTCGTCCTGGAGGAGGAGCGCATCCGTACACGAACAGTGCGGTAATGGAGACAGGGCCCGTACTGTGGGTTCTGATGGCGTTCGGCTCGGGAGACCGGGCTGTCGCCATGGCTGGTGACCTGGAGCGAAGTCCGTCAGAAGGGGGCGCGCGAAGCCCATGAGCGGTGTCATGAAGCGTATGGGGATGATCTTCCGCGCGAAGGCGAACAAGGCCCTGGACCGGGCCGAGGACCCGCGCGAGACCCTCGACTACTCGTATCAGAAGCAGCTGGAGCTGCTGCAGAAGGTGCGCCGCGGAGTCGCCGACGTGGCGACCTCCCGCAAGCGTCTGGAGCTGCAGCTGAACCAGCTCCAGGGCCAGTCCGCCAAGCTGGAGGACCAGGGCCGCAAGGCTCTGGCGCTCGGCCGCGAAGACCTGGCCCGCGAGGCGCTGTCCCGCCGCGCCTCGCTCCAGCAGCAGGTCAGCGACCTGGAGGTGCAGCACCAGACCCTCCAGGGCGAGGAGGAGAAGCTGACCCTCGCGGCGCAGCGCCTCCAGGCCAAGGTGGATGCCTTCCGTACGAAGAAGGAGACCATCAAGGCCACGTACACGGCGGCCCAGGCGCAGACCCGGATCGCGGAGTCCTTCTCCGGGATCTCCGAGGAGATGAGCGACGTCGGCCTGGCCATCCAGCGGGCCGAGGACAAGACGGCCCAGCTGCAGGCCCGTGCCGGCGCGATCGACGAGCTGCTGGCCTCCGGCGCCCTCGACGACCGGAGCGGCCTCGGCTCCAAGGACGACATCCAGGCCGAGCTGGACCGCCTCTCCGGCGGTACGGACGTCGAGCTGGAGCTCCAGCGGATGAAGGCCGAGCTGGCCGGCGGCCCGTCCGCGCAGCAGCAGGCCATCGAGGGCGGCACCCCGGGCAGCGCCCAGCAGCCGCAGACCCAGCACCGCT
Organism: Streptomyces sp. NPDC006430; assembly: GCF_040612395.1. Classification (NCBI taxonomy): domain Bacteria; kingdom Bacillati; phylum Actinomycetota; class Actinomycetes; order Kitasatosporales; family Streptomycetaceae; genus Streptomyces; species Streptomyces sp. NPDC006430. The sequence goes on from NZ_JBEXQA010000006.1 coordinate 185,995, forward strand.
TCGACAAGCAGTAGGACGGGGCCCGTCATGATTGTCCGCATCATGGGGGAAGGCCAGTGGAAGTTGGACGACGCTCACTTCGCCGAGCTGAACGGGCTGGACGACGAGCTGCTCGCGGAGATGGAAGCCGGTGACGAGGACGGCTTCCGGCGCACGCTGGGCGCGTTGCTCGACGCGGTACGGCGGCTCGGCGAGCCGCTGCCGGACGACGCCCTGGAACCGTCCGAGCTGATCCTTCCCGCCTCCGAGGCCTCGCTCGAAGAGGTTCGGGAGTTGCTCAGCGACGACGGCCTGATCCCGGGCTGAGCGCCCGTCAGGACACGGACACGGACACGGACGTGACGGCGCCCGGTCCGCCCCTTCCAGGGGGCGGGCCGGGCGCCGCCGCGTGGTCAGTGCTTCGTCGGTTTCGTGGAGACCGCGGCCTGCGGTGGATCGGGAGTACCGCCGATGAAGTTCTCGAACCTGCGGCGGGGGGCAGCCCAGCGCCGGTCGTGGTGGAAGGCGCGCAGCGTGGCCTTCGCGCGGGCCCGCGGGCGCCTCGCGTAGAACCTCTTGGCATAGGGGGAGGTGGGCCGGGCCAGCCGGACCGCGCCGATCAGTGCCACCAGGGGGATGACGGTACCGAAGAGCGCGGTGCGTGCCTTGCCCTTCCACAGGGCGACCAGGGCCAGGAAGAAATTGGTGGCGGTGTTCATGACGATGAGCCCGCGGCTCTGCCGCTCGTCGGTGGTCAGGTCGTTGACGCCGAAGGGCAAGAACCCGCCCAGGACCAGCGCCACCAGGGCGGCCGTCAGGACCACGATCTCGACGCTCTTGCGCCCCTGTTCGCTCCAGTAGACGTCGTCGAGGTGCAGGATCAGCGCGAACTCGTCCAGCACCAGGCCGGCACCGATCCCGAAGATGACGGCGGAGAGCATGGCGCCGAAGCCGTACCGGCCGCTGCCGACGGCACCGAACCCGCCGATGATCACGAGGATGACGCCGGGCACCACGTGGTGGACGTGCATCCCGCCCGGGGTGACGTTCTTGAAGGGGCCCCGACCGGCCCGGATCAGGCGGGTGATCACCCGGGTGACCAGGAACGACAGGACGAACGACAGCAGGGCGAGGAGCAGCGGGAGCTTCCCCGGTTCGACGATGTTCCGATACCACCAGTGACCCATACCGCAGCTTCCCGTCGTGGCGGCTCCCCGATTTTCCCGTAATGGGCAATTTACCGCTCCCGGCGAGCGGGTAGCGTTCGCGCCGATGACAGATTCGTTCGACGATCAGCCCGCGGAGTCGAACACGACCCCGCCCGCGCACCGCGCCTCGTTCCCCGACGGCGTGCGCTTCGCGTTCGGCACGCTCACCGTGCTGCCCGCCCGCATCACTCGCTGGGACCGGCCCGCGGCCCGCACCGGCATGGCCTGTGCCCCGCTCGCCGGGCTCGTCGTGGGTGTGCTCGCGGCCGTGCCCGGAGTGCTGTTGCTGGTCCTGGGCGGGGGCCCGTTGCTCGCGGCGGCCGTCGCCGTGGCCGTGCCGGCCGCACTGACCCGGGGGCTACACCTGGACGGCCTCGCCGACACCGCCGACGGGTTGGGCAGTGCGAAGCCGGCCGACGCGGCGCTGCGCATCATGAAGCAGTCCGACATCGGCCCCTTCGGAGTGGTGGCGCTGATGCTGGTGATGCTGATCCAGGTCGCGGCGTTGTCGAACGCCTACGCCGACAGCTGGGTCCGCGGCGCCCTCGCATCGGTCCTGGCGGCCGTCACCGCCCGACTGGCCATGACGCTCGCCTCCCGCGAAGGCGTACCGGCGGCCCGCCCCGAGGGGTTGGGAGCGGCGGTCGCCGGGGTGGTCCCGCGCGGCTCGGCCGCACTGGTCGCCGCGTCGGTGGTGGTCCTGTCCGCGGCCGTGGCCGCGCCGCTCGGCCCGTGGGCAGCCGCCCGGTCCGCGGGGGCGGTCCTGGTCGCCCTGGCCGTGGCGGAGTTGCTGCTGCGCCGGTGCGTGCGCCGCTTCGACGGCGTCACGGGCGACGTCTTCGGCGCTCTCGCCGAGACCTCGGCGACGACCGCACTGGTGGTTCTGGCCCTGGGCTGACCCCGGGCCACCGGGCCCGGGAGCCCGGCCCGGTCGGGGGAACGCGTAGGGTCGGGGCGTGGAAGAGACGCCGACGACCATCAAGGTGCTGCTCGCCGACGACCAGGCCCTGCTGCGCAGCGCCTTCAAGGTGCTCGTCGACTCCGAGCCCGACATGGAGGTCGTCGGTGAGGCCTCCGACGGCGCCCAGGCCTACGCGCTCGCCCGGCAGACCCGGGCCGACGTCGTGCTCATGGACATCCGGATGCCCGGCACCGACGGGCTCGCCGCCACCCGCATGATCGGCGCGGACCCCGAACTCGGCGCCGTCCGCGTGGTCATGCTGACGACGTTCGAGGTCGACGAGTACGTCGTCCAGTCCCTGCGGGCCGGCGCCTCCGGCTTCCTGGGCAAGGGCGCCGAGCCCGAGGAACTGCTCAACGCGATCCGTGTCGCCGCCGCCGGGGAGGCGCTGCTCTCGCCGGCCGCCACCAAAGGGCTCATCGCCTCCTTCCTCGCCCAGGGCGGGGGAGCGGACCCGGCCGCCCCGGCCTCGGCGCACGCCGAGCGGCTCGCCGCGTTGACCGGCCGGGAACGCGAGGTCCTCGTCCACGTCGCCGCGGGCCTCTCCAACGACGGGATCGCCGGTCGGCTGGAGGTCAGCCCCCTCACCGTCAAGACGCACGTGAACCGGGCGATGGCCAAGCTCGGTGCCCGCGACCGGGCCCAATTGGTGGTCATCGCCTATGAATCGGGACTGGTCCGGCCCCGGGGCGAGTAGCGGCACGGCCCACGGCACGGGCCCCGGTACGGGCCCCGGCACGATCCGCGGTGCGACCCACGGCGAGGCCGCGCAGTACGGCCGCGTACTGCGGACGCGGTATGCCGCACATAAGGACGGCACCTGGGGGCGACGCAGCACCACCCCCGGGTGGGCAAAGCTGAAGGGCCCCGCGGCCTTCGCGGTCCACGCGCACGCCACTGCAGAGAGATCCCACACCCATGTCCTGGCTGTCCCGCTTCAGCCTGGCCCAAAGAGCGCTGATCGGCCTCGTCTCGATCACCGCACTGCTCTTCGGCGCCATTGCCATCCCGCAGCTCAAGCAGCAGCTGCTGCCGTCCATCGAACTGCCGATGGTGTCCGTGCTCGCGCCGTACCAGGGCGCCTCGCCCGACGTGGTGGAGAAGCAGGTCATCGAGCCGATCGAGGCCACCCTCAAGGGCGTTGACGGCATCACCGGCATCACCTCCACCGCCAGCGAGGGCAACGCCCTCATCATGGCCAAGTTCGACTACGGCGACAGCGGCACCAAGCAGCTCGTCGCCGACGTCCAGCAGGCCGTGAACCGGGCTCGCGTCCGGCTGCCCGCCGAGGTGGACCCGCAGGTCGTGGCCGGTTCCACCGACGACATCCCGACCGTCGTCCTCGCCGTCACCTCGGACAAGGACCAGCAGGCGCTGGCCGACCAGCTGAACCGTTCCGTCGTACCGGTCCTCGAAGACGTCCCGGGCGTCGGCCAGGTCAGCGTCGACGGGGTCCAGAACCTCCAGGTCACCGTCACCCCCGACAACGCCAAGCTGGCCGCCGCAGGCCTCGACGGCGCCGGCCTCGCCCAGGGCCTCCAGGCCGGCGGCGCGACCGTCCCCGCCGGTTCCTTCGACGAGGCGGGCAAGAACCGGACCGTCCGCGTCGGCGGCGGCTACACCTCGCTCGCCCAGCTGGAGGACCTGCGCCTGAGCGCCGGCCCCGGCAAGCCGGCCGTACGCCTGGCCGACGTCGCCACCGTCAAGCAGGAGCCGGCCAAGGCCGTCTCCCTCACCCGGACCAACGGCAAGCCCAGCCTCGCCCTCGTCCTCACCATGGACAAGGACGGCAGCGCCGTCGCCATCTCCGACGCCGTCCGGGACAAGCTGCCCGAGCTGCGCTCCACCCTCGGCGCCGGCGCCGAACTGACCGTGGTCAGCGACCAGGGCCCGCCCGTCGCCAAGTCCATCTCCAGCCTGACCACCGAGGGCCTGCTCGGCCTGCTCTTCGCGGTGATCGTGATCCTGGTGTTCCTGGCCTCGCTGCGCTCGACCCTGGTCACCGCGGTCTCCATCCCGCTGTCCGTGGTCCTCGCGCTGATCGTGCTGTGGACCCGCGACCTGTCGCTCAACATGCTGACGCTGGGCGCGCTCACCATCGCCATCGGCCGCGTCGTCGACGACTCGATCGTGGTCCTGGAGAACATCAAGCGCCACCTCGGCTACGGCGAGGAGCGCGAGTCCGCCATCATCTCCGCGGTCAAGGAGGTCGCCGGCGCGGTCACCTCCTCCACGCTCACCACCGTCGCCGTCTTCCTGCCGATCGGCTTCGTCGGCGGCATGGTCGGCGAGTTCTTCGGCCCCTTCTCGCTCACGGTGGCCGCCGCCCTGCTGGCCTCGCTGATCGTCTCGCTGACGGTCGTGCCGGTGCTCTCGTACTGGTTCCTGCGCGCCCCCCGGGGCGCTGCCGAGAACCCCGACAAGGCGCGGCGCGAGGCCGAGGAGAAGGAAGCCAAGAGCCGCCTCCAGCGGTTCTACGTACGGGCCCTGGGCCTGGTCACCCGGCGCCGGATCGCCACCCTGTCCGTAGCGGTCGTGGTCCTCGTCGCCACCTTCGGGATGGCTCCCCTCCTGAAGACCAACTTCTTCGACCAGGGTGAGCAGAGCGTCCTGACGGTCAAGCAGCAGCTGCCCCCCGGTACCTCACTGGCCGCCTCCGACCAGGCGAGCCGCACCGTGGAGAAGGCCCTGACCGGGGTCAAGGGCGTCAAGGACTACCAGGTCACCGTCGGCTCCTCCGGCTTCCTGGCCGCCTTCGGCGGCGGTACCGGGTCCAACCAGGCCTCGTACCAAGTCACCCTGGAGGACTCCGGTGACTCGGAGGCCGTCAAGAAGCGCATCGAGGACGCCCTCGGCCAGCTCGACGGCATCGGCGACACCAGCATCTCCGCGGGCGGCGGCTTCGGCAGCCAGAACCTCAGCGTGATCGTCAAGGCGGGCGACGCGGACGTCCTGGCGAAGGCCGCCGAGCAGGTCCGGGCCGAGGTGGCCACGCTCTCGGACGTCACCGACGTGCAGAGCGACCTGTCGCAGTCCGTGCCCCGGATCTCGGTGACCGCCACCCCGAAGGCGGCCGAGGCGGGCCTGAACCAGGCCGCGCTCGGCGCGATCGTGGCCCAGGCCGTACGGGGCAACCCGGCGGGCAAGGCCGTCCTGGACGACACCGAGCGGGACATCGTCATCAAGTCCGCGCAGCCGGCCACCACCCTGGCCGAACTGCAGGCGCTCCCCGTCGGCCCGGTCCGGCTCGGTGACGTCGCCGAGGTCAAGGTGGTCCCCGGCCCGGTCTCGATGACCCGCATCGACGGCGCCCGCGCCGCCACCGTCACCGCGAAGCCGGTCGGCGACAACACCGGCGCGATCGGTGCCGCGCTCCAGACGAAGATCAAGGCGCTCGACCTGCCCGAGGGGGCGACGGCCACCATCGGCGGCGTCTCCGAGGACCAGAGCGACGCCTTCGCCTCGCTGGGCCTGGCCATGCTCGCAGCCATCGCGATCGTGTTCATGCTGCTCGTGGCCACGTTCCGCTCGCTGATCCAGCCGCTGATCCTGTTGGTCTCCATCCCGTTCGCCGCGACCGGCGCACTCGGCCTGCTGCTGGTGACCGGCACGCCGTTGGGCGTTCCGGCCATGATCGGCATGCTGATGCTCATCGGCATCGTCGTGACCAACGCGATCGTCCTGATCGACCTGGTCAACCAGTACCGCGCCCAGGGCCTCGGGGTCGTCGAAGCGGTCATCGAGGGCGGCCGGCACCGGCTGCGCCCGATCCTCATGACGGCACTGGCGACGATCTTCGCCCTGCTGCCGATGGCGCTCGGTGTCACCGGTGAGGGCGGGTTCATCTCGCAGCCGCTCGCGGTGGTGGTCATCGGAGGCCTCGTCAGCTCGACCCTGCTGACGCTGCTCCTGGTGCCGACCCTCTACACGGCCATCGAGCTCCGCAAGGAGCGCCGCCGCGCGAAGCGCACGGCCCGCCTGACGGTGGTCCCGACCCCGTCGGCCTCGTCGGACGAGGAGACCCCGGCCACGGTCTGACCGTGGGCCACGCGTACGAAGAGGGGCGCCCCGCGCGGCGGGGCGCCCCTCTTCGGCGATCGGTGTTCCGGGACTACGGGAGCGCGAGCATGCGCTCCAGGGCGAGCTTCGCGAAGCTCTCCGTCTCCTTGTCGACCTGGATCTGGTTGACAAGGTTGCCCTCGGCCAGCGACTCCAGGGTCCAGACCAGGTGCGGGAGGTCGATGCGGTTCATCGTGGAGCAGAAGCAGACCGTCTTGTCGAGGAAGACGACCTCCTTGTCCTGCGAGGCAAATCGATTCGCCAGGCGGCGGACGAGGTTCAGCTCGGTGCCGATGGCCCACTTGGAGCCGGCCGGGGCCGCCTCCAGCGTCTTGATGATGTACTCCGTCGAGCCGACGTAGTCCGCGGACGCCACGACCTCGTGCTTGCACTCGGGGTGGACGAGGACGTTCACGCCGGGGATACGGGCGCGCACGTCGTTGACCGAGTCGACCGAGAACCGGCCGTGCACGGAGCAGTGGCCGCGCCACAGGATCATCTTGGCGCCGCGCAGCTCCTCGACGGTCAGGCCGCCGTTCGGCTTGTGCGGGTTGTAGAGCACGCAGTCGTCGAGGGACATGCCCATGTCGCGGACGGCGGTGTTGCGGCCCAGGTGCTGGTCCGGGAGGAAGAGCACCTTCTCGCCCTGCTCGAAGGCCCAGCCCAGGGCCCGCTCGGCGTTGGACGAGGTGCAGATCGTGCCGCCGTGCTTGCCGGTGAAGGCCTTGATGTCGGCGGAGGAGTTCATGTACGAGACGGGGACCGTCACGTCGGCGATGCCCGCCTCGGTCAGCACGTCCCAGCACTCGGCGACCTGCTCGGCGGTGGCCATGTCGGCCATGGAGCAGCCGGCGGCCAGGTCGGGCAGGACGACCTTCTGGTTGTCCGAGGTCAGGATGTCCGCGGACTCGGCCATGAAGTGGACGCCGCAGAAGACGATGTACTCGGCCTCCGGCTTGGCGGCAGCGTCCTTGGCGAGCTTGAAGGAGTCGCCAGTGACGTCGGCGAACTCGATGACTTCGTCACGCTGGTAGTGGTGGCCGAGGATGAAGACCTTGTCCCCGAGCTTCTCCTTGGCCGCGCGGGCGCGCGCCACCAGGTCCGGGTCCGACGGCGAGGGCAGATCGCCGGGACACTCCACCCCGCGCTCGCTCTTGGGGTCGGCCTCGCGGCCGAGCAGCAGCAGGGCAAGGGGCGTCGGCTGGACGTCCAAAGGCTGGGCGGTGGTCACGACACGCACCCTTTCTGTTCCGCGACAAGGGGACTTCCGAAGCGGGGCTTCGACTTCTCGTCTATTTGACGCTATCTATGATAGCCGCTTCACGTCACTTTGACGATGCCGATAGTGTCGATGTGACGAATTCGCCCCGTAAGCGGCCGGTCCGTCGGGTCCACCTCTCCACGGGGGTGTGCGAGCATGAATATCTGAAACATGCGTCGGGTCCGGAATGAATCCGCGGCCCCGCTCGTTGCCATCGACGGCAAGAGTCCGACGTTTCCCTGCCTGAGGCGGGGAGCCGCCCACTTCGGGAGTGAATGCAGATGTCCGTACAGGACGACAAGACCACTGTGAGCGACGGCATCCTCCTGTCCGACGCCGCCGCCGAGAAGGTCAGGACCCTGCTGGAGCAGGAAGGCCGCGATGACCTGGCGCTCCGCGTCGCCGTCCAGCCCGGTGGCTGCTCCGGCCTGCGCTACCAGCTCTTCTTCGACGAGCGCTCCCTCGACGGAGATGTCGTCAAGGACTTCGACGGCGTGAAGGTCGTCACGGACCGGATGAGCTCCCCCTACCTGCACGGCGCCTCGATCGACTTCGTCGACACCATCGAGAAGCAGGGCTTCACGATCGACAACCCCAACGCCACCGGCTCCTGCGCCTGCGGCGACTCGTTCAGCTAAGCCCGTACGGCTGGGTCCAGTACGGCTGAGCCCGTACGGCTGGGTCCAGTACGGCTGAGCCCGTACGACGAAGGCCCCCGGCACCGAGCGGTGCCGGGGGCCTTCGCATGCCGGGCTACTGCCGGGGGAGCGGCTTGCCCGTGGTCGCGTCGATCACCTTGCGCTCGCCGAGCGGCTGCTGGAGCGTCGCCGACACGGTCATCTCCTGGGCCAGCAGGATGCAGGCCCGGCCCGGCTCGTTCGGAGTGTCGGTGATCCTCACCGTGACCGAGCCGGCCTCCTCCCGCGCCTCCAGGGCGTAGGTGCTGCACACCCCGCCCCAGAAGTTCACCGTCAGCTTCCGGTCGGCGTTCGTGTACGAGACCCCGGGCACGGTACGCCCGCCCTTGGGAGCCGTCGGGGCCGCGGAGGCGTTCTCCCCGGCCGCCTGGACGACCGTGTGCGGGGGCGCGCCCTTACCACCGTCCACCTCGAAGAGCCAGGCCGGCACCAGGCCACGCGCCCCGTCCACCGTTCCCGGGGCCAGCCCGAGCACGGCCCCCCGTACGGTCTCGGTCCGCGGCGGCTTCATCGGGCGCGGCTCGGGGTTGCAGGGCGGCGTGTCCGTGGGCCCGACCGGGGTGTCCGGGGTCAGCGGGACCGCGGTCGCGCAGCCGCTGGGGCCGGTTCCCGTACCGTCCGACCCGGCCGAGGCGCGGTTGAGCCGGGCCAGCGCCTCGACGGCCCCGACCACCGGCTGCTCGGCGGCGCGGGTGGGTGCCTTCAGCTCGCCGCTGCCCGCCACCACCTGCGCGTCCGCGCCCACGCTGACCTTGGTGGACCATCCTTGGGTGGGCATTGCGCCGATCACCGGGTCGGCGTTCACCACGCGGACGGCGCCCTGGGTGAGCCGGGCGTCCAGCTTGGCGCCGCTCTGGCCCACGGCGGCGAGCACCGGGGCGGCGGCGGCCTTGGCGGCCTCCTCGGTCACCGGCTTGCCGCCCTGTGCGCCGTTGCCTCCGGTGCCGGCCGCGTCCTGGGCCCCCTGGGGCAGGGTGGCGGGGCCGCAGGTGTCCTTGCCGCGCTGGCAGTCGTCCCCGGCGCCGTTGCCGGGCTGGAAGCGGGAGAAGTTCCAGGTTCCGGGGGCCTTCAGGTTCACCGCGAGCCGGGGGCCGGAGCCGTCCGCGGTCTCCCCGACCTGCCAGATCTCGCCGTTGAGCCGCGGGGCGCCCTGGATGCCGAGGGCCGTCGCGAGCCGGGCCACCTCTTCCGAGGTGACCTCCCCGGTCGCGGCGAAGGTCGGCGCGGTCGCCGGGGCCTCGGGCAGCGGCACGTCCGCCCGGTAGGTCACCCCGCTGCCGTGCGGATCCGGCTCGCCCGGGGCGATGCCCGGCCCGGGGGGGCTCGGCTCGACGCGGGGCGCCGAGGCCGCGCTGTCAGCCGTACGGCCGCCCGTCGCACCGTCGCCGTGGGCCGTCGACGCCCAGTACGCCGTACCGCCGCCGGTGAGCAGGACGGCGGCGGCGATCGAGCCGATGGCCCAGGCCGGCCGCCGCCGTGTGCCGCGTGATGTGTCGGGTTGTTCGCTGGTCACCGCTTGCTCCTTCGCCCGTACCGCCGTGGCTGATGCCGGTGTGACGGAGCGGGCGGCCATCCGGTTCCGCGGCTCCGCTAGTCGCCGTACTCGGCCGTGGAGGCGATCAGACGGGCCGAGGCCGGAGGGACGCTGATCCCGTGGATCTGCGAGGGCGCCACCCGGGCCGGCCGGGGGTCCGCCGGTACCGCCCAGTGCGGGGCCATCCTGGCGCAGTCACCCAGCAGCCGTGCGAAGCCGGGCCGCGTGTCGGCGGTGTACTCGGTGTACCCGAAACCATCGGTGTAGGTCATGGGGCACGGTAGGCACGGCGCGGCGGGCGGAGAAAGACCTACTACGGGGTAGTTTCGGGCGGTCGGCTGCCGGGCTGCGACCGGGTAGCTTTGACTGTCCCCTCGCCGACCTTCGCAGGAGCATCCACGCCGTGCGTATCGCAGTCACCGGCTCCATCGCCACCGACCACCTCATGACCTTCCCCGGCCGTTTCGCCGACCAACTCGTCGCGGACCAGCTGCACACGGTCTCCCTCTCCTTCCTCGTCGACAACCTCGACGTACGGCGGGGCGGCGTCGGCCCGAACATCTGCTTCGGCATGGGCCAGCTGGGCATCAACCCGATCCTGGTCGGCGCGGCCGGCTACGACTTCGACGAGTACCGTGCCTGGCTGGACCGGCACGGCGTCGACACCGCGTCCGTACGGATCTCCGAGGTGCTGCACACCGCGCGCTTCGTGTGCACCACGGACTCCGACCACAACCAGATCGGCTCCTTCTACACGGGCGCGATGAGCGAGGCCCGCCTGATCGAGCTGAAGGCGGTCGCGGACCGGGTGGGCGGTCTCGACCTGGTCCTCATCGGCGCCGACGACCCCGAGGCGATGCTGCGCCACACGGAGGAGTGCCGGACGCGGGGCATCCCGTTCGCGGCGGACTTCTCGCAGCAGATCGCCCGGATGGACGGCGAGAACATCCGCACCCTGATGGAGGGCGCGACGTACCTCTTCTCGAACGAGTACGAGAAGGGCCTGATCGAGTCGAAGTCCGGCTGGACGGACGAGGAGATCCTCGCCAAGGTCGGCACCCGGGTGACGACGCTGGGCTCCCGGGGCGTGCGGATCGAGCGGGCCGGCGAGGAGCCGATCGTGGTCGGCTGCCCGGAGGAGACGGCGAAGGTCGACCCGACGGGCGTCGGCGACGCGTTCCGCGCGGGCTTCCTGACCGGTCTGGGCTGGGGCGTGGGCCTGGAGCGGGCCGCGCAGCTCGGGTGCATGCTGGCCACGCTGGTCATCGAGACGCTGGGCACGCAGGAGTACACCCTGGCCCGGGCGCACTTCATGGAGCGCTTCACGAAGGCCTACGGCGAGCCCGCCGCAGCCGACGTCCGCAGCCACCTGGCGGCCTGACCTCCGCCGCGGGGTGCCGGGCCCGGCACCCCGCGGCCCCGCCCGACGGGCCCAAGGGCGTCCGTCGCCTCAGACCTGGCGGCGGACGGTGTACGCCACCCCCGCGGGGCGGGGGGCCTCACCCAGGTAGGTGTGGCCGCGCATCGCGCACCACGCGGGGATGTCCAGCCGTGCCACCTCGTCGTCCGACAGGACGGTCACGGTCCCCCCGACCGGGACCGTACGGATGACCCGGGCCAGCTCGATCACCGGCTGCGGGCAGCGCAGGCCGAGGGCGTCGACCTCCAGCGCGTCCGCAACCGGCTCGTCCGGCGCCGGTTCCGTCACCCCGAGGGTGGCGCGGACCCCCGCCACCACCCCCGGTAGGACCTCCAGGAAGCCGTTGACCTCCTGCGCAGTCGTCCCCCTCGGTAGGGAGACCCGTACGTTTCCCTCCGACAGCACGCCCATCGCCCGCAGCACGTGACTCGGGGTCAGCGTGGAGCTGGTGCAGGAGGAGCCGGAGGAGACGGAGTAGCCCGCCCGGTCCAACTCGTGCAACAGGGTCTCGCCGTCGACGTACAGGCAGGAGAAGGTGACCAGGTGCGGCAGCCGCCGCTCAGGGTCCCCGACCACCTCCACGTCCGGCACCAGCCGCGCCACCCGGCGCCGGATACGGTCCACCAGGATCCTCAGCCGGGCCGCTTCCGCGTCGGCCTCGGCCCGTACGGCCCGCAGCGAGGCCGCCGCCGCCACGATGGCCGGGAGGTTGGTGAAGCCGGGGGAGCGGCCCGACTCCCGTTCGTCGGCGGGCCCTTGGGGCGAGAAGCGGACCCCCTTGCGGACTGCCAGCAGCCCGACCCCGGCCGGCCCGCCCCATTTGTGCGCGCTCGCGGTGAGCACCGACCAGTCGCCCGCCACCGGCCCCCAGCCCAGCGACTGTGCAGCGTCCACCAGCAGCGGCACCCCGGCCGTCGCACAGGCCTCGGCCACCTCCGCCACCGGCTGTACGGTGCCCACCTCGTGGTTGGCCGACTGGAGGCAGGCCAGGGCCGTCGACGCGTCCAGGGCGCAGGCGTATTCCGCCGGGGACACCGCGCCGCTGCGGTCCACCGGGACCAGGGTCACCGTCCCCCCGGCCGCCTCGTGCGCCGCCGCCGCATGGAGGACGGAACTGTGTTCGACCGCCGATGCGACCATGTGGCCGCCGACGCGCCGCCGGCCGGCGAGGACTCCGGCGACGCCGGTGTGAACCGCGTGCGTTCCCGAAGGAGTGAACACGAGCTCGTCGGGGCGACAGCCCACCGCCTCCGCAGCGGCCTCGCGCGCCGCGTCCAGCAGCAGTCTGGCGCGCCGGCCTTCCCGGTACAGCCGGGCGGGGTCGGCCCAGCCCTCGTCCAGGGAGGCCTGCAACGCCTGCCGTGCCACGGGGTGCAGGGGGGCGGCGGACGCGGTGTCGAAGTACGGCATCCGGCCACGCTAACCGGCTGGCGCGGCCACCCGAGGTCAGGGGCCGTCAGATGCCCCCCGCAGGCCGCCGTTCGGGGGGTGTTGGGCCGTCCCCCGTACGGCGGATCCATCCCTTCGGGGGCAGTAGCGGCGCGTTGGGCACCCTCCCCGCGCGACCCCAAATAGCGTCCAGTAGGGTTTGGTCCGCATAAACATCCAAACCCCTGCCTGCGTCAGGGCCGGCGACCGACCCGAATACGGCCGCGGCCGGCCGCGCGGGCCGAGACTCTCGGGAAGGCGCTACGTGAGTCCCTACGGCTCCGACCGCTCGCCGCGGCGCCCGATGCGGCGGAAGCTGCTGCAGGCGCTGACTGCGGGCGTGGTCCTGGCGACCGCCACTGGTTGCTCTTACAACTGGCAAGACTTCCCCCGCCTCGGAATGCCCTACCCCGTCACGGAGGAGGCGCCTCGCATCCTGTCCCTGTGGCAGGGATCGTGGGCGGCCGCTCTGGCCACGGGCATCCTGGTGTGGGGCCTGATCCTGTGGAGCGTCATCTTCCACCGGCGCAGCCGGACCAAGGTGGAGGTCCCCCCGCAGACCCGGTACAACATGCCGATCGAGGCGCTGTACACCGTGGTCCCGCTCATCATCGTCTCGGTGCTGTTCTACTTCACCGCGCGTGACGAGTCGAAGCTGCTCGCGCTCTCCAAGCCGGCGCACACGATCAACGTGGTCGGCTTCCAGTGGAGCTGGGGCTTCAACTACGTCGAGAACGTCGACGGTGACGGGGCGACCCCGAAGGCGGGCGCGGTTCCGAAGGAGCTCGCCTCCATCCCGGACCGCTTCTCCAAGGACTTCCCCGCAGGCGCCGAAGGTGTCTACGAGAAGGGCGTCCCCGGCGACCGCAACCCGCAGACCGGTAACCCCGGGCCGACCCTCTACCTGCCCAAGGGCGAGAAGGTCCGTTTCATCCTGTCTTCGAACGACGTCATCCACTCGTTCTGGGTGGTCCCGTTCCTCTTCAAGCAGGACGTCATCCCGGGTCACACCAACGTCTTCGAGGTCACGCCGTCGCAAGAGGGCGTCTTCATGGGCAAGTGCGCCGAGCTCTGCGGCGTCGACCACTCCCGGATGCTCTTCAACGTCAAGGTCGTCTCGCCCGAGGAATACCGGGCGCACCTCAAGGAACTGGCCGAGAAGGGGCAGACCGGCTTCCTCCCGGCCGGCATCAAGCAGACTGACCCGGCCCGGAATGCGGAGACGAACAAACTGTGAGCATCCTCAACGAATCTCAGGGTGCCGCCGCCGACTCGTATGAGAGCGAGTTGCCGGTGCGGCGCAAGCAGCCGGGCAATGTCGTCGTGAAGTGGATGACCACTACCGACCACAAGACCATCGGCACGATGTACCTGGTCACGTCGTTCGTGTTCTTCATCATCGGCGGCATCATGGCGCTCTTCATGCGCGCCGAGCTGGCCCGTCCGGGCATGCAGATCATGTCGAACGAGCAGTTCAACCAGGCGTTCACCATGCACGGCACGATCATGCTGCTGATGTTCGCCACCCCGCTCTTCGCGGGCTTCGCGAACTGGATCATGCCGCTGCAGATCGGCGCGCCCGACGTGGCGTTCCCGCGGCTGAACATGTTCGCGTACTGGCTGTACCTCTTCGGCTCGATCATTGCGACGGCCGGCTTCGTCACCCCGCAGGGTGCGGCCGACTTCGGCTGGTTCGCCTACTCCCCGCTGACCGACGCGGTCCACTCGCCCGGGATCGGCAGCGACATGTGGATCATGGGCCTGGCCTTCTCGGGCTTCGGCACGATCCTCGGCTCGGTCAACTTCATCACCACGATCATCTGCATGCGCGCGCCCGGCATGACGATGTTCCGCATGCCGATCTTCACTTGGAACGTGCTGCTGACCGGTGTTCTGGTCCTGCTCGCCTTCCCGGTGCTGGCCGCCGCGCTCTTCGCGCTGGAGGCCGACCGCAAGTTCGGTGCGCACGTGTTCGATGCGGCCAACGGCGGCGCGCTGCTGTGGCAACACCTCTTCTGGTTCTTCGGACACCCCGAGGTGTACATCATCGCCCTGCCGTTCTTCGGCATCATTTCCGAAGTGATCCCGGTCTTCTCCCGCAAGCCGATGTTCGGTTACATCGGTCTGATCGCGGCGACGATCGCGATCGCCGGCCTCTCGGTGACCGTGTGGGCCCACCACATGTACGTCACCGGCGGTGTGCTGCTGCCGTTCTTCTCGTTCATGACCTTCCTGATCGCGGTCCCGACCGGTGTGAAGTTCTTCAACTGGATCGGCACCATGTGGAAGGGCTCGCTGTCCTTCGAGACCCCGATGCTCTGGGCCGTCGGCTTCCTGATCACCTTCACCTTCGGTGGTCTGACCGGCGTCATCCTGGCCTCGCCCCCGATGGACTTCCACGTCTCCGACTCGTACTTCGTCGTCGCGCACTTCCACTACGTCATCTTCGGCACCGTGGTCTTCGCGATGTTCTCCGGCTTCCACTTCTGGTGGCCGAAGTTCACGGGCAAGATGCTGGACGAACGCCTCGGCAAGATCACCTTCTGGACGCTGTTCGTGGGCTTCCACGGCACGTTCCTGGTGCAGCACTGGCTGGGTGCCGAGGGCATGCCGCGTCGTTACGCGGACTACCTCGCCGCAGACGGCTTCACCCTGCTGAACACGATCTCCACGATCAGCTCGTTCCTGCTCGGCCTGTCGATGCTGCCCTTCATGTACAACGTCTGGAAGACGGCGAAGTACGGCAAGAAGGTCGAGGTCGACGACCCGTGGGGTTACGGGCGCTCGCTGGAGTGGGCGACCTCCTGCCCGCCGCCGCGGCACAACTTCCTCACCCTGCCGCGGATCCGTTCCGAATCCCCGGCGTTCGACCTGCACCACCCGGAGATCGCGGCCCTCGACCACCTTGAGGACCACAGCGCCGGCACCAAGGCCGTCACCGGTGGCAAGGAGGCCGGCAAGTGAAGATCCAAGGCAGGATGTTCCTCTGGCTCTCCGTCTTCATCCTGATCATGGCCGTCGTGTACGGCGTGTGGGCGAAGGAACCCGTCGGAACCACCGCGCTCTTCCTGGGCTTCGGCCTGAGCGTCATGATCGGCTACTACCTGGCCTTCACGGCCAAGCGCGTGGACGAGATGGCCCAGGACAACCTGGATGCCGACGTCGCCGACGAGGCGGGCGAGCTGGGCTTCTTCTCCCCGCACAGCTGGCAGCCGCTCTCGCTGGGCATCGGCGGTGCGCTCGCGTTCATGGGCGTCATCTTCGGCTGGTGGCTCATGTACTTCTCGGCCCCGATCATCGTGATCGGCCTGTGGGGCTGGGTGTACGAGTACTACCGCGGTGAGAACCAGAACCAGTAGGACCACAGCACCACAGTCAAAGACCTAGGGCCCGGATACCTCCAATGGAGGAGTCCGGGCCCCTCGTTTGGAGTCATCCGGCGCGCCGTAATTGTCATATTTTCATAGCGTTGGCTCCATGAAGCACTCACCGCGTCTTTGGACGGTACTCAGCTGCTCCCTGCTGGTCGCGTCCCTCGTGGCCGGCGCCACCGCCTGCGGGTCCGGCGACGACCCGCTGTCAGCCCGCCCGTTCGACGCGGGCGATCAAGTCGCTTTCAACCAGCCCAAGGGCGGCCGCCCCGTCGATCCCGACCGGCCCCTGGAAGTCACCGCCAAGGCGGGTAGCGGGCGCATCACCGACGTGACCGTCGTGGACACCCAGGGCCGCCGCCTCGCGGGCGAACTGAGCGCCAAGGGCGACCGCTGGCACAGCACCGTCCCGATGGCCGCCGGCGTGCACTACGCGGTCACGGTGACCACCGAGAACGAACGCGGCGCTCCAGGGCGGCGCACGCTGATGTTCGAGACCACTCCGGCCAAGAAGGTCCTGAAGGTCGAATTCGGGCCGGACGCGGGCAAGTACGGCGTCGGACAGCCCATCACGGCCGAACTCAACGAGCCCGTCAAGGACAAGGCCGCCCGCGCCCTGGTCGAACGCGGCCTGATCGTCGACACCCCGTCGGGGGTCGAAGGCGCTTGGCACTGGGTGGACGACAAGCATCTCCACTTCCGCCCCAAGGAGTACTGGCCCGCCCACTCCACCATCTCCGTACGGAGCAATCTGGAGGGCGTCAAGATCTCCGACGAGCTCCACGGGGCCATCAGCAAGCCGCTGAAGCTGGAGATCGGGGATCGCGTCGAGGCCATCACCGACGCGTCCTCCCACCACCTCACGTTCAAGCGGAACGGGGAAGTGATCAACACCATTCCGGTGACCACCGGAAAGCCCGGCTTCTCCACCCGCAACGGGGTCAAGGTGGTGCTCGGCAAGCAGTACTACGTCCAGATGCGCGGCGACACCGTCGGCATCGGCGGCAGCGAGTACTACAACCTGCCCGTCTACTACGCGACCCGCGTCACCTGGAGTGGTGAATACGTCCACGCCGCGCCGTGGTCCGTGGACTCCCAGGGCTACGAGAACGTCAGCCACGGCTGCACCGGCATGAGCACGGGCGACGCGGCCTGGTTCTACGCGAACATCACCGAAGGCGACATCGTCAAGGTCGTCAACAGCATCGGCAACGACATGGAACCCTTCGGCAACGGCTTCGGCGACTGGAACGTGGACTGGAAGGACTGGCGCGAGGGCAGCGCCCTGCTCAAGGGAACCCAGGACGGCCGCAGCCCGGTGGACCAGGCCCGACTGCGCCCGCAGGTCTGAACACCCGGGCCCGGGGCGACCCGTACGGCCCCGTACCGGCGCGCAGGAGCCTCACAGGAGCCCTGCGCGCCGGCGGCGGTTGCGGGGCCGGCGCGGGCCGTACCGCGCCGTGCCCGGCCCTTGCGCGCCGTGCCCGGGTACGCGAACGGGCGCGGGGCGTCCGAGGGGCGGGCGGGCGTGCTACCGCACGGGCTACGCGTCCAGTGACAGCCGCGGGCGCAGGAGGCCCGCCAGGGCGTCCGCGAACTCCACCGGGTCGACCGGAAGGGTCACCGCCGCGTCCGCGCGGCTCCAGGTGGCCAGCCAGGCGTCCTGCGGACGTCCCATCAACAGCAACACCGGCGGGCATTGGAAGATCTCGTCCTTGATCTGCCGGCACACCCCCATGCCGCCCGCCGGAACCGCCTCGCCGTCCAGGACGCACACGTCGATGCCACCCGCGTCCAGTTCGCTCAGGACGGCCGGCAGCGTGGCGCACTCCACGAACTCGACCGGCGGCAGGTCCGCGGCCGGCCTGCGCCCGGCCGCCAGTCGCACCTGCTCCCGGGTGCTCGCGTCGTCGCTGTAGACCAGAACCCGTGCAGTCGACTGCATTTCGTTCCTCCACGGTGCCGTGAATCACGTTGATGTTGCGCGGGATGCTACTCCGTCCGACCCGCTGTCAACATCGGTTCGCACAGCCCCGCCGGTGAGCGCTCGCGGCCGATCTGATGGGCCGTTCGGGCCTTGCACACGCCCCTGACACTCCGAACGGCACCCCCCGGGGTGAGGGCGGGATAAGCGACCGACATAATGTCGGTCGTGGCGACAGCAACGACAGTAGATACCGGGCACGCGCACCCGACGGTCAACCGGCCGAACCTCGTCAGCGTCGGAACCATCATCTGGTTGAGTTCCGAGCTGATGTTCTTCGCGGCCCTCTTCGCGATGTACTTCACCCTGCGATCCGTGACAGGCGCCGAGTACTGGACAGAACAGGCTTCGGCCTTGAATCTGCCCTTCTCGGCGACGAACACGACGATCCTGGTGCTTTCCTCGCTCACCTGCCAGCTCGGAGTATTCGCAGCCGAGCGCGGTGACGTGAAGAAGCTCCGGTCGTGGTTCATGATCACGTTCGTTATGGGTGCGATCTTCATTGGCGGCCAGGTGTTCGAGTACACCGAGCTGGTCAAGCACGAGGGCATGTCCCTCAAGTCAGGTCCGTACGGCTCGGTGTTCTACCTGACCACCGGCTTCCACGGTCTGCACGTGACGGGCGGTCTCATCGCCTTCCTGCTGGTCCTCGGCCGGACGTACGCGGCCAAGAGGTTCACCCACGAACAGGCCACGTCGGCCATCGTCGTGTCCTACTACTGGCACTTCGTCGATGTCGTCTGGATCGGCCTCTTCGCGACGATCTACCTGATCAAGTAGCGAACACGTCACCGGGCTCGACCCGGCACTCCATCCAGACACACCGACGCAGAAGATCCTGACACCGGGGTAATCCGTGAAAAAGCTCTCCGCACGACGACGCCATCCGCTGGCGGCGGTCGTCGTTCTACTCCTCGCGCTGGCGGCCACTGGGGGGCTGTACGCCGCCTTCGCCCCCGCGGGCAAGGCGCAGGCCGATGAAACCGCCCAGTCCCTCGCCATCGAGGAGGGCAAGAAGCTCTACGCCGTGGGTTGCGCAAGCTGCCACGGAACCGGCGGTCAGGGTTCCACTGACGGCCCCAGCCTGGTCGGCGTCGGCTCCGCGGCCGTCGACTTCCAGGTGAGCACGGGCCGTATGCCCGCCCAGCAGCCCGGCGCCCAGGTGCCGAAGAAGCCGGTCATCTACACCCAGGCGCAGACCGACCAGCTGGCCGCGTACATCGCATCCCTCGGTGCCGGCCCGATCACGCCGGCCGAGAGGCAGTACGAAACGGCGGGCGCCGACATCGCCAAGGGTGGTGAGCTGTTCCGCAACAACTGCGCGCAGTGCCACAACTTCACCGGCGAGGGCGGCGCACTGACGAACGGCAAGTACGCCCCCAACCTTGAGGGCGTCGAGCCGAAGCACATCTACGAGGCCATGCTCACCGGCCCGCAGAACATGCCCTCCTTCCCGGACAGCACCATGCCGACGAAGGAGAAGAAGGACATCATCGCGTACATCCAGCACGTGAACGGCGAGAAGTCGGTCAGCCCTGGCGGCCTGAAGCTCGGTGGCCTCGGCCCCGTCTCCGAGGGTCTGTTCGGCTGGATCTTCGGTCTGGGTGCGCTGATCGCTGTCGCCGTCTGGGTCGCGGCCCACACCGCTAAGGCCAAGAAGTCATGAGTAGCCAAGAGATTCCCGAAGAGAAGCACCTGCCGAGCGAGCAGGGCGACGCGCACCACGGTGGCGTAGCAGTCGCGGACGACCCGTTCGCCGACCCGGGCCTGCCGGTCCACAAGCCCCGTATCCAGGACATCGACGAGCGGGCCGCGAAGCGCTCCGAGCGCACCGTGGCGATGCTGTTCACGCTGTCGATGCTGGCCACGATCGGCTTCATCGCCTCGTACGTGACCATTCCGGTCGACAAGATCGTGTACATCTTCCCGGTCGGGAAGGTGAGCGCGCTCAACTTCGCCCTGGGTCTGACCCTGGGCACCGCCCTCTTCTGCATCGGCGCGGGCGCGGTCCACTGGGCCCGCACCCTGATGTCCGACGTGGAGGTCGCCGACGAGCGCCACGAGATCGCGGCGCCGGCGGAGGTCAAGGCGAAGGTCCTGCAGGACTTCGCCGACGGTGCGGACGAGTCCGGCATCGGCCGCCGCCCGCTGATCCGCAACACGATGCTGGGCGCGCTGGCCATGCTGCCGCTGTCCGCCGTCATGATCCTGCGCGACCTGGGCCCGCTGCCCGAGGAAAAGCTCCGCAAGACGGTCTGGGCCAAGGGCAAGCTGCTCATCAACCAGAACACGATGGAGCCGCTGCGTCCCGAGGACGTCCCGGTCGGTTCGCTGACCTTCGCCATGCCCGAGGGCCTGGAGGAGGAGCAGCACGACTTCCAGACGCAGATCGCCAAGGCTGCCCTGATGATCGTCCGGATCAAGCCGGAGGACATCAAGGACAAGCAGGAGCTTGAGTGGTCCCACGAGGGAATCGTGGCCTACTCCAAGATCTGTACCCACGTCGGCTGCCCGATCAGCCTGTACGAGCAGCAGACCCACCACGTGCTCTGCCCGTGCCACCAGTCCACCTTCGACCTCTCCGACGGCGCCCGTGTCATCTTCGGCCCGGCTGGCCACGCGCTTCCGCAGCTGCGGATCGGCGTGAATGGCGAAGGCTTCCTCGAGGCGCTCGGCGACTTCGAAGAGCCCGTCGGTCCTGCATTCTGGGAGCGCGGATGAGCACTGCCACCGATTCGAAGCGCAAAGCGCCGGCCGGCGAACGCGTAGCCGACTGGGCGGACGGCCGCCTGGGCATCTACAGCCTGGCCAAGTCCAACATGCGCAAGATCTTCCCGGACCACTGGTCCTTCATGCTCGGTGAGATCTGCCTCTACAGCTTCATCATCATCATCCTCACGGGTGTGTACCTGACGCTGTTCTTCCACCCGAGCATGAACGAAGTCGAGTACCACGGCTCGTACGTGCCGATGCAGGGCGTCCTGATGTCCGAGGCGTTCGCCTCGACGTTGAACATCAGCTTCGAGGTCCGTGGCGGTCTGCTCATCCGGCAGATCCACCACTGGGCGGCCCTGATCTTCGTTGCGGGCATGGTCGTGCACATGATGCGCGTCTTCTTCACCGGCGCGTTCCGCAAGCCGCGCGAGGTCAACTGGATCTTCGGCTTCCTGCTGCTGGTCCTCGGCATGTTCACCGGTTTCACCGGTTACTCCCTGCCGGACGACCTGCTCTCGGGCACCGGTGTCCGCTTCATGGAGGGCGCGATCCTGTCCGTGCCGATCGTCGGCACGTACATCTCGTTCTTCCTCTTCGGCGGCGAGTTCCCCGGCGGCGACTTCGTCGCACGGTTCTACTCGATCCACATCCTGCTGCTGCCCGGCATCATGATGGGCCTGCTGGTGGCCCACCTGATCCTGGTCTTCTACCACAAGCACACCCAGTTCGCGGGTCCCGGCAAGACGAACAACAACGTCGTCGGCATGCCGCTGCTGCCGGTCTACATGGCCAAGGCCGGAGGCTTCTTCTTCCTGGTCTTCGGTGTCATCGCGGCCATCGCGGCGATCGCCTCGATCAACCCGATCTGGGCGCTCGGCCCGTACCGCCCGGACCACGTGTCCACCGGTGCGCAGCCCGACTGGTACATGGGTATGCCGGAAGGCCTGATCCGTGCCATGCCGGGCTGGGAGATCAACCTGTGGGGCCACACGCTCGTGCTGGGCGTGTTCATCCCGCTGCTGCTCTTCCCGCTGGTGCTGGGCGCGATCGCCGTCTGGCCGTTCATCGAGTCCTGGGTCACCGGGGACAAGCGCGAGCACCACATCCTGGACCGCCCGCGCAACGTCCCGACCCGTACGGCCTTCGGTGTCGCCTGGATCGCGGAGTACATCGTGCTGCTGATCGGCGGTGGAAACGACATGTTCGCGCAGTACTTCCACCTCTCGATCAACAACATCACGTGGTTCGTCCGGATCGGCTTCTTCGCCGTACCGGTCCTCGCCTTCATCGTCACCAAGCGCATCTGCCTCGGCCTGCAGCGCCGGGACCACGACAAGGTGCTGCACGGTCGCGAGACCGGCATCATCAAGCGCCTGCCGCACGGTGAGTTCATCGAGGTCCACGAGCCGCTGTCGCAGGGCCAGCTCCACACGCTCACCGCGCACGAGCAGTACAAGCCGATCGAGATCGGCCCGACGGTCGACGAGAACGGTGTCGAGCGCAAGGTCGGCCGCATGGAGAAGCTCCGCGCGAAGCTCAGCAAGGGCCTCTACGCGGAGAACAACCAGATTCCGAAGCCCACGGTGGAGGAGTACAAGGAGATCCAGAGCGGCCACGGCCACCACTGATCCCGCTTGAGGGACTGATTTCGGTCAGTCCTGGTGTCGCCACGGCGAGAGCCCCGTCCAGCGTCTGGACGGGGCTCTTTGCCGTCCCGGCGGGCTGGATAGGGTGGAGTCCTCAGTGCTGTGCTTGCCGACGGATCCAGGAGCAGACCATGAGCGGTCAGAGTCCGGCTGACGCCGGTGGGGTGCCGGCCATCCCCCAGACTCCGCCCGGGGGTGCCCCCACCTGGCCGGGCGTCCTCGACGCCCTGCTGACCGGCCACGACCTGCGCGCCGACGAGACCGCCTGGGCCATGGACCGGATCATGCGGGGAGAAGCCACCGACGCCCAGATCGCCGGCTTCGCGGTGGCGCTGCGCGCCAAGGGGGAGACGGTCGCGGAGATCAACGGCCTCGTGCGGTCCATGTACGAGCACGCCAACCTGATCGAGGTACCCGGCCGGACGGTGGACATCGTCGGCACCGGCGGCGACGGGGCCAAAACGGTGAACATCTCGACGATGTCATCGGTCGTGGTGGCCGGCACCGGTGCCAAGGTGGTCAAGCACGGCAACCGGGCCGCCTCCTCCGCGAGCGGGTCCTCGGACGTGCTGGAGAAGCTCGGCGTCAACCTGGACCTGACCCCGACGCGGGTGGTGGAGGTCGCCGAGGAAGCCGGGATCACCTTCTGCTTCGCGGTCAAGTTCCACCCGGCGCTGCGGTACGTGGCCGCCGCCCGCAGGGAACTGGGGATCCGGACCACCTTCAACTTCCTCGGCCCGTTGACCAATCCGGCGCGGGTGCGAGCCCAGGCGACCGGTGTGGCCGACGCCCGGGTGGCCCCCATCGTGGCGGGCGTCCTCGCGGAGCGGGGCTCCTCGGCGCTGGTGTTCCGTGGGGACGACGGCCTGGACGAGCTCACCACGACGGCCACGTCCCGGGTCTGGTGGGTCCGTGACGGCCGGGTGGAGGAGCTTCCCTTCGACCCGCGCGACGTCGGCATCCCCCTGGTCGACGTCGCGGAGCTGCGCGGCGCGGACGCCTCGTACAACGCGGACGTCGCCCGACGCCTGCTGGCCGGTGAGACCGGCCCGGTCCGCGACGCGGTGCTACTGAACTCGGCGGCGGCCCTGGTGGCCCTGGACCCGGGCACCGGCTCCCTGGAGGAGCAGCTCCGCGCGGGTATCGCCCGCGCGGCGGAGGCGATCGACTCGGGTGCGGCCAGGGCCGCACTGGACCGGTGGGTGGCGGCGAGCAACGCGTAACGCGGCGGCGGTCGCGGGTCCCGGGGGGCGTGCCGCCCGGGTGCGGCCGGCGGCCCCTGATCGTTTTCGGACAAGGTTCCGGTCCAGCATGCGGACCGGGGCCTTGTGCGTGAGGGATCTTGTGGCAGGATGCTGATCAGGTCACGAGTGACAGCGTTTCGGCCCCGGCTTGCTGTCCGGCAACCCTCCTTCCGTGGCGGGGTGCCCCGGGTGATGACCAGGTCGTAGGCACAAAGGCCTACGGCAAGCGCGGATCCCTCGAAACCAGGGGTCCTGGTCTCTCGAGGAGTTCTTTCCGTGAGCAAGCGAATGCGATAGGGCGAAGCCGCCCCTTCTTCACCCTCCGCACGGCCGCGAGCCGTCCGTGCGTCGAGGCAATCCCCGTACCCCTGCACGCGTGCGTCCGTGCACCTGCACACCCCCGTACGGGTCATCCGAAGCCATTCAGCCTGTCCTGCCGGGAGATGCCGCCATGTCCACGTACCCGAACGCCGTCGTCACCGCCGTCGCGACCGCCCCCGTCGACCCCGCCCGTGCCGAGCCGCTGCCGGTCCTGGGCCGGGACGTCACCGTTCCGCTCGTCACCGGCGGCGAAGTGACCTACGCGGCCCTCGACTACGCGGCCAGCGCCCCGGCCCTGCAGCGGGTCTGGGACGACATCGCCGCGTACGCCCCCTATTACGGCAGCGTGCACCGCGGCGCCGGCTACCTCTCTCAGCTCTCCACCGACCTGTTCGAGCAGAGCCGGGCCACCGTGGCCGAGTTCCTCGACTGTCGTCCCGCAGATCAGGTGATCTTCACCCGGTCCACCACCGACTCCCTGAACCTGCTCGCCGCCGTACTCCCCGCCGACTGCCAGGTGTTCGTCTTCGAGACCGAGCACCACGCCTCGCTGCTGCCGTGGGGCGATGCACAGGTCACGTACCTCGACGCGCCGCGGACCCCGGCCCAGGCCGTCGAGACCCTGGAGCGGGCGCTGGCCGACCGTGCGGCGTCAAATGAAGAGGGCCACGGCCCGGCCCTGGTCTGCGTCACCGGCGCGTCCAACGTCACCGGCGAGCTGTGGCCGGTGAAGGAACTCGCAGCCGCCGCACACGCGCACGGCGCCCGGATCGTCCTGGACGCCGCCCAGTTGGCCCCGCACCACCCCGTCTCCGTGCAGGAACTGGACGTGGACTGGGTGGCCTTCTCGGGCCACAAGCTGTACGCGCCGTTCGGCTCGGGCGTACTGGCCGGCCGCGCGGACTGGCTCCAGCAGGCGGAGCCCTACCTGGCCGGCGGCGGCGCCTCCCGTACCGTCGCCCGCCGCGAGGACGGCGGCGTCGACGTCGAGTGGCACACCACGGCGGCCCGCCACGAGGCCGGTTCGCCGAACGTCATCGGCGTGTACTCGATCGCCTCCGCCTGCCGGGCCCTGAACGAGGCCGGGTTCCCGCACCTCGTCGCCCGCGAGCGGCACCTCATCGCGAAGGTCCGCGAGGGCCTGGCGGAGGTCCCGGCGGTCCGGATCCTCTCCCTCTTCGGGGACGACGCCCCACGGGTCGGCGTCATCTCCTTCGTGGTGGACGGCTGGAACAGCTCGCACTTCGCCGCCGCGCTGTCCGCCGAGTACGGGATCGGGGTCCGCGACGGCCTGTTCTGCGCCCACCCGCTGGTCCGCACCCTGCTGGGCAGCGAGCCGCAGGAGCCGGGCGCCTGCGGTGCGCCCGAGACGGCGCCGGGGGAGCGAAGCGAGGTGGGGGTCCCCCCGGCCGAAGGCTGGGGGAGGTCGCTGAACGCGATCCGCGTCAGCTTCGGCGCGGGCACCCCCGACGAGCACGTCGAGCGGTTCGTCCGCGCGGTGCGGGAACTCGTCGCCGACGGCGCCAAGTGGCAGTACCGCACGGAGGAAGGCCGCTGCGTCCCCGCGGTGTGACAGCGTACGGACCATGACGTACTGGGATCCGACGCCGACCGTCCGGGGCGCCGGGAACGGACCACTGCCCGCTCCGGACGGCAGTACGTGGGTGCCCGACCCGGCCCGGGTCGGCTGGTGGAACACCCGCCCCGACCGGTGGGAGGAGCGCAACTGGCGCAACGTGCCGGGCCCGTTCTACGGTGCGGGGACCGACAGCTGCTGGACGGGCCGGCTGATCGCCCCCGCCAACGTGCTCTACGACGACGAGTGGGGCCAGGAGTTCGTCTACCGCCGGCCCCGCGACGCCGCGGAGACCCTGGCGGTGCTGGGTGCCGCCGCCCAGGACCCGATGGTCGGATGCGCCTGCGACGGCGACCTGCACTGGACCTGGGAGCTGGTCCGGGACTGGTGGCGCGACCGGGGCCGGGTCCGCGAGTGGGCCGTGGCGCTCGACCGCACATGGTCGGTGTCCGAACGGGCCGGCCTGGGCGCTACGCGTCGAGGCCGATCGCGAAGGCTGCTTCCAGGTCGTGCTGGGAGTAGGTGCGGAACGCCACGTGGGTGTCCGTCGCCTCCACGCCCGGGATCTTGCTGATGCGGCCCGGGATGATGTCCGCCAGGTTCTCGTGGCGGGTCACGCGCACCAGGGCGATCAGGTCGTACGTCCCCGTGACGGAGTAGACCTCACTGACGTTCTCCAGCGCGGCGATGGACTCGGCGATCTCGGGGATGCGGTCCACGCTGGTCTTGATGAGCACGATCGCGGTGATCACGGTTGGCTGTCTCCCTCGGTGGCCGTCGCTGGTCGCCTCACTCTAGTCGTACGCCGATAGCGCACCCACGCGTAGACGAAGCCGAGCGAGAAGCCCACCAGGTGGGCCAGGTAGGCGACCCCCGGGCCGCTTCCGGCGCGGTGCGCCGCGACCCACTGGAGGGCGAACCAGAACAGCAGCACGATCCAGGCGGGTAACCGCAGCGGCAGGAAGAAAAGGAACGGGAACAGGCTGGTCACCCGCGCGCGCGGGAAGAGGCACAGGAAGGCTCCCAGCACCGCCGAGATCGCGCCCGACGCGCCGACGAGCGTCTGGTCCGAGGAGGCGTTGGCCGCCGCGTACGCCGCCAGGGCGAGGTAACCCGTACAGACGTAGAAGGACAGGAATTCCGGTCGGCCCATCCGCTCCTGCGTCATCACCCCGAAGACGTAGAGGAAGAGCATGTTGCCGAGCAGGTGGAGCCAGCTGCCGTGCACGAACAGGGCGGTGAGCGGGGTCAGCAGCGCCCGCCCGGACCCCGTGAGGAGTTCGTCCGGCACGACGCCCCAGCGTCGGAAGTACGCGGTCCCCGTCTCCAGCAGGCGGTCGCCCGTCCCGTACGACGGATTCAGCCCCGAGGTCGGGCCGAGCAGGAACACCACGCAGCAGCCCGCGATCAGCGCGTGGACGACCAACGGGCCCCGAGCGGCCTCCCTGAGGGCCTGCCACCTTACGATCATGCGATCGAGCATGACCCAAGCGGGCCCACCCGGGACACCGGCAGGCCGTAGGGTTACGTGCTGCGGTCCGCCGATTGACGCGGACGGCGGCTTTAATTGAATCAGCTACGAAGGAGAGAGCGGCCTGATGACGGTTCCCCTGCCGACCGACACCACTCGGTGGCGCTGCACGCTGTGCGGCAACCTCACGCGCTTCGACGTCACCCGTTCGTCGAAGGTCGTGGAGTACGTCCACCTGGATCTTGCCGGGGAGCCCAAGGTCGAGGAGCGGCAGGTGGTCAGTGAGACCATCGAGTCGGTCCGCTGCCGCTGGTGCAACGCGGTGGACCAGATCGAGCTCGTGGACAGGCCGGGCGCGGACTCCTGACGGAGCCGTGCCCACAGGTAGATCACGGTAGGGGTGACGGATTGTGGAGCCAGCAAGCGGCGCTGAGCCGGCCGACGCGGCCGGCGACGCCGCCGAGGTGCTCGACCGCCCGCTGCCGGAAGGCGTGCGGCGCCGGGTCGTCGCGCTCGTCTCGGACGCCTTCGGCGGACTGACGGTCGCGGACCTCCCGGCGCAGCTGCGCCAGTACGCCCGCTTCACCCCGACGCGGCGCGCCAAGTTCGCGGGCAACGCCATGGCCGCGGCCGTGGAGAGCGACGCCGTCTTCCGGGGCCGTGTCGCCGAGAAGCTGCGCGAGGCCCAAGCGGAACTGGCCGGTGCGCTGGAGACCGGTGCGCCGCCGGCCGCCGCGGACCCGTTGGACGTGGCCGCAGCCGCGTACGTGCTGCGGCCGGTCGGCTGGGTGAAGCTGGTGGCCGCCGCCGGCGAGGAGGCGCAGCGTGCCGACGCCGAGCGGGTCGACGAGGAGACCCGGCGCGAACTGGATCGGCTCCGCGAGGAACTGGCCCAGGCACGTGACCTGCAGCGCCTCGGCGGCGAGCAGGTGCGGACCGAGTTGGATGCGGCGCGCAAGGAAGCGGAATCGCTTCAGCGCAAGCTGCGCAGTGCTTTGAGCGATGTGAAGCGCGGCGAGGCGGCCCTGCGGAAGGTCACCGCCGAGATCGACGGGGTCCGCGGCGAGGCGGCCGCGCAGGTGGCCGCCGCCGAGAGCGAGACCCGGCGGCTCAAGTCCCGTCTGGCGGAGGTCGAGGCGGCCCTGGAGACCTCCCGGCGGGCCACGCGCGAGGGCCGCAGCATCGAGGACATGCGGCTGCGCCTGCTGCTGGACACCGTCCTCGACGCGGCCCAGGGGCTGCGTCGCGAGTTGGCGCTGCCGCCGGTGTCGACGCGACCGGCCGACACCGTGGACGCGGTGGAGCCGGGCCGGATGACCCCCAAGGACATCGCTGCGCGCGCCCTGTCGGAGACCGATCCGGCGCTGCTGGACCAGCTGTTGGCGCTGCCTCAGGCCCATCTGGTGGTCGACGGCTACAACGTGACCAAGACCGGGTACCCGACGATGCCGCTGGAGAAGCAGCGGCTGCGGCTGCTGGGCGGGCTGTCGATGCTGGCCGCGCAGACCGGGGCGGAGATGACCTGCGTCTTCGACGGTGCGGAACTGGCGGCCCCGGTGCTGCTCGCCCCGCCGCGCGGGGTGCGGGTGCTGTTCTCCAAGCCCGGTGTGACGGCCGACGAGCTGATCCGCCAGCTGGTCCGTGCGGAACCGCCCGGCCGGCCGGTGGTCGTGGTCTCCACGGACCGCGAGGTGGCCGACGGGGT
The DNA here is from genome assembly GCF_040612395.1 of Streptomyces sp. NPDC006430. Classification (NCBI taxonomy): domain Bacteria; kingdom Bacillati; phylum Actinomycetota; class Actinomycetes; order Kitasatosporales; family Streptomycetaceae; genus Streptomyces; species Streptomyces sp. NPDC006430. The sequence continues at coordinate 214,576 of NZ_JBEXQA010000006.1, forward strand.
GGCGAAGGCTGGTGCCCGCCCCGTTGCGTCCGCATTGTTGCTAAAGCGGCTTTCGCGTGTTTCGTAACTCCTCGACGTAATGCCCGATTTGGCATGGGCGATAGGGAACGTACCGTCAAGTGCCCTGCACGGAGCGTGGGCTGTAGGTAAAGAACCTGGTCGGGGAGCGAGTTTTTTCCCGGCAGGATTTGAACTGATCACAGAGAGGTCACTAGGGTCACCTCAAACCTTCGTGCGGTAGATCACTCATTCGGGGTGACAGCGAAGGTGTCGCCGAGTTGCGTTCTTTCGGCGGCTAGAGGAAGAAGGAGCTCGCCTTCGTGGCGTCCCACCGTCGACCCAAGCAGCCGACCCGCACTCGCGTGACCGTGCTCACCGCCACGGCCGCCGCGGCCGTCGCCCTCTCCGCACACGGCGCCTCCGCCGCTCCGGCCCAGCCGAGCAAGGACGAGGTCAAGGCCAAGGTCGACACCCTCTACGAAGAGGCGGAACAGGCCACCGAGAAGTTCAACGGGGCCAAGCAGCGCCAGGAAACGCTGGAGAAGGAGATAGGCCAGCTCCAGGACGCGGTCGCCCGCGGCCAGGACGAGCTCAACCAGCTGCGCACCACGCTGGGTTCGATGGCGAGCGCCCAGTACCGCACCGGCGGCATGGACCAGTCCGTCGCCCTCTTCCTCTCGGGTGACCCGGAGACCTACCTCGACAAGGCCTCCACCCTGGAGCAGTTGAGCGGCAAGCAGGTTGAAGCGGTCCAGAAGATCCAGGCCAAGCAGCGCGCGCTCGCGCAGCAGCGCCAGGAAGCCGCCGGCAAGCTCGCGGACCTCGACGCCACCCGCAAGGAGCTCGGCGAGAAGAAGAAGGCCTCGCAGGACAAGCTCGCCGAGGCCCAGGCCCTCCTCAACACGCTGACCGCGCAGGAGCGCGCGGCCCTCAAGGACGAGGACACCCGCGCCAGCCGCAGCGCGAGCGACCGCGCCGACCTCGGCGCCGTCAAGGCTTCGGGTCGCGCCGGCGCCGCCCTGGAGGCCGCCAAGACCAAGCTGGGCAGCGCGTACGTCTCCGGTGCCACGGGCCCGAGCGCGTTCGACTGCTCGGGGCTGACCCAGTGGGCCTACAAGCAGGCCGGCGTCAGCATCTCGCGCACCACCTTCACCCAGATCAACGACGGCACCCGCATCGGCCAGAGCCAGCTCCAGCCGGGCGACCTGGTGTTCTTCTACTCGGACCTGCACCACGTCGGCCTGTACGCGGGCAACGGCATGGTGCTGCACGCCTCCAACCCGCGCGGCGGCGTCAAGTACGAGGCCATGGGGAACATGCCGTTCCAGTTCGGTGTCCGCGTCTGACGCCTCCCGGATGCGCCGCACACCGCCCATCCGGGCGAATTGTGCGGCCCCGCTGTGACCGCACGCCCCGCCGATGACCTGCGTCTGAGGCGGGGCGTCACCGTGTGTACCCTCCGACGGTCGTTGGCCGGTGCGTGCTCGCGCGGCTACTGTCTGCCAGCGCGGAACCCGGCACACGGCCGTCCACGGTGGGCGGACCCGGTCCCGCGCAGCGGAAGGGAGCGGTTCCACGTGGCGTCCCATCGCCGGACCGGGCTCGGCGGTCCCGACCGGAACATCAAGGTCACCGTCCTCGCCGTCGCCGCGGCCACCGCCGTGGCAGCCCTGACGGGCGCCTCCGCGAGTGCGGCCCCGACCCTGACGCAGGAGCCGCCCGCCGGCTCCCGCGCCCAGGTCGACCGGCTCTTCGAGGAGGCCGAACTGGCCACCGAGCGTTACAACAGGGCGGGCGAGCGGGCCGACAAGCTCCGCGCCGAGGTCGACCGGGCCCAAGACGCACTGGCCCGCGGACAGGACCGCATCAACACCATGCGCGGCCTCCTCGGCGCCTTCGCCGGAGCCCAGTACCGCTCCGGTGGCATCGACCCCGCCGTCGAGCTGATGCTCTCGGAGGACCCGGACGAGTACCTCGACAAGGCGTCCACGCTCGACCGGTTGACCGGCAGCCAGGCCCGTCGGCTCGACGAACTCCGCAAGGAACAGCGTCGACTGGCCCGTCATCGCCACGAGGCCTCGCAGAAGCTCGCCGAACTCGACGCCGTACGCGCCGACGTGGCCCGCCAGAAGCGTGCGGTCACGGCGAAGCTCGCCGCGGCCCGGCGGATCCTGAACGCCATGCCCTCGCAGGAGCGGGCCGACTACGAGCGGGCCTCGCGCTCCGGCGGCCGACCCGAAGGGCTGCCCGCCCCCTCCTCGCTCGGCTCTTCCTCGGCCCGCGCCGCGACCGCCGTGATGGCGGCCCGGGCCGCTGTGGGCCGTCCGTACGTCTGGGGCTCCACGGGACCGGCCGGGTTCGACTGCTCCGGGCTGATGGTGTGGTCCTACCGACAGGCGGGCGTCTCCCTGCCGCGCACCTCGCAGGCCCAGCGGTACGCGGGCCGGCAGGTACCGCTCTCGCAGGCGCGGCCGGGCGATCTGGTCACGTACCGCTCGGACGCCAGCCACGTCGGCATGTACGTCGGCAACGGCCAGGTGGTGCACGCCCCGTACCCGGGGGCGCGGGTGCGCTACGACCCGGTCGGGATGATGCCGGTGTCCTCGGTGACCCGCCCCTGACGCAGACCGTGCGTACGATCGTCGGATGTCCCCGGTCCGCCCGCTCCGCCCGCTCCTCCTGCGCGTCCTGCCGCTCCTGCTGAGCGCGCTGCTCGCGGGGTGTGCGGCGCCCGCGGCACAGGACGGCGGCGAGCAGGACGTCCGGCGGGCCGTCGCCGCGTGGTCCCGCACGCCGCCCGCGCAGCTCGCCGACGTGCCGCTGGAGGACTGGACGTACGAGGTCTCCTCGGTCCGGCGCAGCGGCGCGGCGGCCACCGTCCGGGCGGAACTGCGCTACCGGCTCACCGGCTACGACGGGGCCCCGGCCGGCTCCGCCCGCGAGGTCCGGCTGAGCCGGGACGGCGGACGGTGGCGGGTCACCGGGGACCGGGCCGCGCCGGGTGCGCCGCCCCAGCTGTGGGACCAGGGTCCGGTGACGGTCGTCCGCGGGGCCCACTGCCTGGTGCTGGGCGTCGGACAGACCTCCCGGACGCTGTCCGCGGTCGCGGAGGAGGCCGACCGGGCGGTGCCCGCCGCGAGCGCCGCCCGCCCGGGACCGTGGGCGGGCCGGGTGGTGGTCGTGGTCCCCGCCTCCCTGGAGCGGATGGCGGAACTGCTGGGCCGGCCGGCCGCCGCGTACCGGGGCATGGGCGCCGTCACCACCGGTCGGGCGGGCGCCGCGCCGGCCCCCGCCGACCGGGTCGTCGTCAACCCGCAGGGATGGGCCGAGCTCAGCGCGGCGGGCCGCGGCATCGTCCTGACCCACGAGGTCACCCATGTGGCCACCCGCGCCGTGACCACCGACCGCACCCCGCTGTGGCTCTCGGAGGGCTTCGCGGACTGGGCTGCCTACCGCGGCGGAGCCACCACCCGGCAACAGGCCGCGCCGACGCTGGGCCGGGCGGTCCGCCGTGGTGAGCTGCCGGGCGGGCTGCCCGCGGACGGGGACTTCGCCTTCGGCGGCGACCAGGAGGCGCTGGCCCGCTCCTACGAGGGTGCCTGGCTGGCCTGCCGGCTGATCGCGCAGCAGTGGGGCGACGCCGCCCTGGTGCGGCTCTACGAGCACGCGGGACGCGATCCGCTCCCCGTCGCCCTGCGGGACGTCCTGGGGGTGGACGAGCCCGCCCTGACGCGGGCGTGGCAGGACTCCCTGCGCGCCGACCTGGGCGGGCCCGCGCCGGCGCCGTAGCGGCGGGACGGTGTGCGGGATGGCGTGCTGGATGGCGTGCGGGAGGGCGTGCGGCGCCGGCGCGCCGGTCGCCGTAGCTGCTGGCCCAGGGAGCGGGGCACGGGGCTCCGGGCCGGCGGACGGGTCCGGTACTGTCGGCAGGCGATGCACAAGACGCTGATCGTGACCAATGACTTCCCGCCGCGACCGGGCGGCATCCAGGCCTTCCTGCACAACATGGCACTGCGGCTGGATCCCGACCGGATCGTCGTCTACGCCTCCACCTGGAAGAACAGCGCGGAGGGCCGCGAGGCCACCGCGGCCTTCGATGCCGAGCAGCCGTTCCCGGTGGTGCGCGACCGTACGACGATGCTGCTGCCGACCCCGCGGGTGACCCGCCGGGCGGTCGGGCTGCTGCGCGAACACGGCTGCGAGTCGGTGTGGTTCGGGGCGGCGGCCCCGCTGGGGCTGATGGGTCCGGCGCTGCGCGGGGCCGGGGCGAAGCGGATCGTGGCGACCACCCACGGGCACGAGGCGGGCTGGGCGCAGCTGCCGGCCGCGCGGCAGCTGCTGCGCCGGATAGGCGAGGGCACCGACACGCTGACCTACCTCGGGGAGTACACGCGCTCGCGGATCGCCTCGGCGCTGACGGACCAGGCGGCGGCGCGGATGGTGCAACTCCCGCCGGGGGTGGACGAGAAGACCTTCCACCCGGAGTCGGGCGGCGAGGAGATCCGGGCCCGGCTGGGGCTGTCGGACCGGCCGGTGGTCGTGTGCGTCTCTCGGTTGGTTCCCCGCAAGGGGCAGGACACCCTGATCGAGGCCATGCCGAAGGTCCTGGCCACGGTCCCGGACGCGGTGCTGCTGGTCGTGGGCGGGGGTCCGTACGAGGCGGACCTGCGGGAGCTGGCCGTCTCCACGGGCGTCGCGGACTCGGTGGTCTTCACGGGAGCGGTCCCGTGGGCCGAGCTGCCCGCCCATTACGGCGCCGGCGACGTCTTCGCGATGCCGTGCCGGACCCGGCGCGGCGGGTTGGACGTGGAGGGCCTCGGCATCGTCTACCTGGAGGCCTCGGCGACGGGCCTGCCGGTGGTCGCGGGCGACTCGGGCGGGGCCCCGGACGCGGTACTGGAGGGCGAGACGGGCTGGGTGGTCCGGGGCGGCGTGCCCGAGGACGCGGCGGACCGCGTGATCGCCCTGCTCCAGGACCCGGAACTGCGCCGCCGCATGGGCGAGCGGGGCCGTGCATGGGTCGAGGAGAAGTGGCGCTGGGACCTGCTGGCCGACCGCCTGCGCGAGCTGCTCTGAGGGTCACCGGCGGTCGGCCCGGCGGGCGTCCCGCGGGGCCGGCGAGGGGCGAATCCCGGGGGAGCGGGGTGATCGTCCGCCATGCCTGACTGTTCCTCAGATGTCTGTCAATACCGCTTCTGGGTGGACGGCCAGATTCCGCCCATGATGCGGCCATGACACCTCAACTGACGCGCCGTCACTTCCTGGGCATCGGCGCCCTCCAGACCGCCGCGGCCCTCGGCTTCACCCGTATCGGGCTGCAGTCGGCGGCAGCCGCCGAACCCCCCGCCGCGCAGTACGCCCCCGCCATCGTGGTGGGCTCCGGCTACGGCTCGGCCGTCGCCGCCCTCCGGCTCGGGCAGGCCGGCGTACGGACCGTCGTCCTCGAAATGGGACGGCTGTGGAACACCCCCGGTCCGGACGGGAAGGTCTTCCCCTCCACCTCCGCCCCCGACCAGCGCTCCATGTGGTTCCGCACCCGCACCGAGGCCCCGCTCGCCCAGTTCCTCTGGCTCGACGTGGTCAACCGGGACATCAGCCCCTACCCCGGGGTCCTCGACCGCGTGAACTACGGCGACATGTCCGTGTACGTGGGGCGCGGTGTCGGCGGCGGATCCCTCGTCAACGGCGGCATGGCACCGACCCCGCGCAAGTCCTACTTCCGCGAGGTGCTGCCCCGCGTCGACGCCGACGAGATGTACGGCACCTACTACCCCCGTGCCCGCGCCGTGCTCGGGGTGGGCGACATCGACCCGGCGTGGTTCGAGTCCACGGAGTGGTACCGCTTCGCCCGGATCTCCCGCAAGCACGCGCAGAACACCGGCCTGAAGACCGTCTTCGTGCCCAACGTCTACGACTTCGACCACATGAAGCGCGAGGCCGCCGGCACCGCCACCCGCTCCGCCCTCGCCGGCGAGGTCATCTACGGCAACAACCACGGCAAGAAGAGCGTCGACAAGACCTACCTCGCGGCCGCGATCGGCACCGGCAACGTCACCATCGAGACCCTGCAGCGCGTGGTCGGCGTACGCCAGGACCCGGCGGGCGGCTACGTCCTCACCGTGCGCACCAGCGACCTCACCGGACGGGTGACGCAGGTCCGCGAACTCGGCTGCAAGCAGCTGTTCCTGGGGGCGGGGAGCCTCGGCACCACCGAGATCCTGCTCAGGGCCAGGGAAACCGGGACCCTGCCCGCGCTCAGCGAGGAGGTCGGGCTCGGCTGGGGCCACAACGGCAACGTCATGACCGCCCGGGCCAACCACCTCTGGGACACCGTCGGCGCCAACCAGTCCACCATGCCCGCCCTCGGCATCGACGACTGGGACAACGCAGCGAACCCGGTCTTCGCCGAGATCGCCCCGCTGCCGATGGGCTTCGAGCACTGGATCTCGATGTACCTGGCGATCACCAAGAATCCCGAACGCGGGCACTTCACGTACGACGCGGCCACCGACTCGGCGCGGCTCAACTGGCGCCGCGACCAGAACACCCCGTCGGTCAATGCCGCGAAGAACCTCTTCGACCGGATCAACTGCAAGAACTTCACGATGTACCGGTACGACCTGTTCGGCGGCAACAGGGCCTTCGCCGACAACTTCACGTACCACCCGCTGGGCGGCTGCGTCCTCGGCGACGCGACCGACGACTTCGGCCGCGCCAAGGGCTACCGGGGGCTGTACGTCGTCGACGGCTCCCTGATCCCCGGATCGCTCGGAGTGAACCCGTTCGTGACCATCACCGCGCTCGCCGAGCGGAACATGGCGCGAATCCTCGCCGAGGACCCGCACTAGCCCCGCCCGGCCCAGCGGTCGGTCAGCCGCGGTAGAGCGCCTCGATCTCGTCCGCGAAGTCCTTCGCCACCACATTGCGCTTCAGCTTCAGCGAAGGCGTGATGTGACCCGACTCCTCCGTGAACTGGGAGGGCAGAATGCGGAATTTCCGCACCGATTCCGCCTTGGAAACCGCCGCGTTGCCGTCGTCCACGGCCTTCTGGACGGCGGCGATGAGGTCCGGGTCCTCGCGCAGCTCCGCCACCGTGACCCCGGCAGGCTTGCCGTGCTCCGCCGCCCAGCGGCCGAGGAACTCCTCGTCGATGGTGACCAGCGCGGCCACGAACGGCCTCGCGTCGCCGACCACCATGCACTCCGCGACCAGCGCGTGCGCCCGGATGCGGTCCTCGATCACCGCGGGTGCGACGTTCTTGCCGCCCGCCGTGATGATGAGTTCCTTCTTGCGCCCGGTGATCGCGAGGTAGCCGTCCTCGTCGAGGGTGCCGACGTCACCGGTGTGGAACCAGCCGTCGGTGAGCGCCTCGGCGGTCGCCGTCTCGTTCTTCCAGTACCCGGTGAAGACCTGCTCGCCGTGCAGCAGCACCTCGCCGTCGTCGGCGATCCGCACCACGGAGCCCGGCAGCGGTTGACCGACCGTACCGATCTTGGGCCGGTCCCACGGGTTGAACGCCGTCGCCGCGCACGACTCCGTCAGGCCGTAGCCCTCCAGCACCGTGAACCCGATGCCGCGGAAGAAGTGGCCGAGGCGCTCGCCCAGCGGGGCGCCGCCGGAGATCGCGTACTCGCCGCGCCCGCCGAGGACCGTGTGCAGCTTGCTGTAGACCAGCTTCGAGAACAGCTTGTGCTTGAGCTTCAGACCGAAGGACGGGCCGCGCGGGGCGTCCAGCGCGCGGCTGTACGCGATCGCCGTCTCGGCCGCCGCGTCGAAGATCTTGCCCTTGCCCTCCGCCTGGGCCTTGGCGCGGGCCGAGTTGTAGACCTTCTCGAAGACGCGCGGCACGCCGAGGATCAGCGTGGGCCGGAAGGACTGCAGCTCGTCGGTGAGGTTCTTGATGTCCGGTACGCAGCCCAGCCGGATCGGCGCCAGTACGGCCGCCACCTCCACCAGGCGGCCGAAGACGTGCGCGGCCGGAAGGAAGAGCAGGACGGAGCACTCGCCGGTGCGGAAGAGCGGGCTCAGGCGCTCCACCACGTTGCCGCACTCGGCGAAGAAGTTGCGGTGGGTCAGCACGCAGCCCTTGGGGCGGCCGGTGGTGCCCGAGGTGTAGACGATGGTGGCCGGGTCGTCGGCGTTGGCCAGCGAGCTGCGCTCGTCCACCTCGGCGTCGGTGACAGCCGCGCCGGACGCCTTCAGCGTCTCCAGCGCGCCCTGCTCGATCTCCCAGACCTCGCGCAGCTCCGGCAGCCGGTCGCGCAGCGAGGCCACGGCCGCGTTGTGCGCAGGGCTCTCGACGACGACGGCCGTCGCGCCGGAGTCACCGAGGATCCACTGGATCTGCTCGGGGGAGCTGGTCTCGTACACGGGGACGGTGACCGCGCCCGCGCTCCAGATCGCGAAGTCGATGAGCACCCACTCGTAGCGGGTGCGGGAGATCAGCGCGACGCGGTCGCCTGGCTTGATGCCGGCCGCGATCAGACCCTTGGCGGCGGCGCGCACCTCGGCGAGGAACTCGGTTGCCGTCACGTCCTGCCACTGGCCGTCGACCTTGCGGCCCATGACGGCGGTGTCTGGATGCTGAGCGGCATTGCGGCGGATGAGATCCGTCAGGTTCCCGTCCGACGGGACCTCGTACAGGGCCGGAAGGCTGAACTCGCGCAAGACTGCTGCTCCTCTGGGCGCCATCGCCACCATGTGGACGACCGGACGTTACCCACCGGTAGTGGGTTCCCGATAGAGGGAACCGGCCAGATGTTCCATGCGTCACATGACGCGGCACTGCCTTGCCGACAGTAGTCGACCCCGTTGACCACTCGGAAGTAACCGCAGGTAGGGCCGCCTGCGCCGGCCCCTCTACCCGCAACCCCCGAGCCCCCCTAGGGTGGCGGCATGGGTGGCAGGAAGAGCAGTACGCGCGTCCACGTCGTCAGCGACGTCCACGGCAACGCCGAGGCGCTCGCCCGGGCCGGGGAGGGGGCCGACGCCCTGATCTGCCTCGGCGACCTGGTGCTCTTCCTCGATTACGCCGACCACTCCCGCGGCATCTTCCCCGACCTCTTCGGCGTCGAGAGCGCCGACCGGATCGTGGAACTGCGCACCGCGCGCCGCTTCGAGGAGGCCCGCGACTTCGGCCGGCGGCTGTGGGCCGGGCTGGACCGGGAGCAGCTGATCGAGGGAGCGGTGCGCCGCCAGTACGCCGAGATGTTCGCGGCGTTCCCGCACCCCACGTACGCCACCTACGGCAATGTCGACATCCCCGGTCTGTGGCAGGAGTACGCCCACTGCGGAACCACCGTCCTCGACGGGCAGCGGGTCGAGATCGGCGGTCGCGTCTTCGGCTTCGTCGGCGGCGGGCTGCCCTCCCCGATGCGCACCCCGTACGAGGTGGACGAGGAGGAGTACGCCGCCAAGGTCGAGGCGCTCGGCGAGGTGGACGTGCTCTGCTCGCACATTCCACCGGAGGTGCCGGAGCTCTGCTACGACACGGTCGCGCGCCGGTTCGAACGGGGGAGCCACGCGCTGCTCGCGGCCATCCGGCGGACCCGCCCGCGGTACGCCCTGTTCGGGCACGTGCACCAGCCGCTGGCCCGGCGGATGCGCATCGGGAACACGGAGTGCGTGAACGTCGGACACTTCGCCGCCACCGGAAGGCCATGGGCCCTGGAGTGGTGACCTCCACACGCACGGTAGCCTGCACGCGGCGGTCACAGGCCGCACACATCCTCGAAACTCCCCCAGCTACCGCGGGGAGGTACCCCAGCCCGGAGGAGCGACCGCGATGGCGGAACACACCAGCTCGAGCATCACGATCGAGGCGGCGCCGGCCGACGTCATGGCCGTGATCGCCGACTTCGCCCGCTATCCCGAGTGGACCGGTGAGGTGAAGGAGGCCGAGGTGCTGGCCACCGACGCCGAAGGCCGCGCTTCGCTGGTCAGGCTCCTGCTCGACGCGGGCGCGATCAAGGACGACCACACCCTCGCCTACACCTGGAACGGCACGGACGAGGTGAGCTGGACCCTCGACAAGTCACAGATGCTGCGCCAGCTCGACGGCTCGTACCGGCTCGCCCCGCTGGACGGCGGCACCCGCACCGAGGTCACCTACCAGCTGACCGTGGACGTCAAGATCCCCATGCTCGGCATGATCAAGCGCAAGGCCGAGAAGGTCATCATCGACCGGGCCCTCGCCGGCCTGAAGAAGCGCGTCGAATCGACCGAGTCGGCCTGACCGCGTCCGGCCCCGCCCGCGCGGGGCCTTCGCCGGCGCGGGGCCGGGGGCGCAGCCCGGTTCCGCTCGCGCACCCGAGGAGCACCCGCACCATGCACACCCTGCTCGTCACCGGTCCCGGCGGGGCCGGGCGAACCACCGTGGCCGCGGCCACCGCAATCGCCGCGGCGCGGGCCGGGCACCGGGTGCTCGTGCTCTCCGGCGACCCCGGGAACCCCCTGGCCGCGCTGGTCGGGGAGGCCACGGGGGAGAGCGCCGAGGTCGCGCCGGGACTGACCGCCGCACCCGCCGGCGAGGTCCTGGTGGCCCGCGTGGACTCCGGCGAGGAGTTCCGCGAGGAGCTCGTCGCCCTCCAGGAGCGCGGGTCTGCACTGCTCGGCATGGTCGGAGCCCGGCCGATGGGCGCCGAGGAGCTCACCGAACTGCCCGGAGCCGAGCAGTTCGCCCTGCTGCGCGCCCTGCGGCGGGCCGCCGCCGCCCCCGGCATCGACCTCGTCGTCGTCGACATGCCCCCGCTCCACCAGACCCTGGCCACCCTCGCGCTCCCCGCCCAGTTGCGCCGCTATCTGGCCCGGCTGCTTCCGGCCGAGCGGCAGGCGGCCCGCGCCCTGCGCCCCGTACTGGCCCAGCTGGCAGGCGTGCCCATGCCCGCGCAGTGGCTGTACGAGGCCGCCGCGCGCTGGGACGAGGAGCTGGCCGCCGTCCAGGCCGTCGTAGAGGCCGACACCACCTCGCTGCGGCTGGTCGCCGAGCCGGGACCGGGGGCCGACGCGGCGCTGCGGACCGGCCTGCTCGGCATCGCCCTCCAGCAGCTTCCGGTCGAAGCGGTCGTCGCCAACCGGATGCTGCCCCAGGGCTCGCCCGACCCCTGGCTCGCCGGTCTCGTCGCCCAGCAGGAGAAGTACCTCGCACAGTGGGCCGGGAAGACGCCCCTGCTTCCGCTGGGCCACCTCGGGAGGGACCCCCGGGGCCCGGAGGAGCTGGGGCAGCTCCCGGGGGCCGAGAAGCTCGTTCCGAGGGCGGTGGGGACGTCGGCCGCCCCCGCGGCCCGTCGGGCCTGGACCGTCGAAGACCGGCGCGCCGAGGACGGGGTACTCGTCTGGGTGGTACCGCTGCCCGGCGCGCACAAGCGGGACCTCGACCTGGTCCGGCGCGGCGACGAGCTGCTGTTCGCGGCCGGCCCGTACCGAAGGATCGTTTCGTTGCCCTCGGCGCTGCGCCGTTGCACCGTCTCCGGTGCCGCCCTCGTCGACGGCGAGCTTCGCGTCCGGTTCACGCCGGACCCGGGACTGTGGCCCCGTAGGCCCTGAAACGTGGTACCCCCGTTCGGGTAACGTCGAAGGTAGTACGCACCGCACGCCCAGCAGCCGCCCGCAGGAGAGTCCGCCATGAGCGAGGCCACCGATCGTCCGACCGAAGACGCCTGGGCCAAGGCCTGCGCCGAAGACCTCGCCGCAGAGCGGGAACGCCGCCGGGCCGGGCAGCCGGGCGGCGGTACCGGTACCGCCGCCGAGGAACTGTTCAAGCTGTTCGGGGCCGTCGCCGACAAGGTGTCCGAGCTGAACAACCCACTCTTCGGCGTCGCCGCCCAGGGAGCGGTGCGCCAGTTCGTCAACCAGGCGAAAGCCGCCGCCAAGCCCGTCGTCGAGCGCAATCCCGAGGTGTTCGACCACCTCGCCGCCGCCGGCTCGGAGCTGCTCGCCGCCTACCGCTCGGCGGTGGAGGGCCACGAGCGGCGCTGGACCCGCGACGAGCCCGCGCCCGGCGGGGGTGCGGACCGGCCGTCGGGGGACGCCCGCGACCCCCGGCACGAGGACGGGAGCGGCCCGACGCAGCGGATCGATCTCGACTAAGACCCCGCTGCCCTCGGGTACCGTTGGCCGTGGCGGGGTTTGACCGGAAACCGAGGGACTAATGGGACTCACCATCGGCGTCGACATCGGCGGCACGAAGATCGCGGCCGGTGTGGTCGACGAAGAGGGCACGATCCTTGAGACGTACAAGGTGCCCACCCCGCCGACCGCGGACGGAGTGACGGACGCGATCTGCGCCGCAGTGTCCGAAGTCAGCAGCAACCACACCATCGAGGCCGTCGGCATCGGCGCCGCGGGATACGTGGACGACAAGCGTGCCACCGTACTCTTCGCGCCCAACATCAACTGGCGGCACGAGCCGCTCAAGGACAAGGTCGAGCAGCGCATCGGGCTGCCGGTCGTCGTCGAGAACGACGCGAACTGTGCGGCCTGGGGCGAGTACCGCTTCGGCGCCGGCCAGGGCCACGAGGACGTCATCTGCATCACGCTCGGCACGGGCCTGGGCGGTGGCATCATCATCGGCAACAAGCTGCGGCGTGGCCGCTTCGGCGTGGCCGCCGAGTTCGGGCACATCCGGGTGGTCCCGGACGGCCTGCTGTGCGGGTGCGGCAGCCAGGGCTGCTGGGAGCAGTACGCCTCCGGCCGCGCGCTCGTCCGGTACGCGAAGCAGCGTGCCAACGCCACTCCCGAGAACGCGGCGATCCTGCTCTCCCTCGGCGACGGCACCCCCGACGGCATCGAGGGCAAGCACATCAGCGAGGCCGCACGGGCCGGTGACCTGGTGGCCATCGACTCCTTCCGGGAGCTGGCCCGCTGGGCCGGTGCGGGCCTGGCGGACCTGGCATCGCTGTTCGACCCGTCGGCGTTCATCGTCGGCGGTGGGGTCTCGGACGAGGGCGACCTCGTCCTCGACCCGATCCGCAAGTCCTTCAAGCGCTGGCTGATCGGCGGCGCGTGGCGTCCGCACGCGCAGGTGCTGGCTGCTCAGCTGGGTGGCAAGGCCGGCCTGGTCGGCGCGGCGGACCTGGCCCGGCAGGGCTGACGACGTCGTTCACCGGACTGCCCGCCGCGCCCTCTGGGGCGCGGCGGGCAGTCTGGCTATGTTGCCGGGTATGGACGTGACTGCGATGCCCCCGCTGCCTTCGCCGCCGGACAGCGTGACGGAACCCGACGGGTCCGCCGTGATCCGGGTCCTCAGCTACAACATCCGCTCGCTACGGGACGACGAGGAGGCATTGGCGCGGGTGATCCGCGCCTGCGCTCCCGACCTGGTCTTCGTCCAGGAGGCCCCGCGGTTCTTCCGCTGGCGCAAGCACGCGGCGCGGCTGGCCGCCAAGTGCGACCTGGTGGTCCTGTCGGGCGGCGCGACCGCCGCGGGCCCGTTGCTCCTGTGTTCCCTGCGCGCCTTCGTGGAGCGGACGCAGGACGTACTGCTCCCGCTGACCCCGGGCCTGCACCGGCGCGGCTTCGCCACGGCGGTGGTCCGCTTCGGCTCGGTGCGGGTGGCGGTGCTGAGCGCGCACCTGTCGCTGGACGCGGCGGAACGTCGTACCCAGGCGGAACTGCTGCTGTCCCGGATCGGGTCCGCAGACGCCCCGTACGCGATCGCGGCGGGCGACATCAACGAGACGCCTTCGGGCCCGGCCTTCCGTCGCCTGTCCACCGCCCTCCAGGACTGTTGGACGGTGTCCCCCTGGGGCGGCGAACACACCTTCGTCCGGTCCGGCCCGCCGAGGCGGATCGACGCGATCTTCGCGACGCCCGGTGTGGAGGTCCTGACCTGCGGCGTTCCGGTCGGTCTGGAGGGGATCACGGAGTCGGATCTGTCCGCGGCGACGGACCACCTACCGGTGCTCGCCGCCCTGCGCCTCCCGGCACATCCGTAGCGCGCCTCCGTAGCGGGGAGCCGGCGCGGCCGGTTCCCCGCAGGGCGTCGGTCCTGCGGGGAACGGTCAGACCACGGCGCCGCGACCCGGGTCGTCGTCCTCGTCGTCGCCCTGGGACATCCGCGCCACCAGCGTGGCGAAGCCGCCGAGGAAGCCCCCGATGCCCAGCGTCGTGAGCCACCAGGTCATGTCCCACTGGAGTAGTACGGCCACCAGCAGCAGCACCGGCCCGCCCACCACCGCCAGCCACGCGAACTTCGCCGTCGTGTCCGCAGGCGGTAGCTCCGGCTCCGGAGGGACGAAGTGGCCCTCGTCCTTCTCGTCGGGCTCCGCCGGCGTGTGGTCCCGGGGACCGGTTCCGGCCCCCGGCCCCACGCCCGGGGCGAACACCACCGAGCTGCCCAACGCGGGGGCCGCGGGAGGCTCTTCGTCCGAGGGCGCCGCAGGCGTCTGCGGTGCCGTCGTCGGCTTCACGTCCTCTTCCGGCAGCATCAGGTTCTCGATCGGTCTGAAGGGTCGCGCTCCCGGCGGGTCAGGCGGCTCCTGCCCGTACCCGGCGACGATCGCCGCCCATGCCGCCTCCTCGTCCAGCGGGGGGACGCCCCCCGAGGACTCCTCGTGCTCAGCCACCGCTGGCCGCCCCTTCCCTGCCGACGCTCTTCGCGAGCCGCCCGACGAACGCATAGCTGTCCGCGAAGATCCGCTCCGCGTCATGGTCCAACGTCGCGACGTGGTAGCTCTGTTCCAGCAGGGTCTCGGTCACGTCCGTCGACGAGATCCGCGCGAGGATCCGCGCCGAGTCCGCCGGCGGCACGACGTGGTCCTGCGGGCTGTGCAGCAGCAGCACCGGCTGCGTCACCTGCGGCAGCTCGGCGTCCACCAGCTGGAAGAACTTCCGCAGCGAGTGCGCGGCCCGGGTCGGGACGCGGTCGTACCCGACCTCCTGGGCGCCCGGCTTCGCGATGTCGTTCGCGATGCCCGGGACCGACCGGAGGAAGTGCTTGGCCACCGGGAGGGCGAGGGCCAGCGGGTCGTGCACCTTGTTGGCCGGGTTGACGAGCACGATGCCGCTGATGGCGTCCCCGTGCTTCGCCGCCAGTCGCAGGGTCAGCGCCCCGCCCATCGACAGGCCGAAGACGAACACCTGCGTGCACCGGTCCAACAGGTCCCGCAGCGCCCGGTCCACCTCCGCGTACCAGTCCTGCCAGCCCGTGAGCTGCATGTCCTCCCAGCGCGTCCCGTGTCCGGGGAGCAGCGGCAGCGACACCGTCAGGCCCTGTCCGGCGAGGTAGTCGGCCCACGGGCGCAGCGACTGCGGGGTAGCGGTGAAGCCGTGGCAGAGGAGGACACCGACGTCCCCGCCCTCGTGGCGGAACGGCTCAGCTCCAGGGAGGACGGGCACCAGGGTCTCCTTAGGTGGGGTGGGGGTGCGTAGCGCTGTGTGACTTCACCGTACGCGACCGGGGTGACACCGACCAGGGTCGTCTGCCGCTGCGGCCCGAGCCAGGGGATAAGGTCTGTTCGACAGACACAGGAAGGCTTTCGAGTTGATCTACGGCGCAATGAAGTTCTCCATCGGGGGTTCCCTGAAGCTCGCCTTCAGGCCGTGGGTGGAGGGCCTCGAGAACATTCCCGCCGAAGGGCCGGCGATCCTCGCGAGCAACCACCTGTCCTTCTCGGACTCCTTCTTCCTGCCGGCCGTGCTGGACCGGAAGGTCACCTTCATCGCGAAGGCGGAGTACTTCACCTCCCCGGGCGTCAAGGGGAAGCTGACGGCCGCCTTCTTCAAGGGCGTCGGCCAGCTCCCGGTGGACCGCTCCGGCGCGCGGGGTGCGGGCGAGGCCGCGATCAAGAGCGGCATCGAGGTCATCGAGCGCGGGGAGCTGTTCGGTATCTACCCCGAGGGAACGCGTTCACCCGACGGCCGGCTCTACCGGGGCAAGCCCGGTGGCCTGGCCCGCGTCGCCCTGGCCACCGGAGCGCCCGTGATCCCCGTCGCGATGATCGACACGGAGAAGATCCAGCCGCCCGGCAAGGTCGTCCCGAAGCTGATGCGCCCGGGCATCCGGATCGGCAAGCCGCTGGACTTCAGCCGCTACCAGGGCATGGACAGCGACCGCTTCATCCTCCGCTCGGTGACCGACGAGGTCATGTACGAGATCATGAAGCTGTCCGGCCAGGAGTACGTCGACATCTATGCGACGGCCGCCAAGCGCCAGATCGCCGACGCCGAGAAGGCGGAGAAGGCGGCCAAGGCAGCTGCCGACAAGGCCGACAAGGCCGACTAGAGCGCGGAGCGGACCCGGGCGGCAGCGCCCGCAAGGGGTGGGGGAGATGGCGAAGCGCGAGCGCGTCGTACGCATGTCGGTCGAGCAGCCGTTGTGGCGGGCCCTGACCGCCTACCGGCTGATCACCATGGTGTACGCCGTGCTGCTGTTCGCCTCGGCGTACCGGCACTTCGACCACCCCTGGGTGGCCGTCGGGTACCTCGTCGTCCTCGCCGGTTGGACCCTGGCCACGTACGGCAAGGTGGCCAACGCCGCCCGCTGCACCAAGCGGTTCCTCGTCGCCGACCTCACCGTCGCCCTCGTCGGCATCCTGCTGACCCCGCTCGCGGACACGCAGGCGCGGATCGCCGCCGGCGGGCCCACGCTCCCCTCCATCTGGACGGCGGGATCCGTCCTCGCCTTCGCGATCAAGGGCGGCTGGCGCTGGGCCTGCGTCGCGTCGAGCTTCGTCGCCGCCGCCAACCTCGTGCAGCGGGGCGAGCCCACCCGCGACACCCTGCACAACGTCCTGCTGGTCTGGGTCGCGTCCATCGCCATCGGGTACGTCGTCGAGGTCGCCCGGGCCAGTGAGGCCACCCTCGCCCGCGCGCTGGAGATCGAGGCCGCCACCCGCGAGCGCGAGCGCCTCGCCCGGGACATCCACGACG
This sequence comes from Streptomyces sp. NPDC006430, assembly GCF_040612395.1. Classification (NCBI taxonomy): domain Bacteria; kingdom Bacillati; phylum Actinomycetota; class Actinomycetes; order Kitasatosporales; family Streptomycetaceae; genus Streptomyces; species Streptomyces sp. NPDC006430. The sequence goes on from NZ_JBEXQA010000006.1 coordinate 231,445, forward strand.
GGGTCCTCCAGGTCCTCGCCATGGTCCAGCGGCGCGGCACCGAGCTGGGCGGCGAGGCCGCGGAGCTCGGCCGGATGGCCGGGGAGCAGGAGGTGGCGCTGCGCACCCTGGTCTCCAGCGGGCTGGTGCCCACCTCCCGGATCTCCCGCGACGAGTCGCTCGGCGCGCTGGTGGACACGTACGACGTGGAGGAGCCCGGCGCCGACCAGGGTGAGCTGGACCTGCGGACCCTGCTCGCCCCGCACGCCGGTTCCCGGGTCAGCTTCGCCGAGCCGGGAACGCCGGTGCTGCTCCCGGTGCCCGCGGCGAAGGAGCTGGCCGCCGCCGTCGGCGCCGCCCTCGACAACGTGCGCAAACACGCCGGGGACGGGGCCAGAGCCTGGATCCTGGTCGAGGACTGGGGCGACGAGGTGATCGTGACGGTCCGCGACGACGGCCCCGGCATCCCGGCCGGCCGGCTGGACCAGGCGGAGGGAGAGGGCCGGATGGGCGTGGCCCTGTCCATCCGCGGGCGGCTGCGCGATCTCGGCGGCACCGCCGAGCTGGTGTCCGTCCCCGGGCAGGGCACCGAAGTGGAACTGAAAGTACCGAGGGGGAGAACCCAGTGACCGAGCTGAGCGAGATCAAGGTGATGGTCGTCGACGACCATCCGATGTGGCGGGACGCCGTCGCCCGAGACCTGGCCGCCGCGGGCTTCGACGTGGTCGCCACCGCAGGCGACGGCTCCGAGGCGGTCCGCCGGGCCCGCGCCACCGCCCCCCACGTCCTGGTCCTCGACCTCAACCTGCCGGGCATGCCGGGGGTGCAGGTGTGCAAGGAGCTCGTCGGCGCCAACCCCGCCCTGCGCGTCCTGGTCCTGTCCGCCAGCGGGGAGCACGCCGACGTCCTGGAGGCGGTGAAGTCCGGCGCGACCGGCTACCTGCTGAAATCCGCGGGCGCCCAGGAACTGATCGACGCGGTCCGCCGCACGGCGGCCGGAGACCCGGTGTTCACCCCGGGCCTGGCCGGGCTGGTGCTCGGCGAGTACCGGCGCCTGGCCACCGACCCGTCGCCCGCCACCTCCGACGAGCCGAAGGCTCCGCAGCTGACCGACCGGGAGACCGAGGTGCTGCGGTTGGTGGCCAAGGGACTCTCGTACAAGCAGATCGCGGAGCGACTCGTCATCTCCCACCGCACGGTGCAGAACCACGTCCAGAACACCCTGGGCAAGCTCCAGTTGCACAACCGGGTCGAGCTCGTCCGGTACGCGATCGAGCGGGGCCTCGACGACGCGTAGCCCGCGCGAGCGGTGCCGTACGTCGTACTTACCTCCTCGTACGAGTGAACGGCGGTACTCAACGCCCCGTAATTCCACCGGAATTGCCCCTTCCAGCGCCCTCGATGTGACCTGGGTCACCACTAGCGTGACCGTCGTGCGGGCTCTGTGGCCCCTGTGGCGAAGGGAAATTCCATGAAGGTCGGAGTGCTGACGGGCGGCGGCGACTGCCCCGGGCTCAACGCGGTGATCCGGGGCGTCGTCCGCAAGGGCGTGCAGGAGTACGACTGCGGGTTCGTCGGGTTCAAGGACGGCTGGCGCGGAGCGGTCGAGGGGGACACCCTCCCCCTCGACATCTCCGCAGTCCGCGGCATCCTGCCGCGCGGCGGAACCATCCTCGGCTCCTCGCGCACCAACCCGTTCAAGCTGGAGAACGGCGTCCGGCGGATCAAGGAGAACCTCGCCAAGTACGAGGTCGACGCCCTCGTCGCGATCGGCGGCGAGGACACCCTCGGCGTGGCCGCCGAGTTGTACGGGGAGTACGGCATCCCGTGCGTCGGCGTCCCCAAGACCATCGACAACGACCTGTCGGCCACGGACTACACGTTCGGCTTCGACACGGCCGTGGGCATCGCCACGGAGGCCATCGACCGGCTGCACACCACGGCCGAGTCGCACATGCGGGTGCTCGTCGTCGAGGTGATGGGCCGGCATGCCGGATGGATCGCCCTGCACTCGGGGCTGGCGGGCGGCGCCAACGTCATCCTCATCCCCGAGCAGCGCTTCGACCTGGACCAGGTGTGCGCATGGGTGACCTCCCGGTTCAAGGCCAGTTACGCGCCGATCGTCGTGGTCGCCGAGGGCGCGATGCCCAAGGACGGGGAGATGGTGCTGAAGGACGCCACCACGGACTCGTTCGGCCACGTCCGACTGTCGGGGGTGGGGGAGTGGCTGGCCAAGGAGATCGAGGCGCGCACGGGCAAGGAGGCCCGCACCACGGTGCTGGGACACATCCAGCGCGGGGGCACGCCGAGCGCGTTCGACCGATGGCTGGCGACGCGGTTCGGACTGCACGCCATCGAAGCGGTGCACGACGGCGACTTCGGGAAGATGGTCGCGCTGAAGGGCACGGACATCGTGCGGGTGCCGATCGCCGACGCCACGTCGAAGCTGAAGACCGTGGACCCGGCGCTCTACCGGGAGGTCGGGGTCTTCTTCGGCTGAGCCTGCCCGGTCGGGGCAGGTGCGCGGACCGTGGGCCGTCCCGGTCGTAAGGTGGCAACGGCCCATGGTCCGATTCTTTTGCGCAGCGCGGGAGCGAACGTGGAAATCCTGGCATTCGGCGTGCAGGACGACGAGAAGCCGCTCATGGAGAGGGCGTTCGCCGTCGCGGGGGACCACGAGGTCCGCTGCCTGGGCGTCTTCCTGACCGAGGACACCGCTCCCATCGCGGCCGGGTACGAGATCGTCTCGTCCAGCGTGAACGCGGACCTCAGCGGACGGGTGTTGCGGACCCTGGCCGCGGGCGGGACCCGGATGATCGCCCAGAGGTCCACCGGCTTCAACAACATCGACCTGGCCGTCGCACGGCAGCTCGGCCTGACGGTGAGCCGGGTGTCGTACTACTCCCCGTACGCGGTGGCCGAGTTCGCCTGGACCCTGGCGCTGGCCGTGAACCGGCGGATCGTCCGGGCATCGAACCGGACGCGGGACTTCGACTTCCGGCTGAACGGGCTGATGGGCCGGGACATGCGGGGCCGCACGGTGGGCGTGCTCGGCACCGGCAAGATCGGGGAGGCGTTCACCCGGATCGCGCACGGCTTCGGCATGAACCTGCTGGGCTGGGACGTGGCGCGCAACCCCGCCTGCGTGGAGCTGGGCATGAAGTACGTGGACAAGGACGAGCTGCTCACGTCCGCGGACCTGGTCAGCCTGCACGTCCCGCTGCTGGAGTCCACGCACCACATCATCGACGCGGCGGCGCTGCGGATGATGAAGGACGAGGCGATCCTGGTGAACACCAGCCGGGGCGGGTTGATCGACACGGATGCGCTGGTGTCGGAGCTGCGGGCCGGGCGCTTCACGGGGGTGGGCCTGGACGTGTACGAGGCGGAGGCCGGGCTCTTCTTCCTGGACAAGTCCCTGGAAGCCGTGGGGGACGACACCCTGGCGCGCCTGATCACGTTCCCGAACGTGGTGGTCACCTCGCACCAGGCCTACTACACGCATGACGCCGTGGGACAGATCGTCGACACGACGGTCCAGAACGTGGCGGACTACCTGGCCGGCCGCCGCTCGGAGAACACCCTGTCCCCCGCCCCCTAGTCGTATTGCCCCCGGACTTCGGCTCGCGTTCACTCGGCCGTCGCATGGTGCGGGCGGGCGGCGACTATATTCCTCACGTGGATTTCTCCGATCTCAACCGCTGGGTTTTCGCCGGCCTGGCCCTCCTGACCCTGGCCGTCCTGGTGCGGGAGATCCGCCGGCTGCGCCGGGCGGAGCCCGGCGACCGGGCCGGCCGTAGGTGGGACGTCGCCGACCAGTGCGTCGGGCTGGTGGTCGCCGTCGGCGGCGCGCTCGGCAGCATGGAGCTCTTCCTGGCCGGCCTGGCCCTGACCGGCGTGGTGCTCGGTGCCGAGGCCGTCCGCGCGGTCCTGGCCCGCCGCCGCAGGACGGCGGACCGGCCGAGCGCGTGACCCGTGGCTGCGCCCGCACGCGGGCGGCGGCCCCGCCCGGGCGCGGGTCCGGGCCGCGCAGCCCGGACCCGCGCCCGGCCCTAGACCGCTGCGGCCGTCACTGTGGCCAGGAGCTCGCGCAGCAGGTCCGCGCCGTGGAGGGTGAGGACCGATTCCGGGTGGAACTGGACGCCCGTGAAGCCCCCGGCGGCCGAGCGCAGGGCGTGCACCTCGGCCGTCACCGGGTCGCGGGAGACCTCCACGCCCGACAGGGCCAGCCGGCCGGCGAGCTCGTCGGGGCAGTGCGCCGTGTACGTGTTGTAGAAGCCCACCACCTCCTGCGTACCGAAGAAGTCGATCCGGGTCTGCGCCCCCTGCGCCGGCTCCGCCTTGCGGACCAGCGGCAGCCCCAGCTCCGCCGCCAGCAACTCGTGCCCCAGGCAGACCCCGAGCAGGCCGCCCCGGTGCCCGGCCAGGAGTTCGCCGGCCAGCCCGCGCAGCATCCGCATCTTGGGGTCGGCCGGATCCGCCGGGTTCCCCGGGCCCGGGCCCAGCACGATCGGGCCGTCCCAGTTCAGCGCCGTGTCCCGCAGTCCCGGATCGTCGTAGCGGCGTACGGTCACCTCCAGCCCGGTCACCCGCAGGACGTGCGCCAGCATCGCGGTGAAGGTGTCCTCGCCGTCCACCACCAGCGCGTGGCCGGCCAGCGAGGCGGGCTGCTCCTGGGGTCGGAGCCAGAAGGGGGCCAGGTCCGCCCGCCGGGACGCCAGGGCCGCCTGCACCCGGGGGTCGTCCGCCAGCCGCATCCCCTCGAAGGCCGGCCGGGGCGCGGCCGTACGGACCCCGAGGGCCGCCAGCACCCCGGCCGCCTTCGCGTGCGTCTCGGCCACCTCGCCCGCCGGGTCCGAATGCCGCACCAGCGTGGCGCCCACCGGAACCCGCAGGGTGCCGTCCGCGGCGATGTCCGCCGTCCGGATCAGGATGGGGGAGTCCAGCGTCTGCGCACCGGCGGAATCGACGCCCAGCAGCGCCAGCGCCCCCGCGTAGTAGCCGCGCCCGCCCGTCTCGTACCGCTCGATCACCCGGCAGGCGTTCTGCACGGGCGAGCCGGTCACGGTCGCCGCGAACATGGTCTCGCGCAGCACCTCGCGCACGTCCAGCGAGGTCCGGCCGCGCAGCTCGTACTCGGTGTGCGCCAGGTGCGCCATCTCCTTCAGCCGCGGCCCGACGACAACCCTCCCCCTACGCCCTGCGGGCCTGGGTGAACCCCCACCCCAGTCGCCGACCGTGCACATCATCTTCAGCTCCTCGTCGACCACCATCGACAGTTCCTCGGTCTCCTTGCGGTCGCCGAGGAAGTCGAGGAGGGACTCGGCTGTCGGACCCCCGGCCGGATAGCGGTACGTCCCGCTGATCGGGTTCATCACGACCGTGCCGCTGGACACCCGCACGTGCACCTCGGGGCTGGCCCCGACGAGCGTGCGCCCACCCGTCACGCGCCCCCGCCCGTTCGAGGAGGACCGTTCGGGCCCTTGTCCGTTTCCGGTGTGCACGACGTACGTCCAGTACGCGCCCCGCTCGCCCAGCAGCAGCCGTCGGAACAGCGCGAGGGCGTCGGCCCGGCCGAAGCCGTCGATCCGACCCTCGTACGTCCGCCGGATGACGAAGTTCGCGCCCTCGCCGCGCCCGATCTCGTCCCGGATCACGCGCTCGACGATGGTCGCGTACTCCTCGTCGGGCACGTCGAAGCCGCCGCCCTCGACCCGCACGGGGTGGTCCGGCAGTGCGGCCAGCACCTCGGCGAGGGGCAGCTCGTACGCCTGCTCGGCGACCAGCACGCTCAGGGGCGTGCCGTCGTCGCGCACGTCGAAACCGCGCTCCCGGATCTGTCGGAAGGGGACGAGGGCGAGGGTGGGCAGAGCGCGGACGGGTAGATCGGCGAGGTGCTCGACCTCGTGGACCGCGCCGATCAGGAGCTCGACGGTGTCGTGGTCGCGGCCGGGCGTCCGGCGGCGCAGCAGGGCGAACGGCGGGCAGGAGTCGTCGTCGAGCAGGCCGAGCAGTCGGCCGGGTTCCGTGCGGCGTTCCATGGTGGTCGTCCTTTCGGTGGATCTCTTCGAAAGGGGCGGCCGGGCTTCGCACACACCGAAGGCCGCCCCTCGGGGCGGCCTTCGCGTCGTTCGTGTCAGTGGGTACGCGCGAGGTGTGGGCCGCCGGGAGCGGTCCACCACCAGTTCTGGATCACGTGCGCGTACATGCGGGAAACCCTAGCCCACCCGGCGGCGCGACGGGCCGACAACACCAGGAGAGACATCCGTCTCACGTAGTGGGCGTCGGAGTGGACGCCGCGCGTGACGACGTAATGTGTACGGGGTGACCGTGAACGCTGAAACCCAAGCCCCCGCCGACAAGGCGACCTGGCGAGACCTTCCCGCGGCGCAGCAGCCTTCGTACCCCGATGCCGAGGCACTGCGCGCTGTCGTCGCGGACCTCGAGTCGTATCCTCCGCTCGTTTTCGCGGGTGAGTGCGACCAGCTGCGCGCCCGTCTGGGAGCCGTCGCCAAGGGCGAGGCGTTCCTGCTCCAGGGCGGCGACTGCGCCGAGGCCTTCGACGCCGTGTCCGCCGACCACATCCGCGCCAAGCTGAAGACGCTGCTCCAGATGAGTGCCGTACTGACGTATGCGGCCTCCGTGCCCGTCGTCAAGGTCGGCCGCATCGCGGGCCAGTACTCCAAGCCGCGCTCCAAGGACACCGAGACCCGCGACGGCGTCACCCTGCCGACCTACCGCGGCGACTCCGTCAACGGCTTCGCCTTCACCGAAGAGGCCCGGATCCCGGACCCCGAGCGGCTGAAGCGCATGTACCACGCGTCCGCGTCGACGCTGAACCTGGTGCGCGCCTTCACCACCGGCGGTTACGCCGACCTGCGCCAGGTGCACGCCTGGAACCAGGACTTCGTGAAGTCCTCCCCCTCCGGGCAGCGCTACGAGCAGCTCGCGCGGGAGATCGACAACGCGCTGAACTTCATGAAGGCGTGCGGCACCGACCCGGCCGAGTTCAAGGCGGTCGAGTTCTACGCCTCCCACGAGGCGCTGCTGCTCGACTACGAGGGCGCGCTGACCCGCACGGACTCGCGCACCGGCAAGCTGTACGACACCTCCGGCCACATGGTCTGGATCGGCGAGCGCACCCGCCAGCTGGACCATGCGCACATCGAGTTCTGCTCGCAGATCGCCAACCCGATCGGCATCAAGCTCGGCCCCACCACCACGGTGGATGAGGCGCTCACGTACATCGACCGCCTGGACCCCGAGCGCCAGCCGGGCCGGCTGACCTTCGTCGTCCGCATGGGCGCCGACAAGGTCCGCGACAAGCTCCCCGAGCTGGTCGAGAAGGTCACGGCCTCGGGCGCGACCGTCGCCTGGGTCACCGACCCGATGCACGGCAACACCTTCGAGGCGGCCTCCGGCCACAAGACGCGCCGTTTCGACGACGTGCTCGACGAGGTCAAGGGCTTCTTCGAGGTCCACAAGGCCCTCGGCACCCACCCGGGTGGCATCCACGTCGAGCTCACCGGTGACGACGTCACCGAGTGCGTGGGCGGCGGCGACGAGATCTTCGTCGACGACCTGCACCAGCGCTACGAGACGGCCTGCGACCCGCGGCTCAACCGCAGCCAGTCCCTGGACCTGGCCTTCCTGGTCGCCGAAATGTACCGCGATCAGTGAGTGCCGTTCGTGACGGCCTGAACGCCTGAACAGCTACGACAGTGGGGCGCGGATCCGTGTGATCCGCGCCCCACTGTCGTTCCCGGGACTTTCCGGCGACCCGCACTTTAGGTACGGTTAGGTAAGCCTCACCGAATCGGGGATGGCTCAAGAACCGTTCCTGTCAGGGAGGTGAACCGCGTGTACGTCTGCTCTTGCTTCGGCATCACCGACGAGCAGGTCAAGGACCACGCGGCCGCCGGGGCCTGCACCCCCCGCCAGATCGCCTCGGTGACCAAGGCCGGCACCGACTGCGGATCCTGCGTGCGCACCATCCAGGGCATCCTGGGTCGTGGGGCCTGCCCGCGCCGGGAGCTGTTGGAGAAGGGCAAGGCGTCCGCCGCGCTCGCCGCCGCCCCGGAGCTCGCGGAAGCCGCGTAGGGGCCCTACCCCACGCCGGCGCGGCCCTCGGGCCCGTCCCCGGTTTTCGGATCAGCTCTCCGGCTGCTCGATCTGCTGCGCGAGGTAGAGAGGCTCCCCGAGGCTCTCGACGAGCTCCAGCTGGGTGTCGAGGTAGTCGATGTGGTGCTCCTCGTCCGCGAGGATGTCCTCGAACAGACGCGCGGAGGTCACGTCGCCCTTGCCGCGCATCACCTCGATCCCGCGCTTGAGGCGGTCGATCGCCTCCACCTCGACCTGCCGGTCCGCCTGGAACATCTCCGTCACTGTCTGGCCGACCCGTACGTGGAAGAGGCGCTGGTAGTTCGGAAGCGCGTCCAGCATCAGGATGCGCTCGGTGAGCTTGTCCGCGTGCTTCATCTCGTCCATGGACTCGGCGCGGGTGTAGTTCGCGAGCTTGGTCCAACCGTTGCTGTCCTGGATCCGGTAGTGGAGCCAGTACTGGTTGATCGCCGTGAGCTCGCCGGTCAACTGCTCGTTCAGAAACTCGATGACCTCGGGGTCGCCCTGCATCGCAGAGGCTCCTTCCAAGCAATGTCAGCTACGTGACGGGGCCGGGGCACCTCCCGGCCGGAGACCGGGGGGAGTGCGCGCATCCTCGCACCGCCACGGGGGGTCGTCCAGTAAGTACCTCCTTAGTGGGAGTTGCCATGACTTGCCCGTATAGGGAGGTACCAGGTCGTGACCACCCCGCAGCGTCTGTCACCATGGAGCCATGGGTCAGCCGGAAAGCCGGGAATCTCCGGAAGCAGAGCAGCTGGAGCTTCCACCGGGGCAGCGGTTGCAGCGAGGCTGGCCGGTCACCCACTACGGGCCGGTCCCCAAGTTCAAGCCGGACCGCTGGGAGTTCCGCGTCTTCGGGGCCACCGCCGACGGCGAGAAGCACTGCTGGAACCACGAGGAGTTCACGGCCCTGCCGTTCGAATCGGTCGTGGCGGACCTGCACTGCGTGACGAAGTTCAGCATGCTCGGCGCCGAATGGGGCGGGGTCCTCGCCCGCCGGATCCTCGCCCTGGCGCCACCGGCGCCGCAGGTCACGCACGTGATGGTGTGGGCCGAGTACGGTTTCAGCTCCAACCTGCGGCTGGCCGACTTCGCTTCCGAGCGCACCGTGTTCGCCACCCACCAGGGGGGCGAACTGCTCACCGCCGAGCACGGTTTCCCGGTGCGGCTCGTGGTTCCGCACCTGTACGCCTGGAAGGGTCCCAAGTGGGTCCGCGGCATCGAGTACATGACCGCCGACCGCCGCGGCTTCTGGGAGGAGCGCGGCTACCACAACATCGGCGACCCCTGGCGCGAGCAGCGCTACTCGTACCAGGAGGAGCCGGGGGACGGCCCCGAGCTGTAGCCGGTCGTGACGGCGAAGACGATCGCTACGGGACAGCCCTCAGGGCTGGTGGAAGCCGCGCAGTTCCTTCAGCAGCGCCACGTCCCTCGCGTGCCCCTCCTTGCCGCCCGGCGTCTCGATGATCAGCGGGACGCCCTCCGTCGCCGGGTGCGCGAACAGCTCCGCGAACGCGTCCCGGCCGATGTGACCCTGCCCGATGTTGGCGTGGCGGTCCTTGTGGGCGCCCACGCCCTCCTTCGAGTCGTTGGCGTGGATCAGCTTCAGCCGCCCCTCGCCCACCGTGTCCACCAGCAGGTCGAGCGTCTGCTTGACCCCGCCCGGCTCCGCCAGGTCGTGCCCGGCGGCGAAGACGTGGCAGGTGTCCAGGCAGATCCCGAGCTTCGGATGGTGGTCCAGTGCCTCGAAGTACGGACCGAAGTCCCAGGTCCGCGAGCACAGCGAGGAGCCCTGCCCGGCCGTGGACTCCAGCAGCAGGAACGGGTCGTCGTCATGCGTCAGCTCGTCCAGCAGGGCCAGCACGTGCTCCCTGACCTGCGTGTACGCCGCCTCCCGCGGGCGCCCTCCGGTCGCCGAGCCGGTGTGGACGACCACGCCGAGCGCGCCGATCTCCCGGCCGCGGCGCAGTGAGTGCCGCAGGGACTCCACCGACTTCTCGACGGTCGCCTCGGTGTGCGAACCGAAGTTGATCAGGTACGGGGCGTGCACGTACGCCGGGATCGACCCGGCCGCGCACCCGGCACGGAACAGTTCGTCCTGCGCCGGGTTCCCGACCGGGGTGGCCCAGCCGCGCGGATTGGCCACGAAGACCTGGACGGCCTCCGCCCCCATCTCGCGGGCGTACGTCAGGCCCACCGAAGCGAGCCCGCCCGCGACGGGGATGTGCCCGCCTACGGGATTGCGCACGGCCCGTTCCATCCGCTACAGCCCCTTGGTCCGCAGGACGATCGTGCTGCCCTCCGGGGCGCTCTGGCCGCCCGCAACCGACTGGGCGTCCACCGTGTTGCGGAAGGAGAGGAACGGACGTTCCACCTTCACCTTGAAACCGGCCGCCTCCAGCGTCCTGCGCGCCGCGTCCGCCTCCTGCCCGATCACGTTCGGCACCGGGATCTGACGGGGGCCCTTGGAGAGGGCGAGCGTCACCGTGTCGCCCGCCGCGGCCTGGGCGCCGGCGCCGACCGACTGGTTGGCGACCGTACCGGCCGGGAAGGGCGAGTTGATCTGGTCGGCGGCCGTCTCGACCTTCAGCCCGAGGTCCTGGAGGGCTTCTCGGGCCTGGTCGAGGGGCCTGCCGGTCACGTTCGGCACCGGCACCGGCCGGCCCTTGCTGACCACGATCGTGATCGCCGTGTCGGGTGCCCGCCGCTGTCCGCCCCCCGGGTTGGTGTCGATCACCGACCCCTGCGCGACGTCCTGGCTGAACGCCTGCGTGATCAGGCCGGGCGCCAGACCGCTCTTGGTCAGCTCGGCCTTCGCCTCCTCCAGCGGCCGGCCCTTGAGATCGGGCACGACGACGACCTGCGGACCGCGCGAGACGGTCAGCACCACAGCGCCGTTCCCGCGGATGCGCTTGCCGCCCGCGGGGTCGGAGTCCATCACCGTCCCGCGGTCGAAGGCGTCGCTGAACTTCCGGTCGACCCGCTTCACGCCGAGCCCGGCGGCGGACAGCTCGGACTTGGCCTGCTCCTCCGTCTTGCCGAGCAGGTTGGGGACCTTCGTGAACTGGCCCGAGTTGATGTACCAGACCCCCGTGCCGAGGCCCAGGGCGAGCAGGACCCCGACGACGACGAGGAGCACGCCGCGGCGCGGTCGACGCCCCGCCGGGGGGGCCGGCGGCTGCGGCAGCGCCTCGGGACCCTCCGGGAGCTCCAGCCGGGAGGTGCGCTGCACGAGCTGGTCCCCGGCCACTGCCGAGGACGTCCTCGGCGGTGTCGCGACGGGCCGCGGGACCACGCTGGTGCGGTCCTCGGTGGAGCTCCGCTCCACGGCACGGGCCTGCGGCGGTATGGCGTCCAGCTCGGCGTCGGTCAGTCGCGCCCGGACGTCGAGGGTCAGCCCGAGGAGGGCGGCGGCGTCGGAGGGCCGCAGGTCCGGGTTGCGGGCGGCGGCGCACGTGACGAGCTCGTCGAGGCCGACCGCGAGACCGGGGACGGCTGCCGACGGGGGCGGCACGTCCTCGTGGAGCTGCTGGTACAGCACCTGGGCGGGGGTGCCGCCGGTGTGCGGCTTGGAGCCGGTGAGCATCTCGTACAGGACGACGCCGCAGGCGTAGACGTCCACACGGGTGTCGCCGAAGCCGGTCTCGATCTGCTCGGGTGCCAGGTAGGAGACGGTGCCGAGGACGGAACCGGTGGTGCTGGTGACCGTGTCGACGGACCGGACCAGTCCGAAGTCCGCCACCTTGACCCGTCCGTCGTCGCCGATCAGGACGTTCTCGGGCTTCATGTCGCGGTGCACGAACCCGGCCCGGTGGGCGGCGCCGAGGGCCGCCAGGACCGGTTCGAGGATGTCGAGGGCCGCGCGGGGCTGGAGCGCGCCCCGCTCGCGGAGCACGTCGCGCAAGGTGCAGCCGGAGACGTACTCCATGGCGAGGTACGTGTACGGCCCGTCGGTGCCCTGGTCGAAGACGGCGACGACGTTGGGGTGGGCGAGACGGGCGATGGACTTCGCCTCGCGGATGAACCGGTCGACGAACGCGCCGTCGGCGGCGAGGGCCGGATGCATCACCTTCAACGCGAGGACGCGGTCGAGGCGGGTGTCGACGGCCCGGTAGACCGTGGCCATGCCGCCGGCCGCGATTCGGGCATCGATGCGGTAGCGGCCGTCGAGCGTCTGCCCGACGAGGGGGTCATCCAGGGTCGTGTCCACCCGGCGATTCTACGAGCGTCCGGGACGGCGCCGGGCTGGGGCGGGTCGGGTTGCAGCGCACCTGTGACGTCCCGCCACCGTTTCCCCTCCCGTACCGCGCCCCGCGGCGCGCCCGGTTTCCCCTCCCGCACTGCGCCCGCACGAGCCCCGGCGCCGCCGCCCCGAGCCCCGTACGACGGGCGTCGGCGGGGCCGGAGCGGCCGGCGGGAACCTCCCCGCGGCAGCGGTCAGAAGGCCGGGCGTTCCGGGTCCAGAGCGGCCCGGCCCTCCGTGGGGGATGAGGCCTCGGCGAAGCGGCGTTGCGGGATGCGGCCCGCGCGGAAGGCCAGGCGGCCCGCCGACACCGCGTCGCGCATGGCCGCGGCCATCAAGGCGGGGGCCTGCGCCCGCGTCACCGCGGAGGCCAGCATCACTGCGGCGCACCCCAACTCCATCGCCAGCGCCACGTCCGACGCGGTGCCCGCGCCCGCGTCCAGGATCACCGGCACGCCGGCCCGCTCCGCGATGAGCTCGAAGTTGTGCGGGTTGCGGATGCCCATGCCCGAGCCGATCGGGGACCCCAGCGGCATGATCGCCGCGCAGCCCGCGTCCTCCAGTTTGCGGGCCAGTACCGGGTCGTCGTTCGTGTAGGGCAGCACGGTGAAGCCCTCGTCCACCAAGGTCTCCGCCGCATCCAGCAGTTCGACCCCGTCCGGCAGCAGGGTCCGCTCGTCGGCCACCACTTCCAGCTTGATCCAGTCCGTGCCGAGCGCCTCCCGGGCCAGCCGGGCCGTCAGTACCGCCTCGCCCGCCGTGAAGCAGCCCGCGGTGTTCGGCAGGACAGCGATCCCGAGGCGGGACAGCACCGAGAGCACCGAACCCTGGACGGTCGGGTCGAGCCGGCGCATCGCCACCGTCGTGAGCTCCGTACCGGACGCGATCAGCGCCCGTTCCAGCACGTCCAGGCTCGGGGCCCCGCCCGTTCCCATGATCAGGCGGGACGAGAAGGTCCGGCCGCCCAGCACGAAAGCGTCGTCTGCCATCGCGTTCAACCCCCCTGCACAGCGGTGAGGACCTCGACGCGGTCGCCCTCGCCCACCGGCGTGAGCGACCACTGCCCGCGCGGCACCACGGCCTCGTTGAGTGCGGCCGCGACGCCGGACGGTGCCGCGGTCAGGGTGGCGACCACCGCGTCGAGGGTGGTGCCGGCCGCGACCTCGCGCGGCTCGCCGTTGACGGAGATGGTCATGCGTAGGACTCCTGACGTGCGGGGCAGAAGCGGCGCGGGGTGAACGGGCGGGCGATCTCCGGCAGGCTGCCGGTGGTCAGCAGGTCCGCCATCACATCGCCGGTGAGCGGGGTCAGCAGCACCCCGTTGCGGTAGTGCCCGGTGGCCACGTGCAGGCCGGGCAGGTCGGTCGGGCCGAGCAGCGGGGCGTTGTCCGGGGAACCGGGCCGCAGTCCGGCCCGGGTCTCGGTCAGCGCCAGTTCGGTGATGCCGGGCACCAACTCGTGTGCGTCGCGGAGCAGTTCGTACACCCCGCCCGCGGTGACCGTGGTGTCCCAGCCGAGTTCCTCGCTGGTGGCGCCGATGACCAGCTCGCCGTTCTCGCGCGGCACCAGGTACACGTGGCTGCCGCGCACGACCGCCCGTACCGTCCGCGACAGGAACGGCGCGTACGCCGCCGGCACCGCGAGCCGGAGCACCTGCCCCTTCACCGGCCGTACGGGAGGCAGCGCGTGGGCCGGTACTCCGGCCAGCTTGCCGCTGAGCGAGCCGGCCGCCAGGACCACCTGGTCGGCGCGCAGCTGCGTACCGTCGTCGAGCAGCGCGCCGACGGCCCGGTCGGCGGTCACGAGCAGCCGCTCCGCGCCCGCCCGTCGGATCTCCACGCCGGCGCCCTCGCAGGCGGCCAGCAACGCGGCTGCCAGGCGGCGCGGATCGACCTGGTGGTCGCCGTCCACGCGCAGGCCGCCGCGCACGCCGGGGGCCAGCATCGGCTCCAGGCGGCGGCACTCGCGGCCGGTGAGCCACTCGGACTCCAGCCCGCAACGGCGTTGCAGGGCGTGCAGCTCGCGCAGGTGGAGCCGGTCGTCCGCGTCGAGGGCGACCGCGAGGGTGCCGCAGGCGCGGTAGCCGATGTCCGTCCCGCCGCTGGCGTCGGCCAGCTCGGCGGCGAACTCCGGGTAGCGGGCGGCGGAGGCGAGGCCCAGGCCCAACAGGGCCTCCTCGCCGTAGTGCAGCTCGGAGACGGCGGCGAGCATGCCGGCCGCCACCTGGGCGGCGCCGCCCCCGGGCGCCGGATCGGCGAGCACGGTCCGCAGCCCGCGCTGCGCCGCCCGCCAGGCCGTGACCAGTCCGATGATCCCGCCCCCGATGACGAGGACGTCGGATCCCGCGGTGGGTCCCGCGGTGGGTCCTGTGTCGGATCCCTTCCGAGATGAATGCATGGGCGTCCAGCCCCTCCCTTCGCCGGCATGACCCGGATCAGGTTCGTACGGTCGGAGGCCGTCCAGCCTCCCTCTCAGCCCGGTGCGTCCGGACTCCCGCGATAGGTACGGCAGCCAGGTTAACCCCGGTGCCGGCCCCGGGTAAGGCTGCCTCCCCGGGCCGCTATTCCTGACGTACTGTCAGATCGCTAGGGTGGGTGGCGTGAGCGAGCAGACGGAACAGACACAGAGCGGCGTCGTCATCGTCGGCGCCGGAATGGCCGGGGTGCAGACCGCGGTCGCCCTTCGTGAGCAGGGGTGGAGCGGCCCCGTGACCCTGTTGGGCGCCGAGCCCCATCAACCCTACGACCGGCCTCCGCTGTCGAAAGCGGTCCTGCTCGGCAAGGCCGAGGACTCCGCCTTCGACGTGGACTTCGAAGGGCTGGACATCGAGCTCCGCCTCGGTGTCGAGGTCACCGGGCTGCGGGCCGCCGAGCGCGAGCTCGACACCGAGGCCGGGCCGGTCCCCTACGAGGTCCTCGTGCTGGCGACGGGAGCCGAACCCCTGACCCTGCCCGGGGCCGAAGGCGTCCCCGGCGTGCACCTGCTGCGCACGCTGGACGACGCGGCCCGGCTGCGACCGGTGCTGGCCGAGGCGCCGGCGACCGTGGTCGTGGGGGCGGGGTGGATCGGCGCGGAGTTCGCCACCGCGGCCCGGGAGGCGGGCTGCGCGGTGACCGTGGTCGAGGCGGCGGACCGGGTGCTGGCCGGGGCGCTGCCGGCGGAGGTCGCGGCCCCCATGGCGCAGTGGTACGAGGAGGCCGGGGCAGCCCTGCTGACCGGCGCCAAGGTGGCCTCGGTGGAGCCAGGGCGGGTCCTGCTCGCGGACGGGCGGGAGCTGCCGGCAGGGGCGGTCGTCGTGGGCATCGGAGCCCGGCCGGCGACGCGGTGGCTGGCGGGGGCGGGGGTCGAGCTCGGCGCGGACGGCTCGGTGACGGCGGACGCGTACCTGCGGACCTCCCTGCCCGGCGTGTACGCGGTCGGCGACTGCGCCTCGTTCCCGTCGGGGCGGTACGGGGCGCGGCTGCTCGTGCACCACTGGGACAACGCGTTGCAGGGGCCCCGGGTGGTCGCGGCGAACATCGTGGCGCGGGCCCCGGTCCAGGTCTACGACCCGGTGCCGTACTTCTGGTCGGAGCAGTTCGGGCGCTTCGTGCAGTACGCGGGGCATCATGCCGGGGCGGACGAGCCGGTGTGGCGGGGCGACCCGGCCGCCGAGGCCGCCTGGTCGGTGTGCTGGCTGCGGGACGGGGTGCTGGTCGCGGTCCTGGCGGTGGGCCGGCCGCGGGATCTGGCCCAGGGGCGGAAGCTGATCGAGGCGGGCGTTCCCGTCGACCCCGCGAAGGTCCGGGACCCCGCGACCCCGCTGAAATCGGCCCTGGCGTAGGGCCCGGCCCCGGGCGTGGGGGAGCCGCCGGGACCCGGACGGGTCGGCTCGGGTACCGGCGGCCAGTCCGAGGTGGCAGGCTTGTCCTCGTGACCGAGATTGACGCAAAGATCGATGCCCTTGTCCCCGCCTGGCTGTACCTCCCCGACATCGCGGAGATGCTCGACATCGAAGTGACCCGGGTCCGCCAGCTGGTCAAGGAAGGTCAGCTGATCGCCGTGCGCCGCGGTGAGAACCGCGCGCTCCAGGTGCCCGCTCCCTTCATCGACGGCGACAAGGTGGTCAAGGGCCTCTCCGGCCTGCTGACCGTGCTCCGCGACGACGGCTTCTCCGACGAGGAGATGCTGGAGTGGCTCTTCACCGCCGACCCGACCCTGCCCGGCACCCCCGTGCAGGCGCTAAGCGAGAATCGCGGCACGGAGGTGAAGCGCCGCGCTCAGGCGCTCGCCCTCTGAGTCGAGCCGCC
This sequence comes from Streptomyces sp. NPDC006430, assembly GCF_040612395.1. NCBI lineage: Bacteria > Bacillati > Actinomycetota > Actinomycetes > Kitasatosporales > Streptomycetaceae > Streptomyces > Streptomyces sp. NPDC006430. Next base: position 248,077 of record NZ_JBEXQA010000006.1, read on the forward strand.
TGATCCATCTGCGGTGCGCGGGCCCCGGAAGGCCCGTGCACCGCTCCCACCCGGGGGTACCCATGTCCGCGAACGCCCTGCTGTCCGATGCCCGGCTCTACCTGTGCACGGACGCCCGCACGCGGCAGGGGGACCTCCCCGAGTTCCTCGACGCCGTCCTGGCCGGCGGCGTGGACATCGTCCAGCTCCGGGACAAGGGCATGGAGGCCGGCGAGGAACTGGAACACCTCCAGGTGTTCGCCGAAGCGGCCCGCAGGCACGGCAAGCTCCTCGCGGTGAACGACCGCGCCGACGTCGCCCACGCCATCGGCTCCGACGTCCTGCACCTCGGCCAGGGCGACATCCCGGTGCCCGCAGCCCGCGCGATCCTCGGCGAGGACGTCGTGATCGGCCGTTCTTGTCACGCCGAGTCCGAGGTCGACGCCGCCGTCGCCGAGCCCGGCGTGGACTACTTCTGCACCGGCCCCTGCTGGCCCACCCCCACCAAGCCCGGCCGGTACGCCCCCGGCCTCGGACTGGTCCGGTACGCGGCCTCGCTGGCTCCGGCCCGCCCCTGGTTCGCCATCGGCGGCATCGACGCCGGCAACCTCGACGAGGTCCTCGACGCCGGGGCCGCCCGGATCGTGGTCGTCCGCGCCCTCACGGAGGCCTCCGACCCGGGCGCCGCCGCCGCCGAGCTGGCCGAGCGGATCCGGGCCCGCGTCGGCGCGTAGGCGTCCTCGCCGTGACCCGCGTCGGACCCGGCGCGTGTCCAAAAACATGTCCAAAAGATGGACACGGCTTCGGCGTCCGGGAACCCGCGTCTAACCTGCCCGTATGGCCCTTGGAACCGCTTCCACCCGAACGGACCGTGCACGCACGGTCCGCGACCTGCTGGCGTCCGGGAGCCGGTCGTACTCCTTCGAGTTCTGGGCCCCCAAGACGGAGAAGGGCGAGCGCAACCTCTGGAACGCGCTGCGCCGGATCGAGGCGGTGGGCCCGAGCTTCGTCTCCGTGACCTACGGGGCAGGCGGTTCCACCCGCGGCGGTACCGTCCGGGCCACCCAGCAGATCGCCGCCGACACCACCTTGACCCCCGTCGCGCACCTCACCGCCGTCGACCACTCCATCGCCGAGCTGCGCAACGTGATCGGCCAGTTCGCCGACGCCGGCATCCGCAACATGCTCGCCGTGCGCGGAGACCCGCCGGGCGACCCCATGGGCCCCTGGGTGGCGCATCCCGAGGGCGTGCACTACGCGGCCGACCTGGTCCGGCTGCTCAAGGAGTCCGGCGACTTCTGCGTGGGCGTCGCGGCCTTCCCCGAGATGCACCCGCGCTCGGAGGACTGGGACACGGACATCCGCCACTTCGTGGACAAGTGCCGCGCGGGCGCCGACTACGCGATCACCCAGATGTTCTTCGATCCCGAGAATTATCTGCGGCTGCGCGACAGTGCGCAGAAGGCGGGCTGCGAGACCCCGATCATCCCCGAGGTCATGCCTGTTGTGGGCATCAAGCAGCTGGACCGGCTGCCACAACTCAGCAATGCAGTCTTCCCCGCAGCCGTGAAAGAGCGCATGCTCGCGGTCAAGGACGATCCGGCCGCTGTACGCTCCATGGGGATCGAGTTCGCCACGGAGTTCTGCGCGCGGCTGCTGTCCGAGGGTGTCCCGGGGCTGCACTTCATCACGCTGAACAACTCCACGGCGACTCTCGAGATCTACGAGAACCTGGGCCTGCACCAGCGGGCCTGATCGGCCGGCCCCCCTTTCCTGGGCGGTTGGCCGTACCGAGAGGTGCCACGCATGGGAATGACGGTCCTCTACATCGCGTTCGGTTTCGTCGCGCTGTGGCTGCTTGCCGAGGTCCTGATGCAGTACAAGGCCCGGCTGCGCTGGCGCCTGCTCGCGTTCGCCGGGTTCCTGGGCGTGGTCGCCGGGGTGGTGCTGCCGTCGGTGCTGGTCATCGGCGTCGGCGCGGCGGCGTTCGCCGTGGGCCAGACCCTGGTGACGCTCTCCTTCCGCAAGGGCTTCGAGGCCGGCTGGGCGCTGCGCCGGGGCGGCGAACCCGTGCGGAAGACCCGGCGGCGCCGGGCGGGCGGTCCGCGTCCCGAGCCCGCGTTGGAGGTCACCGGGCTGGAGTACGGGCCGGGTGGGGCGTCCGTAGACGCCGACGGGGCCGACGCGTCCGAGCAGGAGCAGTCGGAGCAGCCGGAGCCGCAGTTCCAGCCCGCGACCGCGGAGTACTACAGCCCGGAGCCGCTGCCCGAGGACACCGGGTCGTACGGGATACAGAGCTTCGCCCCCACCGCCGACGCGGGGCAGACGGCGGCCTTCGCCCCGCCGTTCGGCACGGCCGAGCAGGACGCCCACCAGTACGCCGCGTACTACGACGCGCAGGGCCAGGGCGGCTACGACTACTCCGCCGGCTATCCGATGGGCGGCGAACAGCAGGTCTACGCCGCGTACTCGGACCCGTACATCGGCACGGGCGGGGGCGTCATCCCGCAGCAGCCGTACGACTACGCGCCGTACCCCGACTACCCCACCGACCCGTACGCGAGCGCGCAGCAGCAGTACTCCATGGACACCCCGCCGGGCGGGGTGTGGGTGCCGCAGCAGCGGTCCACCGACCAGTCGGCCCAGCCCTACCCGGGGGACGACCAGCAGTACCCGCAGCAGCCGCAGCAGCCGCAGCAGTACCCGTACCAGGGCACCGGCGAGTACGAGCAGTACCGCTACTGAGGCCGGTGCCGCGGGGCGGCCGGCTCACCGGGAGCCGCGGAATTGCGCGCCCTCCACGATCAGGCCGGCCACCAGGGCCCCGGTCATCCCGGCGTGCGCCAGCCCGCCGCCGGGGTGCGCCCAGCCGCCCGCGAGGAACAGGCCGGGCAGGGCCGAGGTGTTTGCGGGGTAGAGCAGTCGGCCGTCCGCTCCGGCGAGTGCCGGCGGGGGCACCGCGCCGCCCGGGGCGCCGGTGGCCGCCTCGATGTCAGCGGGCGTACGCGCCTGCGTCCACACGAGCCGCTCGCGCAGCCCGGGCACGGCACGGGCGGCCAGGTCCAGGAGCTCCTCCGCACGGGGCTCAGGGGTACCTTCCGGGCCGCACACGGCGCTCACGGTGATCGCCTCGTGGTCCGCGTCGGGCCGGCAGGCGGGGTCGTCGGGGCGCAGCACGGTGAGCTGGACGCCGGGGGAGTGGACCAGGGTGCGGTGAACGGCGTCCGCGGGGCGGGCGCCGCGCAGCGCGAGCAGCAGGGTGAACCGGCTCGCCACCCCCGGCCCGCGCGCGGGGGCGCCGCCGGCCGGCAGCGGGGCCCGCAGCTGCCGCGGGTCGGCCCCGCAGACCACGAGGTCGGCGGCCACCTCGGAGCCGTCGGCCAGGAGCAGTCCGGCCGCCCGGCCGTCGCGCTCCAGGACCTCCCGCACCGGTGCGTCGAGCACGAAGGTGACCTTCCGCTCCCGGCAGCGCTCGTACACGGCGGTGGCGAGCGCCCGCATCCCCCCGCGCACGTACCAGCTGCCGAAGGTCTGCTCCATGTACGGCAGCACCGCCGCGGAGGCGGGTGCGGTGGCGGGATCGATCCCGTACGCGCGCACACGGGCGGCCAGCAGCTCACCGAGCGCGCCGCCCAGCTCGCGGTCGGCCACCTCGGCGAGGGTCGGCGGACGGCGGCGCAGCAGACCGCTCCGGCGCAGCGCGGGGTACGGATCCCGACCGAGCACCTGCCAGTCGGGGCGCAGCGGCTCCTCCAGCAGGGGGCGGCGGGTCGCGTCCCAGGCGTCCCGGGCCCGGCCCAGGACGCCGTTCCAGCGCTCTCCGGCGCCCGCGCCGAAGGTTTCGTCGAGGACTGCGGCGGCGCCGCCGCGCGAGGCGCCCGGGAGGGTGACGGCCGTGCCGTCGGCCAGGACGTGCCGGACAGCCGGATCCACCTGGACCATGTCGACGCAGTCCTCCAGGGGCCGCTTGCCGGTCTTGACGAACAGGTCGCGGTAGACGGCGGGCAGGTGCAGCAGCCCCGGGCCGGTGTCGAAGGCGAAGCCATCGCGCTCGTAGCGGCCGACGGAGCCGCCGTACGTCGACCCGCGCTCGTACACCGTCACCTGGTGTCCCGCTACGGCCAGCCGGGCCGCCGTAGCCATCGCGCCCATCCCAGCGCCGATCACCGCAATTCGTGCCATGCGGATGACCCTACCGAGCGGGATCCGAGGAGGTCAGCGGGGTGGGGCTGCGGACCGCCCGGCGGCTTCGGGGTCGTGCGGGGGGCCGGATCAGTGGAGCGGGCCGGAGCGGCGGAGCAGAGCAGTGAGGGGACGGCCTACCCGGCCGCCGGCCGGGAGCTGCCCTCAGGGCGCCGTCCCCTCACTCGTGTCTGCGCGGGGCTAGTGCCCCTGCTCGTCGCGGCGGCGCTGCCACCGCTCCTCGATGCGGGTCATCATCGACCGACGCTGCCGGTTCCGGCCGTGGGCCGAACCGCCTGCACTGCCGGAGACGGGCTGCTCGCCGGGCTTGGGTGCCTTGCGCCAACCGGTGACCACGAGGACCGTACAACCCAGCATGACGAGGAACCCCACCACGCTGACCCAGAGTACGTTCGGAATGATCACGCCGGTCATGAGGAGCGCGATGCCCACCACAATGCCTGCGGCTGCCTGGTAGACCCGTCGCCGGGTGTACGTGCGCAGCCCGCTTCCCTCAAGCGCTGTCGCGAACTTGGGGTCTTCGGCGTACAGCGCTCGCTCCATCTGCTCGAGCATGCGCTGCTCGTGCTCCGAGAGCGGCACGGGAGTCCTCCTCATCCGTCGGTCGCGGGGGGAGCGACCAGGGGTCCCCTTCAGGATAGGCGGGGAATCGCCCCCGTGACACCCGCCCTCTACGCCACGTTACAAAAACACGGCCCGAAAAAAGCACTGCCCGAAAACGCACTGCCTGAGCAAAGCCACTGCAGGGAACCGTACCGCCGGGTGGGCGGCCACTGAGGCGCTTATTCCCCAACGGTTCGTCCACCATGCCGGTCCCTGTTCACGATCATACGGGGCGGGCCCTCGGAGCGGAGGGTGTCCCGAACACTCCGTGGAGGCGAACTCCGCAGATCAGGCGCGCTTCTCGCCCAAAACGTGCAACTGGGTGGCGACCGCGTGGAAGGCGGGCAGCTCCGCTGCGGCCTCCTCCAGGCGCAGCAGGGCCTCGACCGCACCCGGCTCGGTGTCCACCAGGACTCCGGGGACGAGGTCGGCGAAGATGCGCACTCCGTGCACCGCACCGACCTCCAGGCCGGCCCCGCGGACCAGTTCGGTGAGCTGCTCGGCGGTGAAGCGCCGCGGTACCGGGTCCCCCGCGCCCCAGCGGCCGGCCGGGTCGGTGAGTGCCGTACGGGCCTCGGTGAAGTGGCCGGCCAGCGCGCGGGCCAGCACGGCCCCGCCGAGCCCGGCGCCGAGCAGGCTCAGCGTGCCGCCGGGGCGCAGGGCCGCCACCGCGTTGGCCACGCCTTCCGCCGGGTCGTCCACGTACTCCAGCACGCCGTGGCAGAGCACCACGTCGTACGCCTCGCGCTCGACGACGTCGAGCAGGCCCTGGGCGTCGCCCTGTACGCCGCGCACCAGGTCGGCGACACCGGCTTCCGCGACGCGGCGCTCCAGCCCGAACAGCGCGTTCGGGCTGGGGTCCACCACGGTCACCCGGTGGCCCAGTCGGGCCACGGGCACGGCGAACTTGCCGGTGCCGCCACCGGTGTCCAGCACGTCCAGCACATCCCGCCCGGTCGCCTTCGCCCGGCGGTCGAGCGCCTCCTTGAGGACCTCCCACACCACGGCGGTGCGGAGGGAGGCACGGGGGCGGGAAGTTTCCGACACGGCTGATGGCTCCTCGGCGCGATAAGGGTGAGAGACGCGTGTCCCACCCTATGGCCTGAGGGGTGTCCTGCCGGTCATTCCCCCTGGCGCCGCCCGCAGGCACCCCGCAGCGGCTCGGCCCGCGCCCGACGCTCAGCCCGCGTCCGGATGCTCCGGGCCCTCGGGGCGGGGCTGTGGCAGGGCCGGCGCGACCGGTTGGAGGGCGAGCATCCGCTCCACCAGCCGCAGGAACATCGACACGGCGCGCACCAGGTCGTCCGCATCCCGGGCCGTCGCCGCGTCCCGTATCCCCGCCTCGGCCCGCGCCCGGCGGGCGGCGCCGGAGGCGAACAGCGCGCTCCACTCCGTCAGTTCCGGTGCTATCTCCGGCAGTACCTCCCAGGCGCTGCGGATCCGGGGCCGCCGCCGCGGGTGCACTGGTTCCGGCCGCCCGCGCGCGGCGAGCACGGCCGCGGCGGTACGCAGCGCGGCGAGGTGCGCGGTGGCGTACCGCTCGTTGGGCCGGGTCAGACGGGCGGCCTCGGCCAGGCCGTCGCGGGCCTTGGCGAGCAGGTCGAGCGCGGCTGGGGGTGCAGCCGACCTGCGCGGGACGGGGTGGACAGGGGACGGGGACGGTGTGGCCATGACGAACCTCCTGTCGTTGCGTACTGCTGTGTCTGTGTTTGTGCCTGCATTCATCGTGACGGTCGCCACTGACAATCGCGCTGACCTGCGACTTTGCCCCCTCTGCCCGGCCAACTGGCCCCCGTGCGGGTGGGCTGCACCCGAAGGTGCTAAATTTTTGAACTGACCAGTCAGTTCAAAAGAAGGGGGACGGCGTGGACAGCCCGCACGGTGCGGCCGTCACAGCCGAGAACTTCGGACTCAAGGGCCCGCGCGGCTGGGTGTTCCGGGGGGTGGGGATCGATGCGGAGCCCGGCTCGCTCATCGTGATCGAAGGCCCCTCCGGCAGTGGTCGGACCTGCCTGCTCCTCGCCCTCACCGGACGCATGAAGCCCAGCGAGGGCCATGCCGAGATCGCCCACCACCGGCTGCCCAGGCACATGGCCGCGGTTCGCCGGATCGCCGCGCTCGGCCCCGTTGCCGGGGTCAACGAGCTCGACCAGGCCCTCACCGTCGCCGAGCAACTGCGCGAGGGCGCACTGCTCCAACGCCGATACGAGGGCCCGGTCCGTGCCCTGCTGCGCCCGCGCTCCGAGCGCAGCACCAGCAGCCAGGCCCGGATCGACGCCGCCCTGGCCGCCGCCGGGCTCGACCTCGACACGCTGCCCAAGGGCCCCCGCACTTCCGTACGGGACCTCGAACGACTGGAGGCGGTCCGGCTCTCCGTGGCCATCGCCCTGATGGGATCGCCGCGGCTGCTCGCCTTGGACGACCTCGACCTCAAGCTCTCGGACGCCGAACGCGCCCAGGCCTGGATCATGCTCCGCTCGATCGCCGCCGGGGGGACCACCGTCCTCGCGGTGTGCAGCGAGGCCCCGGACGGCGTGACGGTCCTGCGCACGGGCGCCGAGGTCGAGCCGGCCGAACCCGCCGTTCCCGGGGCCGGGGCCGTCCAGCCCGCCGCGGACGAGAACCCCGGCGACACCGACGACACCGACGACACCGACGAGACCGACGACACGAAGGGGGCGGACGATGCACTCGCCGAAGCTGGCCGCGCTTGAGCTGAAGCGGTTCGGGCGGGGGAAGCTGCCCCGGGCCGCCCTCGTCGCGCTGCTCCTGCTGCCACTGCTCTACGGAGCCCTGTACCTCTGGTCCTTCTGGGACCCGTACAGCCGCCTCGACAGGGTGCCCGTCGCCCTCGTCAACTCCGACAAGGGTGCCACCGTCGACGGCAACCGCATCGACGCCGGCGGCGAGATCACCAAGAAGCTGCACGCCAGCAAGACCTTCGAGTGGCACGACGTGAGCGCCGACGAGGCGGCCAAGGGTCTGGAGAACGGGACGTACTACCTGTCCCTGACCATGCCTGCCGACTTCAGCGCGAAGATCGCTTCCAGCTCCGGCGAGGACCCGACCGCCAGCGCCCTCCAGGTCCGCACCAACGACGCGAACAACTACATCGTCGGCTCGATCTCCCGCACGGTGTTCTCCGAGGTCCGCTCGGCGGCGTCCACCAACGCCTCCCGCGGCTTCCTCGACAAGATCTTCGTCAACTTCTCCGACCTGCACGACAAGACCGCCGAGGCCGCGGAGGGCGCCGACAAGCTCAAGGACGGCGCGAGCAAGGCCCAGAAGGGCGCCAAGGACATCGCCGACGGCCTCGACACGGTCGAGGAGAAGAACGGCGAGATCACCGGCGGTCTGAAGAAGCTCAACTCGGCCGCCGGCAAGCTGGAGACCGGTACGAAGGACATCGCCGACGGCACCCAGACGCTCGCCGACAAGGTCAACGGCGCCGCCTCCCAGGCCAAGCCGTTCCTGAAGGACCCCAAGCAGGTGGCCGACACCGCCCTGCTCGTCGCGGACACCGCCAAGGTGGTCAACAACCACCTGGACACCTTCGCCAAGAAGGCCCCGGCCGCCGCCGCCGTGACCCAGCGGGTCTCCACCGGTACCGCCGACGTCTACGGGAAGACCTGCACCGCGGGTACCCAGCCGGTCCCCGCCACCTGCCCCCAGCTGAAGAAGCTCAAGGACGACGCGGCCGAGGCCGCCCTGCTCGCCGGCGATGTCAACACCCTCGTCAAGGACACCAACGGCGACCTCGGCAAGCTCAAGCGGGAGTTGACCGTCCTGGAGAAGCAGGCCCGGGACCTCGCCGCGGCAGCCCCCGGCCTCTCCTCCAAGCTCGACGCGGCCGTCACCCAGGTCAACGCCCTCAACACCGGCGCCCACAAGGTCGCCACCGGCATGGCCCAACTGCACACCGGCCTCGGCAAGGCCACCGACGGCTCCGAGGCCCTCGGCGAGGGCGTCGGCAAGATCGGCGACGGTGCGCACAGCCTCGACGGCGGCCTGTACAAGCTCGCCGACGGCAACGGCACCCTCGCCGACGGCCTGCACACCGGCGCCGACAAGATCCCGGACTACGACCAGCAGCAGCGCGACGCCCGCACCGAGGTCATGGCCGACCCGGTCAAGCTCGCCAACCAGGCCCTGCACAAGGCGCCCAACTACGGCACCGGATTCGCCCCGTACTTCATCCCGCTCTCCCTCTGGGTCGGCGCGATGGTCGCCTACATGCTGATCGCGCCGATGAACCGGCGGGCCCTGGCCGCCGGCGCCTCGCCCTGGCGGATCGCCCTCGCGGGCTGGCTGCCCGTGGCCGGCCTGGGCGTCCTGCAGGTGGCCGCCCTGATGTCCGTACTGCACTGGGCCCCGGGGCTCGGCCTGCAGATGGAGCGCCCGGCCCTCACCATCGGGTTCCTGATGCTGGTCACCGGCTGCTTCGCCGCGATCGTCCAGTGGCTCAACGCCAAGTTCGGTGCGGCCGGCCGCATCCTGGTGCTGGCCGTCCTGATGCTCCAGCTGACCTCGGCGGGCGGTACGTACCCCGTCCAGACCAGTCCGGACTTCTTCAACGACATCCACCCGTACCTGCCGATGTCGTACATCGTCGAGAGCCTGCGCCGCCTCATCACCGGTGGTGACCTCGCCCCGGTCTGGCAGGGCAGCGCGGTCCTGGCCGCCTTCACCGCCGGCGCGCTCGCCCTCACCGCGCTCGCCGCCCGCGGCAAGCAGGTGTGGACGATGGACCGGCTGCACCCGGAACTGAGCCTGTAGAGATCGGTTGACCTGTGAGAATCAGCGCTATGGACAGCAGCAGCACCGGTACCGGCGGCAGTGGCCGCCGCCAGGCGACGCGTCAGAAGCTCTACGAGGCGGCCGTCACGCTCATCGCCGAGCAGGGCTTCTCCGCGACGACGGTCGACGAGATCGCCGAACGGGCGGGGGTCGCGAAGGGCACCGTCTACTACAACTTCGCGAGCAAGAACGAGCTCTTCGAGGAGTTGCTGCGGCACGGCGTCGGGCTACTGACGGCCTCCCTGCGCACCGCGGCCGAGGAGACGGAACTGCGGGGCGGCAGCCGGGTCGAGGCGCTCGACGCGATGATCCGGGCCGGCCTCGTCTTCATCGACCGGTACCCGGCCTTCACCCAGCTGTACGTGGCCGAGCTGTGGCGGACCAACCGGGCGTGGCAGTCCACGCTGATGGTCGTCCGGCGGGAGGCGGTGGCCGTGGTGGAGACGGTCCTGCGGGAGGGCGTGGAGCGGGGCGAGCTCAGCGCCGAGATCGACGTGCCGCTGACCGCCGCCGCCATGGTGGGGATGGTGCTGGTGGCCGCGCTGGACTGGCAGTCCTTCCAGAGCGAGCGGTCGCTGGACGATGTGCACTCGGCACTGTCGCTGCTCCTGCGGGGCCGGGTCAGCGGGAACCGTTGAGGCGGTGACCCCCGATCGGCGGTGCCGCGCCGCGCCGTGACGGCGTAGAACTGGTGGCGCCCGCTCCGCCTGTCGCCGCGGCCTGAGTACCCGTACCTAGGCGCGGAGATGAGTACCTGCGCGGATGGGCTCCCACCTGCGCGGACGCCAGACTGGGGACAACGGACGGGGACCTGGTCCGGACCGCCGACACGGGGCGGCCGGTGCGGGCCGGGTACCTTCGCCGTGACCGGGAGGAACGGAGGCCCGGTCCAGCAGTACGTCGACGCGGCGGGGCTCGGGGGGATCGAGCCTCGCCGCGTCGTCGTACCAGGGGTCGAGCGGGGTGCCGCTGCGCCGGGACGAGCCGCCCAGAGCCGCCCGCAGGGACACGGCCTCAGCCGCGGCCCCGGAGGGGGAGCCGGGCGAGCACGGCCGAGGCCCGGGCGAGCGGGGCCGCGGCCCGGCGCGTCAGGGACGACCAGCGGGCCGCCACCGACCAGCGCAGCCGGACCGCCGAGCGGGGCAGGAGCAGCGCGCGCAGCCGGGTACGGCGGCTGACCGCCGACAGCAGGGCGGCGCGCGCCAGCAGGACGTCCGCCGATAGGTCCTCGTACGAGACTTCCGCGCCCGGCGGGGCGTACAGCGCCCGCTCCACCGCGCTGGCGACCCGGTGCACCGCGTCCGCCGCGTCCTGCTCCAGCCGGCCCAGCACCACGATCCGTCCCGCGGCCCGCCGCGGCGACAGGGCCCCGTCCGGGGTGATGCCCACGTCCCAGGCCGCATCGCCCAGTTCCTGCCAGGCCGGCAGGACGCCATCCGCCGCCAGGCGGCGGGTGCGCAGCCGTGTCCGCCACAGCAGGGGCAGCAGCGGGAGGGCCAGCAGGACCAGCACCGACAGCGTCCAACCGAGCACCGCGGTCAGTGACGGTCCGCCGCCCCCGGTACCGGCGCTCTGGTGCGGCGCCGCGGCCCCGCACTCGCCCAGCTTCTTCTGGTCCGGCGGGCACTCGTCGGACTTCGACGGCGCCGCCGACGGCTGCGTCGCACCCTGCGAGGGCAGCGATGTCGGGGCGGACGGCTGGGGCGCCGGGGCCTCGGCCCGCGAGTAGTCCGGAATCGTGATGCCCTGGCGCGGCGTCGGCTCGAACCGGGTCCAGCCCACGCCCTCGAAGTAGAGCTCCGGCCACGCGTGCGCGTCCCGCATGGACACGTTCACGCTGCCGTCCGACTGCTTCTCGCCGGGCGTGAAGCCCACCGCCACCCGCGCCGGAATGCCCAGGGACCGCGACATCGCAGCCATCGAGAACGCGAAGTGGATGCAGAACCCTTCCTTGTCCGCGAGGAACCGGGCGATGGCCTGCGGTCCCGTACCCGAGGCGACCTTGGTGTCGTAGCGGAACCCGCCGTCCACGGCGAAGTAGTCCTGGAGCTTCACGGCCCGCGTGTAGTCGTCCTTCGCGCCCCGGGTGACCTCGCGCGCCGTGTCGGCGACGACCGGGGGCAGGTTGTCCGGCAGCTTCGTGTACTCGGCGCGGATCGCCGGGTTCGGCAGCGGCGCCGCCTGGAGCTGCGCCGCCGTCGGCCGGAGCAACAGGCTGCGCACCGTGTACATGGCCCCCTGGACGTTCTGGAACTTGTCCTTGCCCAGCTGGTCCCCGACCAGGGTCCGGCCGACGGGCTCGAAACGCCACTTGCCGGGGATGTCCACGCCCGTCGCCGGGTACGGCATCGGCAGGTAGCGCTGTGCGTACGTGTCCGCCGCCGAAATGCTCGTCCGCACCTCGGTGCCGGTCTGCCGGACCTGTTCGCTCAAGCCCGGCGGGGTCGGCATCCGCTCAGGTACGTCGGTCAGGGCCCGCCCCGAGGCCTCCCACTTGACGCCGTTGAACTCGTCCAGCGCCAGGATCCGCAGGTACTGCTCGCCGAGCTGGGGACTGTCCGTGCGGTACTTCAGCACCACCCGGTTGTCCTGCGCGTTCAGGCTGCCCTGGAGCGAGACCAGCGGGTTGACCGCCGAGATCGTCCCGCCGACCCCGGTGCCGCCGCCCTCGGCGTCGCCCTGCACGCCCAGCAGCCCGCCGCCGAGCGCGGGCAGCGCCGCCGGCACGGCCAGCGCGATTCCCAGGGCCACCGCGCCGATCCGCCGCCCGGTGCGTACGGGAGCCAGCGCCTGGCCCGTGCCGTCGCCGTACCCCGAGGCCGCCGAGGACGTCGGGACCTGCCCGCGCGGGGCCCCGCCGAAGACCCGGCCCCATTGGGCCAGCCGGTCGCGGCCCTCGGCCAGCAGGAGCAACAGGTAGCCGCAGCCGGCCAGCAGGAAGAAGATCCAGGAGGTTCCGCCGCCGCCCGAGAGTCCGGCGGCCACCGAGTACAGCGCGAGCAGCGGCAGCCCGGCCGCGGCCGCGGTCCGCAGCGTCACCGCCAACAGGTCCACCAGCAGCCCGATCACCAGCACGCCGGTCAGCAACAGCAGGTGGATGCCGTCCGTGAGCGGCGCCGGTATCGCGAACTCGCCGACGTCCTGCACGCCCTGCCGGAACAGGGCACCGAAGTCCATCACCAGATAGGCCATCGGCCCGGTCCCGGTGGACTCGCCCTTCCCCGCGAACAGGAAGACGAGCGCCAGCAGCGACACCAGGACCTGCGCCGCGACGGTGAGGACGCGCCCCACCGGCACCCGACGGGCCCCCGCCCCCACCGCACCCTGCAGGGCGAGCAGCGCCGCCGCCTGCGGTAGCCAGCTCGTCGAATCCACCAGCGAGGCCAGCGAACACGCGGTGAGTAGGGTCGCCAGTACCGCGAAGAGCGTCACGCGCGCTCGCCCGCTCATGCCCAACCTCCGGACGTACCCGTGCCGAGCGGGGCGTCGCCCAGCTGGCGCCACAGCTCTGCGAAAGCCACTCCGGGCGGCGCGGCCAGGGCCGTCCAGCCCGCGTCGCGCAGTCTGCCCAGCCGTACCTCCACCTGCGAGGGCCGCCCGGCCCAGAGCGCGGAGTCCAGTACGAAGGCCACCGCGCCCCCGGTGCGCTGGCGCATCTTGGCCGCCAGTTCCGTCTGTGCGTCGTCCAGGTCCCCGAAGAAGGCGATGAGGAGCCCGTCACCGCCGGCTCCGCCGAAGCTCCCGCCGCCGTCACCGCCGCCGCGCACCGCGTCGTAGGCGCGCGAGAGGCCGGCGCCGTCGGAGTGCCCGATGATCGCGAGGGTGTCCATCATCAGTCCGGCGGCTTCCGCGGACTCCTGTCCGCCGGAGGAGAAGCCGGCGCCGTCGCCGGGGACGGAAGTTCCGGTGTCCGTGAGCAGCCGTACCGAGAAGCCCTGCTCCAGCAGGTGCACCAGGGACGAGGCCGCCCCGGACACTGCCCACTCGAAGGCGGAGTCGGGTCCGGCGCCCTCGAAGGCGACACCGCGGGTGTCCAGCAGGACGGTGGCCCTGCTGCGTTGCGGCTGCTCCTCGCGGCGCACCATCAGCTCGCCGTAGCGGGCCGTGGAGCGCCAGTGCACCCGGCGCAGGTCGTCGCCGCGCCGGTAGCCGCGCGGGATCACGTCGTCGTCGCCGGCCAGGGCCAGGGAGCGGCGGCTGCCGTCGCCGTAGCCGGAGGTTTCGCCGCTCAGTCGGACTGGGGCCAGCACCTCGGTGCGCGGGACGACGGTGAGCGTGTCGTACGTACTGAACGAACGGGTCAGTTCGACCAGCCCGAAGGGGTCGGTCAGCCGCAACTGGAGCGGGCCCAGCGGGTAGCGGCCCCGAAGGTCGGAGCGGACGCGGTAGGAGACCTCGCGGCGCCCGCCGGGCTCGACCCGGTCCAGGACGAAGCGGGGCCGGGGCCCCAGCACGTACGGCACCCGGTCCTGGAGCATCAGCAGGCCGGTGGGCAGCCGGGAGACGTTCTCCATGCGCAGCTGGACCCGGGCCTCGCCGCCCGCGGGCACCCGCATCGGGGTCAGCCGGCGGCTGCCGGAGACCCGGTGGCGGGTGCGGTGCAGGGCGAGGACGCAGATCAGCGGGAGGACGGCGAGCAGCAGACCGACCCGGAGCAGCTCGCCCTGGCCCAGGGTGTACGCGCACAGGGCGGCGGCGATCCCGGCGGCCAGGAAGGACCGGCCGCGGGTCGTCAGTCCCGCCAGCGAGGCGCGCAGTCCGCCGGCGCCTCCCCGGCTCCCGCCGCCGGCGCCGTGCGGGGCACCGGCACTCATCAGAAGCCCCGGATGCCCGCGCCGGGCGGCATCTCGCCGCGGGCGTGTGCGGCCGGGACGGGGGTGCGCTGGAGGATGTCGTGGACGACCTGCTCGGCGGTGCGCCGGCTCAGCTGGGCCTGTGCGGTGGGCAGCAGTCGGTGCGCAAGGACGGGGGCTGCCAACGCCTGCACGTCGTCGGGCAGCACGTAGTCCCGGCCGGACAGGGCGGCGGAGGCCTTGACGGCGCGCAGCAGGTGGAGGGTGGCGCGCGGCGAGGCACCCAGGCGCAGGTCCGGGTGGCTTCGGGTGGCGGAGACCAGGTCGACGACGTAGCGCCGGACGGGCTCGGCGACGTACACCTCGCGGACGGCTTCTATCAGCTTGACGATGTCGTGGGCGTGCGCGACGGCCTGGAAGTCGTCGAGCGGGGAGATCCCGCCGTGCACGTCGAGCATCTGGAGCTCGGCCTCGGGGCTCGGGTAGCCGACGGAGACGCGGGCCATGAAGCGGTCGCGCTGGGCCTCGGGGAGGGGGTAGGTGCCCTCCATCTCCACCGGGTTCTGGGTGGCGACCACCATGAACGGGCTCGGCAGCGTGTACGTGGTGCCGTCGATGGTGACCTGGCGCTCCTCCATCGACTCCAGGAGCGCGGACTGCGTCTTCGGCGAGGCGCGGTTGATCTCGTCGCCGATGACGATCTGCGCGAAGATCGCGCCCGGCTTGAACTCGAACTCGCGGCGCTGCTGGTCGTAGATGCTGACGCCGGTGATGTCGGAGGGCAGCAGGTCCGGCGTGAACTGGATGCGCTGCACCGAGCAGTCGATGGACTTGGCGAGCGTCTTGGCGAGCATGGTCTTGCCCACGCCGGGGACGTCCTCGATCAGCAGGTGTCCCTCGGCGAGCAGCACGGTCAGCGCGATGCGTACGACCTCGGGCTTGCCCTCGATCACGCTCTCGACCGAGTGGCGCACCCGCTCGGCCGTGCTCGTCAGATCCGCGAGGCTCGCTCGGTCGTCATACGTCGTCACCTGGTTCTCCTCGGCCCTTTCCGCAGGGCCGACGCCCTCGGCGCACTCCGGCCCACCCCGACAAGGACGCCCACCCGGACGGTTTCCGGGTGGCGTCTTCTCGCATTCTTGACGGCGTTACGGCCTTGTGTCACTCACGAGGCGGGATCGATCTCCCTGAGGAGCCCGGTGTGCACGTCGAAGACGAAGCCTCGCACATCGTCCCGGTGGGGCAGGAAGGGGTTCGTCCGGACCCGCTGCATGGACTGGCGAACGTCCTGGTCCACGTCCCGGAAGGCCTCGACGGCCCAGGCGGGACGCTGGCCGACCTCGTCCTCAAGCTCGTGCCGGAAGTCCTCGGTCAGGCTTTCGAGGCCGCAGCCGGTGTGGTGGATGAGTATCACCGCGCGGGTGCCCAGGGCGCGCTGGCTGATGGTGAGGGAGCGGATGGTGTCGTCGGTCACCACGCCTCCCGCGTTGCGGATCGTGTGGCAGTCGCCGAGTTCGAGGCCGAGGGCGGCGTGCAGGTCGAGACGGGCGTCCATACAGGCCACGACGGCTACGTGCAGGACGGGACGGGCGTCCATGCCCGGGTCCGTGAACGCCGCGGCGTACTGCTGGTTCGCCGCTACCAGCCGATCGGTGACGGAGCCGCCGCTGGATGCCTGGGGGGTGGACTCTGCGGGCAGGGATGCGGAAGTCGTCATGCCTACGACGTTAATGGTCACCGCCGGTAAAGGCATGGAGTGAGGGTGGACAAAGAAGGTCAACCGTCCTTGTTGTGAGCTAACCCACAGGGGTGAGCTGCCGGTGGCCATCCGGGTGATTCGCGGCTTTTGCGGGTTCCGTGCGAGTGCGGCGCACGGCGCGCGGGGCGGTTCGTTGACCGCGGCGACCGTTGCACTAAAGTGACGCGAACCGGCCGGAGCCCGGCCCTGACCGGCCGCCCGGCCCCCTGGTAACACTCCGCGTGCGCGGCGCGGCGTATGCCTGCCGCGCCGTTATCTGAGAGGGCGCTTTGACTAGCGAGTCCCGACATGTCCCGGTGATGCTCCAGCGGTGCCTGGACCTGTTGGCCCCACCGCTGGAGAGGCCCGGGGCGGTCGTCGTCGACTGCACCCTCGGCCTCGGCGGCCACAGCGAGGCCCTGCTCACCCGGTTCCCCGAAGTCCACCTGATCGGCCTCGACCGCGACAAGGAAGCCCTACGGCTCTCCGGCGAACGGCTCGCGCCCTTCGGCGACCGCGCCACCCTCGTCCACGCCGTCTACGACGAGCTGCCCGACGTACTGGACCGGCTCGGCACCCCCACCGTCCAGGGCATCCTCTTCGACCTCGGCGTCTCCTCCATGCAGCTCGACGAGGCCGACCGCGGGTTCGCGTACGCGCAGGACGCACCGCTGGACATGCGGATGGACCAGACGACGGGGATGAGTGCCGCCGAGGTGCTCAACACCTACCCGCCGGGCGAGCTCGTACGGATCCTGCGCCAGTACGGCGAGGAGAAGCAGGCGAAGCGGATCGTCTCGGCGATCGTGCGGGAGCGGGACAAGGAGCCGTTCACGAACAGCGCGCGCCTGGTCGAGCTGATTCGCGACGCCCTGCCGCAGGCGGCCAAGCGCACGGGCGGCAACCCCGCCAAGCGGACCTTCCAGGCCCTGCGCATCGAGGTCAACGGCGAGCTGTCGGTCCTGGAGCGGGCGATCCCGGCGGCCGTGGAACGGATCGCCGTGGGCGGCCGTATCGCGGTGCTCTCGTACCACTCGCTGGAGGACCGCCTCGTCAAGCAGGTCTTCGCGGCCGGCGCGGCCTCCACGGCTCCGCCCGGGCTGCCGGTGGTCCCCGAGAAGTACCAGCCCAAGCTGAAGCTGCTCACCCGGGGCGCGGAGCTGCCCACGGAGGAGGAGATCGCCGAGAACCGCCGAGCTGCCCCGGCCCGTTTCCGCGGGGTCGAGCGCATCCGGGAGGCGCGACTGTGAGCAGGGCCGGGGGACTGGGGCGGCTGCGCGGCCCCTCGGGGCAAGCGGCGCGGACACCGTTCGTCCTGCTCGTGGTGGCGCTGCTCGCCGGCGGACTGATC
The DNA here is from genome assembly GCF_040612395.1 of Streptomyces sp. NPDC006430. Taxonomy (NCBI): domain Bacteria; kingdom Bacillati; phylum Actinomycetota; class Actinomycetes; order Kitasatosporales; family Streptomycetaceae; genus Streptomyces; species Streptomyces sp. NPDC006430. Next base: position 265,541 of record NZ_JBEXQA010000006.1, read on the forward strand.
AGCCTGTTGCTGCTGAACTCGGCCCTCAACCAGGGCTCCTTCCAGCTGAGCAAGTTGAAGAAGGAGACCACCGCGCTGACGGACGAGGAACAGGCCCTCCAACGGGACGTGGACGGCTACTCGGCGCCGGACGCGTTGCAGCGCCGGGCGCAGGAGCTGGGCCTGGTCCCCGGCGGCAGCCCGGTCTTCATCGGCCCGGACGGCAAGGTCACCGGCGCCGCCGCCGCGGCGGAGACGCCGGCCCCGACCTCGCCCACCGCCGCGCCCCCGGCCGCGTCCCCGACGAACGCCGCGACCGTCCCGAGCCCCGCCGGCCCCCCGGCCACGACCGCGCCGTCCGCGGCGCCGCAGAGCGCCCCGGGCTCCAGCCAGCCCGCCGCACCCCAGAACGTCCCGGGTTCCGCCCCGGCCGGTGCCCCACAGGGCGGCCAGCCGGCCCCCGGCGCGGCCCCCCAGTCCAACCAGCCTCCCGGAAGGTGACGTCGTGACGCGGACCCCTGCGGGGCCTTTCCCCACCCCGTCCTTCTCCCTCCTCCCACCACCGCCGGGAACGCCCCCGCGTCCCCCGGGCCAGGCCCGGACCCGGGCACGTTGCGCCCCGCCGACGATCGGAGGGCGGTACGGCGGGGGCGCCGGCAGCGGCGTCGCGGTCCTGCAGGGGGTGGCCGCGTGAGCCCCCGGGTCCCCGGGCCCGGGCGGCCGAGGCCCGGCGGTGAGCGGGCGAGGGCCGCCGGCGTCCGGCCGGCGAGCCGGCCCGCGACCCGCAGGCCCGCCCCCGCACGGCATCCGCACACGATCCGGCTCGGCAGCGCCAAGCCCCGGCTGCGCCTCGTCAGCGTCGGGCTCACCCTCGTGATGCTCGCCTTCGTCGTGCGGCTGCTCCAGGTGCAGGCCGTCGACGCCTCCGCTTACTCCGCCAAGGCCTCCGAGAACCGCTTCGCCAGCTACACCCTGGCCGCCGAGCGCGGTGAGATCACCGACCGTAAGGGCGTGGCCCTCGCGACCAGCGTCGACGCGTACGACATCACCGCCGACCCGAAGATGTTCACCCCGCAGGACAGCAAGGCCCCCGACGCCCCCGAGCAGGCCGCGGCCCTCCTCGCGCCGATCCTCGGCAAGGACGCCGAGGAACTCACCGCCCTCCTGAAGACCAAGAACACCCGCTACGTCGTCCTCGCCCGCCGCCAGACCCCGCAGGTCTGGAACCAGATCAAGGACCTCAAGCGGGTCTTCGCCGACAGGGCCGCCGCGGACAAGAAGAACAACGGCCCCGGCGCCAACGTGCTGGCGGGCGTCTTCAACGAGGACAGCAGCAAGCGCGTGTACCCGGGCGGGGACCTGGCCGCCGGGATACTGGGCTACGTCAACGCCGAGGGGAAGGGCGCGGGCGGCCTGGAGTCCTCCCTGGACAAGAAGCTGGCCGGCAAGGACGGCGCCATCACGTACGCCCAGTCCGGCGGGCGCCGGGTGCCCACCGCCGGATCCAGCGAGAAGCCCGCCGTGCCCGGCGAGGACATCGAGCTGACCATCGACCGCGACATCCAGTGGGCGGCGCAGAGCGCCATCACCGAACAGGTCCAGAAGTCCGAGGCCGACCGCGGCTACGTCATCGTCCAGGACACCCGCACCGGAGAGGTGCTGGCCATGGCCAACGCCCCCGGCTTCGACCCCAACGACCTGTCCAGGGCCAGCTCCGCCGCCATGGGCAACGCGGCCCTCCAGGACGTGTACGAGCCCGGCTCCACCGCCAAGGTGATGTCGATGGCCGCCGTGCTGGAGGAGAAGAAGGCCACTCCGGAGACGTACGTGGAGGTCCCCAACCGACTGCACCGCGGCGACCGGCTGTTCAAGGACGACATCGACCACCCGACCTGGTACCTGACCCTGAACGGGGTCCTCGCCAAGTCCTCCAACATCGGCACGATCCTGGCCACCGGCCAGCTCGGCGCCACCCAGCCCGAGGCCAACCGGGTCCTCTACTCCTACCTGAACAAATTCGGCATCGGCCAGCCCACCGGCCTGAACTACCCGGGTGAGTCCCGCGGCATCCTGGCCCGGCCGGAGGCCTGGTCCACCTCCCAGCAGTACACGATCCCTTTCGGCCAGGGCCTCTCGCTCAACGCCATGCAAGCGGCCTCCGTGTACTCGACGATCGCCAACGGCGGAGTCCGGATCACCCCCACCCTCGTCCGCGGTAGCAAGGGCCCCGACGGCCGCTTCACCCCGGCCCCGGCACCCGAGCAGACCCGCGTGATCAGCCACGAGACCGCCAAGGCCCTGTCCGAGATGCTTGAGTCGGTGGTCGACGACCAAGAGGGAACCGGCACCAAGGCCCGCATCCCCGGCTACCGGGTCGGCGGCAAGACCGGCACCTCCAACCGAGTGGATCCGGCCACCGGCCGCTACAAGGGCTACACCGCCTCCTTCGCCGGCTTCGCACCCGCCGACAGCCCGCGCATCACCGTCTACTGCGCCATCCAGAACCCCACCAAGGGCAGCTACTTCGGGGGCCAGATCTGCGGCCCGATCTACAAGAAGGTCATGGAGTTCGCCCTCAAGACCCTCCAGATCGCCCCCACGGGAAGCGCACCCGCCGGACTCCCGGTCACCTTCGACACAGCCCCGCAGCCCGCCCAATAGCCCGCCGCACCGTCCAGCCCGCAGCCCGGCCAGTGACCCGGCCGCCCCTTCGGCCCGCCAGAGAACCGTGAGGCACCATCAGTGACAACGATCACCCCGAAACCCGGGAACCAATCGGCCGCCGGCTCCACGGCCGGGCCCTCGCTTCGCGGGCCGGCCGCCGCGCCCGGTACGCTCACCGCCGTGCCTCACGCTGATCAGCCCAGAACCGCCCAGAAAGACGCCCCGGCAGCGCCGCCGGGAGCGCCCCGGCCCGTGTCCGCCCGCCCGATCCCCCTGGGCGAGCTGGCCACCCTGCTGGGCACCGACGTCGCCGGCCCGGACGCCGCGCCGCAGCCGCAGATCACCGGCATCACGCACGACTCCCGTGCGGTGCGCCCCGGTGACCTGTACGCGGCCCTGCCCGGCGCCAAGCTGCACGGCGCCGACTTCGCGGCGCAGGCGGCTGCACTCGGCGCCGCGGCCGTCCTGACCGACCCGGCGGGCGCCCCCCGCGCGGCCGCGACGGGCCTGCCCGTCCTCGCCGTCGCCGACCCGCGCGCCCGGATGGGGGAGCTCGCCGCCACGATCTACGGGCACCCGGGCGAGGGCCTGCTGCAGCTCGGCATCACCGGCACTTCCGGCAAGACCACCACGGCGTACCTCGTCGAGGGCGGTCTGCGCGGGGCCGGACGCAGCACCGGACTCGTCGGCACCGTCGAGATGCGCATCGGCGACGAGCGCATCAAGTCGGAGCGGACCACCCCCGAGGCCACCGACCTCCAGGCCCTCTTCGCGGTCATGCGCGAACGCGGCGTCGAGGCCGTCGCCATGGAGGTCTCCAGCCACGCCCTGGTGCTCGGCCGGGTCGACGGCTGCGTCTTCGACGTCGCCGTCTTCAACAACCTGAGCCCGGAACACATGGAGTTCCACTCGGACATGGAGGACTACTTCCAGGCCAAGGCACAGCTCTTCACCGAGCGTCGTGCCCGCCTCGGCGTGGTCAACGTCGACGACGAGTACGGCCGCCGCCTCGCCAAGGAGGCGACGATCCCGGTGGTCACCTTCTCCGCCACCGGAGACCCGGCCGCCGACTGGCGTGCCGAGGACGTCGTCTTCGGGCAGATGGACTCCACGCTGACCGTGCTGGGTCCGGACGGGCAGCGCGTCCGGGCCACCGCCCCGCTGCCCGGGCCGTTCAACGTGGCCAACACCCTCGCCGCGATCGTCACGCTCGCCGCCGCCGGCCTCGACCCGCAGGCCGCCGCCGACGGCGTCGCCGCGGTCCCCGGGGTCCCCGGCCGGCTGGAGCGGGTGGACGCGGGCCAGCCCTACCTCGCCGTCGTCGACTACGCGCACAAGACGGACGCCGTCGAATCGGTGCTGCGCGCACTGCGCGAGGTCACCACCGGCAAGCTGCACATCGTGCTCGGCTGCGGCGGCGACCGGGACACCACCAAGCGCGCCCCGATGGGCGCCGCGGCTGCCCGGTTCGCCGACACCGCCGTGCTGACCTCGGACAACCCGCGCTCCGAGGACCCCCTCGCGATCCTCGCCGCGATGTTCGAAGGCGCCGTGTCCGTACCGCCCGCCGAGCGGGCCGTCGTCCTCGTCGACGCCGACCGAGCCGCGGCGATCGCCGCGGCCATCGCACGCGCCGAGCCCGGCGACACCGTGCTGGTGGCCGGCAAGGGCCACGAGCAGGGCCAGGACACCGCGGGTGTCGTACGCCCCTTCGACGACCGCGCGGTGCTCCGTGCCGCGATCGAGGCACGGCAGGCCGTGCCCGCAGACCACGTCAACGTCCGACAGGCCGAGGTGAACCAGTGATCGCCCTCTCCCTCGCCGAGATCGCCGACATCACCGGCGGGCGGCCCCACGACATACCGGATCCATCCGTGCGGATCACCGGTCCCGTCGTCATCGACTCCCGCCAGGTGGAGGCCGGCAGCCTGTTCGCCGCCTTCGTCGGTGAGCACGTCGACGGCCACGACTACGCCGAGCGCGCCGTCGCATCCGGCGCCGCGGCCGTGCTCGCAGCCCGGCCCGTCGGCGTACCCGCGATCGTCGTCGCCGACGTCGAGAAGGCGCTCGGTGCCCTCGCCCGAGCCGTCGTCGAACGCCTCGGCACCGACGTGGTGGCCCTGACCGGTTCCGCCGGCAAGACCTCCACCAAGGACCTCATCGCCCAGGTGCTCCAGGCGCACGCACCCACCGTGTGGACGCCGGGTTCCCTGAACAACGAGATCGGCCTGCCGCTCACCGCGCTGCGCGCCACCGAGGAAACCCGGCACCTGGTACTGGAGATGGGCGCCCGCGGCATCGGGCACATCGACTACCTCACCGACCTGACACCGCCGCGCATCGGACTCGTCCTCAACGTCGGCACCGCGCACATCGGCGAGTTCGGCGGCCGGGAGCAGATCGCCCGGGCCAAGGGCGAGCTGGTCGAGGCCCTGCCGGCCGAGTCGGACGGCGGGGTCGCCGTCCTCAACGCCGACGACCCGCTGGTGCGGGCGATGTCCGCCCGGACGAAGGCCCGTACGGTGCTCTTCGGCGAGGCCGAGGACGCCGAAGTACGGGCCACCGAAGTCCGTATGACGCCTGCGGGACAACCCTCCTTCACACTCCACACACCCACCGGGTGCGGCGAAGTGACCTTGCGCCTGTACGGTGAGCACCACGTGTCGAACGCGCTCGCCGCGGCCGCCGTGGCCCATGTACTGGGCATGTCCGTCGAGGAGATCGCCACCGCGCTCTCCGAAGCGGGCACCTTGTCCCGGTGGCGCATGGAGGTCACCGAGCGGGCGGACGGCGTGACGATCGTCAACGACGCCTACAACGCGAATCCCGAGTCCATGCGGGCCGCCCTGCGCGCACTTGCCGCGATGGGCGGTGCCGCCAGGGCCGACGGGGGACGTACGTGGGCGGTGCTCGGTCCCATGGCCGAGCTCGGGGACGCATCGTTGGCCGAGCACGATGCGGTGGGACGGCTTGCCGTCCGGCTCAACGTGAGCAAGCTCGTCGCAGTCGGGGGCAGGGAAGCGTCCTGGCTGCAACTGGGCGCATATAACGAGGGTTCGTGGGGTGAGGAGTCGGTGGTCGTGTCCGACGCGCAGGCGGCGGTCGACCTGTTGCGCAGTGAACTGCGCCCGGGTGACGTCGTGCTGGTGAAGGCATCCAGGTCGGTCGGCCTGGAGCGGGTCGCGCTGGCGTTGCTGGAGCGCGAGGGCGAGGTTGCCGACCGATGAGGCAGATCCTGTTCGCCGGTGTCATCGGCATGTTCCTGACCGTCATTGGAACGCCGCTCCTGATCAAGGGGCTGGCCCGCAAGGGCTACGGCCAGTTCATCCGTGACGACGGCCCGCGCGGCCACGCCGGGAAGAAGGGCACGCCCACCATGGGCGGCATCTCCTTCATCCTGGCCACCCTCGTCGCGTACGCGCTGACGAAGGTGATCACCGGCAGTCAGCCGACCTTCTCCGGCGTGCTGGTGCTGTTCCTGATGGCGGGCATGGGCCTGGTCGGCTTCCTGGACGACTACATCAAGATCGTCAAGCAGCGTTCCCTGGGTCTGCGGGCGAAGGCCAAGATGGCCGGCCAGCTGATCGTCGGCATCGCCTTCGCCGTGCTCGCGCTCCAGTTCAAGGACGTCCGCGGCAACGCCCCGGCCTCGACCAAGCTGTCGTTCGTCACGGACTTCGGCTGGTCGATCGGCCCGGTGCTGTTCGTGGTCTGGGCCCTGTTCATGATCCTGGCGATGTCCAACGGCGTGAACCTGACGGATGGTCTGGACGGCCTGGCAACCGGCGCCGCCGTCATGGTCTTCGGTGCCTACACCTTCATCGGCGTCTGGCAGTTCCAGGAGTCCTGCGCCAACGCCCTGGACCTGACCAACCCGAACGCCTGCTTCGAGGTGCGCGATCCGCTGGACCTCGCGATCGTCGCCTCCGCGCTGATGGGCGCCTGCTTCGGCTTCCTGTGGTGGAACACCTCGCCCGCCAAGATCTTCATGGGCGACACCGGCTCGCTGGCCCTCGGCGGCGCGCTCGCCGGTCTCGCGATCTGCTCCCGCACGGAGTTCCTGATCGCGCTCCTCGGCGGCCTCTTCGTCCTGATCACCATGTCGGTCGTCATCCAGGTCGGCTCCTTCAAGCTCACCGGGAAGCGCGTCTTCCGGATGGCGCCGCTCCAGCACCACTTCGAACTCAAGGGGTGGTCCGAAGTCCTCGTGGTGGTCCGGTTCTGGATCATCCAGGGCATGTGCGTGATCGTCGGCCTCGGACTCTTCTACGCGGGATGGGCAGCGGACAAGTGACCTCCTGGCAGGGCAAGAACATCACCGTCGCCGGTCTCGGCGTGAGCGGCATCAGTGCCGCCCGCGCCCTGGCCGGCCTCGGCGCATCCGTCACCGTCGTGGACGGCGGCGACAGCGAGGGCCACCGCGCCCGCGCCGCCGAACTCGGCGAGCTGGGCATCTCCGTACGCCTCGCGGATGCGAAGACCCTGCCCGAGGGCACCGACCTCGTGGTCACCTCGCCGGGCTGGAAGCCCGACAGCCCGCTCTTCGCGGCGGCGGCCACAGCCGGCGTGGACGTCGTGGGCGACGTCGAGATCGCCTGGCTCCTGCGTGACGTCGGTGCCGACCTGCGCGCAGCGCGGTCCGGCGAGGCCGCAGCGGGTGCGCCCCGCCGGGAGCCTGCGCCATGGCTGGCGATCACCGGCACGAACGGCAAGACCACCACCACGCAGATGCTCGCGTCGATCCTGAGGGCCGCCGGCCTGAGGACCGCGGCCGTCGGCAACATCGGCACCCCGATCATCGACGTGGTGCTCGGCGAGGAGACGTACGACGTGCTCGCCGTCGAACTCTCCAGCTACCAGCTGCACTGGGCGCCCTCGCTGCGCGCCCACTCGGCGGCCGTGCTCAACCTGGCACCGGACCATCTCGACTGGCACGGCTCCATGGAGGCGTACGCCGCCGACAAGGGCCGGATCTACGAGGGCAACACGGTGGCCTGCGTCTACAACGTCGCGGACCCGGCCACCGAGGCCCTGGTCGTGGAAGCCGACGTCGAGGAGGGCTGCCGGGCGATCGGCTTCACCCTCGGCGCCCCCGGCCCCTCGATGCTCGGCGTCGTCGACGGCATCCTCGTCGACCGCGCCTTCGTGGCGGACCGGCACAAGAACGCCCAGGAGCTCGCCGAGGTCAAGGACGTCAATCCGCCCGCCCCGCACAACATCGCCAATGCCCTCGCGGCGGCGGCCCTGGCCCGCGCCTTCGGCGTCGAGCCGCGCGCGGTCCGAGACGGTCTGCGCGACTTCCGCCCCGACGCGCACCGCGTCGCGCACGTGGGCGAGGTAGCGGGAGTCACCTACGTCGACGACTCCAAGGCCACCAACACCCACGCCGCCGAGGCTTCCCTCGCGGCCTTCGAGCCCGTCGTGTGGGTCGCCGGCGGTCTCGCCAAGGGCGCGACCTTCGACGAGCTGGTACAGAAGTCGGCGAAGCGGCTGCGCGGGGTGGTGCTGATCGGCGCCGACCGGGCGCTGATCGCCGAGGCGCTGGCGCGACACGCCCCCGAGGTCCCGGTCGTCGACCTCGACCGGACCGACACTGGGGCGATGCTCGCAGCGGTCCGGGAAGCGGCCCGGCTCGCCGAGCCCGGCGACACGGTTCTGCTGGCACCGGCCTGTGCCTCGATGGACATGTTCGCGAACTACAACAAGCGCGGGGACGCATTCGCGGACGCGGTGCGCGAGCTGACCGCCGAGAGCGCGTAGGTCCGGCTGGCCCGTTCTCAGGTCGGCGAGTCCTCCCCGACCGGCTGCTCGCCTCGTACGAGTGGAGGGGAAGGTCACAGATGCCGGCCAAGCAAATGCTGCCCGGGCGGCGGCCGTCCGCCGTGAAGGCCGTCAAGTCCGCCAAGGCCGCGAAAGCGGTCAGGGCGCAGGGCCGCAGACGTCCGGCGGGGGGCGCGAAGCGGCCTGCCGGACGCGGGCCCCTGGACCGGTTCCGGCGTACGCAGCGGCAGTTGCGTAAGGCATGGGACCGTCCCCTCACTGCGTATTACCTGATCTTCGGCAGTTCGATGCTCATCACGGTGCTCGGCCTGGTGATGGTCTACTCGGCTTCGATGATCAAGGCGCTCCAGCTGGGCCTGGGCGACGCGTACTTCTTCAAGAAGCAGTTCCTGGCCGCTCTGATCGGCACCGTTCTGCTGCTGCTCGCCTCCCGGATGCCGGTCAAACTGCACCGGGCCCTGTCCTATCCCGTGCTGGCAGGAACCCTGTTCCTGATGGTCCTGGTGCAGGTGCCCGGGATAGGAGTGGCGATCAACGGCAACCAGAATTGGATCTCCCTTGGTGGTCCGTTCATGCTCCAGCCCAGTGAGTTCGGCAAGCTGGCTCTGATCCTGTGGGGAGCCGACCTGCTGGCCCGCAAGGGCGACAAGGAGCTGCTGAGCCAGTGGAAGCACCTGCTGGTGCCGCTGGTCCCGGTGGCCTTCCTGCTGCTCGGGCTGATCATGCTGGGTGGGGACATGGGCACCGCGATGATCCTCGGAGCCATCCTGTTCGGCCTGCTGTGGCTGGCGGGCGCCCCGACGCGGATGTTCGTGGCGGTGCTGGCCTTCGCGGGTGTGATCGTCGCACTGCTGATCAAGACCAGCCCGCACCGGATGGACCGGCTCGCCTGCATCGGCGCGACGGAACCCGGCAAGAACGACCTGTGCTGGCAGGCCGTGCACGGCATCTATGCCCTCGCATCCGGCGGATGGTTCGGTTCCGGCCTGGGTGCAAGTGTGGAAAAATGGGGGCAACTGCCGGAAGCCCACACGGACTTCATCTTCGCCATCACCGGGGAGGAACTGGGTCTGGCAGGGACGCTGTCGGTGCTCGCCCTGTTCGCGGCTCTAGGCTATGCGGGTATCCGCGTGGCCGGACGCACGGAGGACTCCTTCGTACGCTATGCCGCGGGAGGCGTGACCACCTGGATCACGGCCCAGGCCGTGATCAACATCGGTGCGGTGCTCGGTCTGCTGCCGATCGCCGGAGTCCCGCTCCCGCTGTTCTCGTACGGAGGTTCCGCGCTGCTGCCGACGATGTTCGCGGTCGGACTGCTCATCGCGTTCGCGCGGGAGGAGCCGGCGGCGCGCGCGGCGCTCGCGATGCGCCAGCCGAAGGCAGGTTGGAAGCGGACCGGGCAGAGATGGAAATCGATGAGACGGAGCGTCAAGAGGCGTCCGTCCGGAGAGCGGTGAATTTCGGTGCATGTCGTACTCGCCGGTGGGGGGACCGCCGGCCACATCGAGCCGGCGCTCGCCCTCGCGGACGCCCTGCGCAGGCAGGACCCTTCCGTGGGCATCACCGCCCTCGGCACGGAGCGCGGGCTCGAAACCCGTCTGGTGCCCGAGCGTGGCTATGAGCTGGGGCTGATCCCCGCCGTCCCGCTGCCCCGCAAGCCCACCCCAGAGCTGATCACCGTCCCCGGGCGGCTGCGCGGCACGATCAAGGCCGCCGAGGAGATCCTGGAGCGCACCAAGGCCGACTGCGTCGTCGGCTTCGGCGGCTACGTGGCCCTGCCCGGCTACCTCGCCGCCAAGCGGCTCGGCGTGCCGATCATCGTCCACGAGGCCAACGCTCGGCCGGGACTGGCCAATAAGATCGGCTCCCGCTACGCCTACGCCGTCGCGGTCTCCACCCCCGACAGCAAGCTGCGCGGCGCCCGCTACGTGGGCATCCCGCTGCGCCGCAGCATCTCCACCCTGGACCGGGCCGCGGTCCGCCCGGAGGCGCGCGCCGCGTTCGGTCTGGACCCCAACCTGCCGACCCTGCTGGTCTCCGGCGGCTCGCAGGGCGCCCGCCGCCTCAACGAGACCATCCAGCAGATCGCTCCGACCCTCCAGCGCTCCGGGATCCAGATCCTGCACGCGGTGGGCCCGAAGAACGAACTGCCGCGTGTCGACAACATGCCCGGGATGCCGCCGTATGTGCCGGTACCGTACGTGGACCGGATGGATCTCGCGTACGCCGCCGCCGACATGATGCTGTGCCGTGCGGGCGCGATGACCGTCGCCGAACTCTCCGCCGTCGGGCTGCCCGCCGCCTACGTCCCGCTGCCGATCGGCAACGGCGAACAGCGGCTCAACGCCCAGCCGGTGGTCAAGGCCGGCGGCGGCCTGCTCGTCGACGACGCGGAACTGACGCCCGAGTGGGTGCTCAACCAGGTCCTTCCGGTACTCGCCGACCCGCACCGCCTGTACGAGATGTCCCGCGCCGCCGCCGAGTTCGGCCGGCGGGACGCCGACGAGCTGTTGGTCGCGATGGTGTACGAGGCGATCGCCGCCCACAAGGCCCGCTGACGCGGGGAGCACTGACGCAGGAGGCACAGGAGTGGCCGGAGCGACGACCGCACAGCGAGGCAGTTCCGGGTCCGCCCGGAAGGGCAAGGGTTCCGGCTCTCCCGAGCCGCCCCGGTCGTCGAAGGGATCCGGCCCGCGAGGCCCCGGTCTGCAACGCCTCGTCCGGCGTTTGCTCCGGGGCCCCGTCCTGGTCCCCCTCACGGCAGCCGTGGTCCTCGTCGGGGGCGGGAGCTGGGTGCTCTACGGCTCCTCCTGGCTCCGGGTCGAGAAGGCGACCGCGAGCGGAACGAAGGTGCTGACCCCCGAACAGGTGCTCGCCGCTGCGGAGGTACCCGTCGGCGCCCCGTTGGCGAGCGTGGACACCGACGAGATCGCCGGCCGGGTCCGCAGCCGGCTGCCCCGTGTCGATTCGGTCGACGTGGTGCGCGCCTGGCCGCATGGAATCGGGCTGAAGGTGACGGAGCGCAAACCCGTCCTGCTCATCAAAAAGGACGCCAAGTTCGTCGAAGTGGACGCTTCGGGTGTGCGATTCGACACGGTTGCGAAAGCACCGGCCAGCGTTCCGGTCCTCGAATTGTCCGCAGCACAGTCACCGAGCGGCCGTCGCTTCGACGAGGAGCGGCTGCTGCACGAGGCTGTGGGCATCGCTGGGGACCTCCCAGAGGCGGTCGCGAAGGAGACCGTGCAGGTCAAGGTGGGGTCGTACGACTCGGTCGTACTGGAGTTGACCCGTGGTCGGACGGTGGTGTGGGGGAGCGGAGAGCAGGGCGAGGCGAAGGGGCGCGCCCTGACCGCCCTGTTGAAAGCCGCGCCCAAGGCTGCGCACTTTGATGTGAGCGTCCCCACCGCCCCTGCGGTGTCCGGGAGTTGACGTCGAGTCGAACAGCGACGCACCCTGGTTGGCCACCGATACGGGTGATCACATAGGGTGAAAAGAAAAACGGGAGGTTCGGCGTGTTCGTTGAACACGCGCTACTTGTCGACTTAGTGTCCTGTTCGGGAGAGTCCAAGGAACAGACACATACTTAACCCTAAACTTCAGGGTTAGGGTTCGGGTCGGCGCGTTCGGACCGTCCCATATTTCGGCATCAGTCGTCGCAACGCAGGCCCGCGAGGCGGCGACACGTAACTCGAGGCGAGAGGCCTTCGACGTGGCAGCACCGCAGAACTACCTCGCAGTCATCAAGGTCATCGGTGTCGGCGGCGGTGGTGTCAATGCCATCAACCGAATGATCGAGGTCGGTCTCAAGGGCGTCGAGTTCATCGCCATCAACACGGACGCCCAGGCGCTGTTGATGAGCGACGCCGACGTCAAGCTCGACGTCGGCCGTGAACTCACCCGGGGCCTCGGCGCCGGCGCCAACCCGGCAGTCGGTCGCAAGGCGGCAGAGGACCACCGCGAGGAGATCGAGGAGGTCCTCAAGGGGGCCGACATGGTCTTCGTCACCGCCGGCGAGGGCGGCGGCACCGGCACCGGCGGCGCACCCGTCGTCGCCAACATCGCGCGCTCGCTCGGAGCCCTGACGATCGGTGTGGTCACCCGGCCGTTCACCTTCGAGGGTCGGCGCCGCGCGAACCAGGCGGAGGACGGCATCGCCGAGCTCCGCGAAGAGGTCGACACCCTCATCGTCATCCCCAATGACCGACTGCTGTCCATCTCGGACCGCCAGGTATCGGTCCTGGACGCTTTCAAGTCGGCCGATCAGGTCCTGCTCTCGGGTGTCCAGGGCATCACCGACCTCATCACCACCCCGGGTCTGATCAACCTCGACTTCGCCGACGTCAAGTCCGTGATGTCCGAGGCCGGCTCGGCCCTCATGGGCATCGGCTCGGCCCGTGGCGACGACCGCGCGGTGGCCGCCGCCGAGATGGCGATCTCCTCGCCGCTCCTGGAGGCGTCCATCGACGGCGCCCGTGGCGTGCTGCTCTCCATCTCCGGCGGCTCGGACCTCGGTCTCTTCGAGATCAACGAGGCGGCACAGCTGGTCAGCGAGGCCGCCCACCCCGAGGCGAACATCATCTTCGGCGCCGTCATCGACGACGCGCTCGGCGACGAGGTGCGGGTCACCGTCATCGCGGCCGGGTTCGACGGCGGACAGCCCCCGGCCCGCCGGGACAACGTCATCGGCGCCGCGTCCACCAAGCGCGAGGAGCCGGCTCCGGCGCCGGTCCGCGCGGCCGAGCCGGTGCGTCCGGCCTTCGGCGGACTGGGTACGGTCACCCCGCGCGAGGAGCCCCCGGCCCCGGTCGAGACGGTTCCCGCCCCGGTCGAGTCCCCCGCGCCGCAGGTTCCCACGGCCCGGCCGTACCAGGACAGCCCGGCCGAGGAACTGGATGTTCCGGACTTCTTGAAGTGACGCTGGGGCAGCACATCGAGAGCGGCGCGCATTTCGCCTTCACCGACCGGTGGGGCGGGGTGAGCGCCGTTCCGTACGAGGAGCTCAACCTCGGCGGAGCGGTCGGAGACGACCCCGCCGCCGTTCTCGCGAACCGGGCGATCGCGGCCGGGGCCCTGGGCATCGACCCGACCCGCGTGGTCTGGATGAACCAGGTCCACGGCCGTGACGTGGCCGTGGTCTCCGAGCCCTGGGGCGCCGGCGCCGATCTCCCGGCGGTGGACGCCGTGGTGACCGCCCGGCGGGGGCTCGCCCTCGCGGTGCTCACTGCGGACTGCACACCGGTGCTGCTGGCCGACCCCGTCGCCGGGGTCGCCGCCGCGGCGCACGCCGGGCGCCCCGGACTGGTCGCCGGGGTGGTGCCCGCCGCCGTCGAGGCGATGGTCGCCCTCGGGGCGGAGCCCGGGCGGATCATCGCCCGTACCGGCCCCGCGATCTGCGGGCGCTGCTACGAAGTGCCGGCCGAGATGCGGGACGCGGTCGCCGAGGCGGTACCGGCCGCTCGCGGCGAGACGAGTTGGGGGACGCCGTCCGTCGACGTGGTCGCCGGAGTGCACGCGCAGCTTGCGGAGGCGGGGGTGGTGAACCTGCACCGTTCGCCGGTCTGCACACTGGAGTCGCGGGACCACTTCTCGTACCGCCGCGACCGGGTGACCGGGCGGCTTGCCGGATATGTCTGGTTGGGCGCTGTGCCTTCCCGGGGGGCGACCCCCGGACCCCCGGTAGGAAAGAATCAATGACGGATCGTAAGTCGGAACTCGCGGAGAACCTGGCGCGGGTGGAGGAACGCATCGCGTCCGCGTGCGCGGCTGCGGGGCGGGGGCGGGAGGAGGTGACCCTCATCGTGGTCACCAAGACCTACCCCGCGAGCGACGTACGACTGCTGGCGGACCTGGGGGTCCGTCATGTTGCGGAGAATCGGGACCAGGACGCCGCCCCCAAGGCCGCGGCCTGTGCGGATCTGCCGCTCAGCTGGCACTTCGTGGGCCAGTTGCAGACGAACAAAGTCCGTTCCGTGGCGGGATATGCGCACGTGGTGCAGTCGGTCGACCGGCCGAAGCTCGTCACGGCGCTCTCGGCGGCCGCGCAGGGCGCCGGGCGCGAACTCGGCTGCCTCGTGCAGATCGCCCTCGACGCCGAGTCCGGGGAGCGCGGGTCCCGTGGCGGAGCCGCTCCCGACCAGCTCGCCGAACTCGCGGACCTCGTGGCCGGGGCGCCGGGACTGCGGATCGACGGCGTGATGACGGTGGCACCGCTGGCCGGGCCCTACGCGGGGCGCGAACAGGCCGCTTTCGAGCGGTTGGTGGAATTGTCATCCCGGCTGCGCGTGGACCATCCGGCTGCCACGATGGTGTCGGCCGGGATGAGTGCAGACCTGGAACAGGCCGTTGCGGCCGGTGCGACACATGTACGCGTCGGCACTGCGGTACTCGGCGCGAGACCCCGGCTCGGGTAACGTCGCGAAGAAAGTCGGACCACAGCAGAAAATATGGTCATTCCCGCCGGTGGGCGGACAGACCACGTGGATCGCGGGCAGTTGGTGACTTTGGTGACACAGCGACACACCTGCGACAGGGCGATCCACCACAGAGCGGAGGACTCAGAGAATGGCCGGCGCGATGCGCAAGATGGCGGTCTACCTCGGCCTCGTGGAGGACGACCGGTACGACAACCCGGGGTACGACCCCGACGACGAGTTCGAGCCCGAGCCGGAACCGGAGCGGGATCGCCGGCGCCAGCAGCCCGTGCACCAACCACCCGTAACGGACGAACCGCCGCGAGTCGCGCAGCCTCCGGCGCAACGGGAACCCATCCCATTGCCGGCGGAAAACGGACGTCCTGCGCGAATCGCCCCCGTGGCATCCATCACACCTGAACGCTCGAACCTGGAGAAGAACGCCCCCGTGATCATGCCCAAGGTCGTCTCCGAGCGGGAGCCGTACCGCATCACGACGCTGCACCCCCGGACCTACAACGAGGCCCGTACCATCGGGGAACACTTCCGTGAGGGCACTCCGGTGATCATGAACCTCACGGAGATGGACGACACGGATGCGAAGCGACTTGTCGACTTCGCGGCCGGCCTCGTCTTCGGTCTGCACGGCAGTATTGAACGAGTGACACAGAAGGTGTTCCTGCTGTCGCCTGCTAACGTCGATGTCACGGCGGAGGACAAGGCCCGCATCGCGGAGGGCGGGTTCTTCAACCAAAGCTAGACCGATCCGTCAGACACGGGGCCGGGAACAGGTGAGAGCAGGGGAGAGGGAAGCGCGGGATGGGCGTCGCACTGCAGGTGGTCTACATCGCGCTGATGTGCTTCCTTATCGTGCTGATCTTCCGACTGGTGATGGACTACGTCTTCCAGTTCGCACGTTCATGGACACCCGGCAAGGCGATGGTGGTCGTCCTGGAGGCGACCTACACTGTCACCGACCCACCGCTCAAGCTTCTCCGGCGATTCATCCCGCCGTTGCGTCTCGGGGGCGTGGCACTCGACCTGTCCTTCTTTGTTCTGATGATCATCGTTTACATCCTCATCAGTTTCGTGAGCACCGCTGCGAGAAGCGTGTGAACGATGAGCTTCTCCGCGCGCGCGGGGACAGTCCCGATACGGTCTTGCCGACTGCCGACGACTACGTAGAGGTGAAGAAGACATGCCGCTGACTCCCGAGGACGTGCGGAACAAGCAGTTCACGACCGTCCGCCTCCGAGAAGGCTATGACGAGGACGAGGTCGATGCCTTCCTCGACGAGGTCGAGTCCGAACTGACGCGCCTGCTGCGCGAGAACGAGGACCTGCGCGCCAAGCTGGCCGCCGCCACGCGTGCCGCCGCGCAGAACCAGCAGCAGCAGGGCATGCGCAAGCCGGAACCCCAGGACCAGCGAGGGCCCGGTGCCCCCGTGCCCGCGGCCATATCCGGCCCGCCGGCGCAGCAGGGCCCGCCGCAGATGGGGCCGCCGCAGCTGCCGGGCGGCCAGCCGCAGCTTCCGGCCGGCCCCGGCGGACACGGACCGCAGGGTCCGGGCGGCCCGGGCCCGATGGGCGGCCCCATGCACACCATGGGCGGCCAGCAGCAGATGGGCCAGCAGTCCATGGGTGGCCAGAACCCGCTCGGCCAGATGCAGCCCATGGGGCAGCAGATGCAGCCGATGGGCCAGCAGATGCAGCCCATGGGCCAGCAGATGCAGCAGATGCAGCAGCCGCAGCTCCCGCAGCAGGGCCCCGGTGGAGACAGCGCCGCCCGCGTCCTGTCGCTGGCGCAGCAGACCGCGGACCAGGCGATCGCGGAGGCCCGCTCCGAGGCCAACAAGATCGTCGGCGAGGCGCGCAGCCGCGCCGAGGGCCTGGAGCGGGACGCCCGCGCCAAGGCCGACGCGCTGGAGCGGGACGCCCAGGAGAAGCACCGCGTCGCGATGGGCTCCCTGGAGTCCGCCCGCGCCACGCTGGAGCGCAAGGTCGAGGACCTGCGGGGCTTCGAGCGTGAGTACCGTACGCGTCTGAAGTCCTACCTGGAGTCGCAGCTGCGCCAGCTCGAAACCCAGGCCGACGACTCCCTGGCCCCGCCGCGCAACCCGGCCGGTCCGGCCCTGCCGCCGTCGCCCACGCCGTCGATGGCTCCGGCCGGCGCGATGGGCCACTCGATGGGCAACCCGTCGATGGGCGCACCGTCGCCGATGGGCGGCCCCTCGCCGATGGGTGGCCCGTCCCCGATGGGCGGCCCCTCGTACGGTGGCCAGCAGCAGATGTCTCCCGCCATGACGCAGCCGATGGCTCCGGTGCGGCCGGCTGCGCCGCAGCCGATGCAGGCGCCCTCGCCGATGCGGGGCTTCCTGATCGACGAGGACGACAACTAGGCGCCCGCCGCCTCGGTCGGCAGTCGTTTCACGGGCCGGGCCCGGTTCCCCTTCGGGGGCACCGGGCCCGGCCCGTTCCCATACCCGGGTCCGGGCCGAGCCCGGGTGGGGTGTCCCGCGGACGGAGGGCGAGGAGGGGGAAGGCCGGGGCGGGAGAAACGAAGCGGCCCGCACCTCCCTCGCCGGGAGGTGCGGGCCGCCGGGGCCCGGGTTACGCCTTGCGGAGGCGGAACGTCAGGCCGAGGGGTTCGTCCGTGAACGGGTCGCCGTACGCGGCGTCCGCCTCGCCCGCCGCGAAGTCGGTGGCCAGCACCTCGTCCGCGATCAGCGCCGCGTGGTCCGTCAGGGCCGTCACGACCTCCGGGTCCGCCGAGGACCAGCGCAGGGCGATCCGGTCCGCCACGTCCAGGCCGGAGTTCTTCCGTGCCTCCTGGATCAGGCGGATCGCGTCACGCGCCAGCCCGGCCAGCCGCAGCTCCGGGGTGATCTCCAGGTCGAGGGCGACCGTCGCGCCGGAGTCGGACGCCACCGACCAGCCCTCGCGCGGGGTCTCCGTGATGATGACCTCCTCCGGGGTGAGGGCCACCGACTCGCCGTTCACCTCGACCGTGGCCGTGCCCGAGCGCAGGGCCAGGGACAGCGCCGCCGCGTCGGCCGCGGCCACCGCCTTCGCGACGTCCTGGACGCCCTTGCCGAAGCGCTTGCCCAGCGCCCGGAAGTTCGCCTTCGCCGTCGTGTCCACCAGCGAACCGCCGACCTCCGAGAGGGAGGCCAGGGAGGAGACGTTCAGCTCCTCCGTGATCTGGGACCGGAGCTCGGCAGACAGTGCGTCGAAGCCGGCCGCGCCGACCAGGGCCCGGGAGAGCGGCTGGCGGGTTTTGACGCCCGACTCCGCACGCGTGGCACGGCCCAGCTCCACCAACCGGCGGACCAGCAGCATCTGCTGGGAGAGGACCGGGTCCACCGCCGCGGTGTCCGCCGTGGGCCACGACGACAGGTGGACGGACTCCGGGGCGTCCGGGGTGACCGGGACGATCATGTCCTGCCAGACCCGCTCCGTGATGAACGGGGTCAGCGGGGCCATCAGCCGGGTGACCGTCTCCACGACCTCGTGGAGGGTGCGCAGGGCCGAGGCGTCACCCTGCCAGAAGCGGCGGCGGGAGCGGCGCACGTACCAGTTCGAGAGGTCGTCCACGAAGGAGGACAGGAGCTTGCCGGCGCGCTGGGTGTCGTACGACTCCATCGCGTCCGTGACCTCGGAGGTCAGCGTGTGCAGCTCCGAGAGCAGCCAGCGGTCCAGGACGGTGCGGTCCGCCGGTGCCGGGTCGGCCGCCGACGGGGCCCAGTTCGACGTGCGGGCGTACAGCGCCTGGAAGGCGACCGTGTTCCAGTAGGTCAGGAGCGTCTTGCGGACGACTTCCTGGATCGTGCCGTGGCCCACGCGCCGCGCCGCCCAGGGGGAGCCGCCGGCCGCCATGAACCAGCGCACCGCGTCCGCGCCGTGCTGGTCCATCAGCGGGATGGGCTGGAGGATGTTGCCCAGGTGCTTGGACATCTTGCGGCCGTCCTCGGCGAGGATGTGGCCGAGGCACACCACGTTCTCGTACGACGACTTGTCGAAGACGAGCGTGCCGACCGCCATCAGCGTGTAGAACCACCCACGCGTCTGGTCGATGGCCTCCGAGATGAACTGCGCCGGATAGCGCTTCTCGAAGATCTCCTTGTTCTTGTACGGGTAGCCCCACTGCGCGAACGGCATCGAGCCCGAGTCGTACCAGGCGTCGATGACCTCGGGGACGCGGACGGCTTCGAGCGAGCAGCCCTCGGCCGTGCAGGCGAAGGTGACGTCGTCGATGTACGGGCGGTGCGGGTCCAGGCCGGACTGGTCCCGTCCGGACAGCTCGCTCAGTTCGGCGCGCGAGCCCACGCACGTGAGGTGGTTCTCCTCGCAGCGCCAGATCGGGAGCGGGGTGCCCCAGTAGCGGTTGCGGGACAGCGCCCAGTCGATGTTGTTGTTCAGCCAGTCGCCGAAGCGGCCCTGCTTGACCGACTCGGGGAACCAGTTCGTCTTCTCGTTCTCCCGCAGCATCGCGTCCTTGACGGCGGTGGTGCGGATGTACCAGGACGGCTGCGCGTAGTAGAGGAGCGCGGTGTGGCAGCGCCAGCAGTGCGGGTAGCTGTGCTCGTACGCGATGTGCTTGAAGAGCAGGCCGCGCGCGTCGAGGTCGGCGGTCAGCTTCTCGTCGGCCTTCTTGAAGAAGACGCCGCCGACCAGCGGGACCTCCTCCTCGAAGGTGCCGTCGGGGCGGACCGGGTTCACGACCGGCAGACCGTACGCGCGGCAGACCGCGAGGTCGTCGGCGCCGAAGGCGGGGGACTGGTGGACCAGACCGGTGCCGTCCTCGGTCGTGACGTACTCGGCGTTCACGACGTAGTGGGCCTCGGCGGGGAATTCCACGAGCTCGAAGGGGCGCTGGTAGGTCCAGCGCTCCATCTCCTTGCCGGTGAAGGTCTCGCCGGTGACCTCCCAGCCTTCGCCGAGTGCCTTCTCCAGCAGCGGCTGGGCGACGACCAGCTTCTCCCTGCCGTCGGTCGCCACGACGTAGGTGACCTCGGGGTGGGCCGCCACGGCGGTGTTGGAGACCAGGGTCCAGGGGGTCGTCGTCCAGACCAGCAGCGACGCCTCGCCCGCCAGGGGGCCGGAGGTCAGCGGGAAGCGGACGAAGACCGACGGGTCGACGACCGTCTCGTAGCCCTGGGCCAGCTCGTGGTCGGACAGGCCGGTGCCACAACGCGGGCACCAGGGGGCGACCCGGTGGTCCTGGACCAGCAGGCCCTTGTTGAAGATCTCCTTGAGCGACCACCACACGGACTCGACGTACTCGGGGTCCATGGTCCGGTACGCGTCGTCCAGGTCCACCCAGTAGCCCATGCGGGTCGTGAGCTCGGCGAACGCGTCGGTGTGGCGGGTCACGGACTCGCGGCACTTGGCGTTGAACTCTGCGATGCCGTAGGCCTCGATGTCCTGCTTGCCGTTGAAGCCGAGCTCTTTCTCGACGGCGAGCTCGACGGGCAGGCCGTGGCAGTCCCAGCCGGCCTTGCGGGCCACGTGGTAGCCGCGCATGGTGCGGAACCGGGGGAAGACGTCCTTGAAGACGCGGGCCTCGATGTGGTGCGCGCCGGGCATGCCGTTCGCGGTCGGCGGGCCTTCGTAGAAGACCCACTCGGGGCGTCCCTCGGACTGCTCCAGGGTCTTGGCGAAGGTCTTGTTCTCGCGCCAGAAGTCGAGAACGGCGTGTTCGAGGGCGGGCAGGTCGACCTGGGCGGGGACCGGGCGGTACTGCGGCGGTGTGGTCATGAGGCTGAACTCTTCCTCCGGCGGGGTGTCACTTCCGTCCGGAGGGACGAGAGCGCGAACGGCTCCCGCGGTACCACCCTCCTTGGCCTCCGGACGGGTCCGGCGGCCCCCTCATTGGGGTGCGAAGCCGGTTCTACTTGCCGGTGCGGGCCCCGTGGGGGCCCGTGACGGCTTTCTTCCGGCGGCTCAGGGGTGATCCTTCGCATCGCGCTCGCCCCCGGGCTCTCACCGTCCCCGGGTCGCTCATGGCTGCGTCCGACGCTACTCGTCCCCGTCCGTGCCTTTCGCTGGGCCCAGTGTACGGGGCGGGGGCACGCGCGGCAGAACCGTTTACGGCTGTGGCGGCGCGGCCCCCGGTGGGGTTTGCGGCCGGGCCTTCGGCGGGATCCTCGGCGGGGCGCGGAGCGGTGCACCTGCGGGGTCGCGGGAGTGACCCGAACGGCCTGACGGGCCGGTTCGGGCTCCGGTGTGACGGATGGGGCGGATTACCAAGCTCCCCGCTGGGCACAACGGATGCAGGTCGGCATCGATGGACGCGTGCCCCGTTGCCGCGAGGCCGGAGCCGATTTATCGTTCCGGCACGATGCGCGAGCAAGATCACAGTATGTGAAGGGGCCGCGGCCATGGTGGCGAAAAAGACCGCCGGGAGAACTGCCGAGAAGGCTGTCGAGAAGGCCGCTGGGAAGGCGAAGGCGGCCGAAGGGGCCGCTCCGGCCCGGAAGGCGACCACGAAGTCGGCAGCCGCGGCGGCGGCCACCACGAGGGCGGCCGGGAAGGTGCCCGCCAGGAAGTCGTCGGTCGTGAAGGCCGACGGTAAGGCCTCGGCCAAGAAGACCTCGGCCGTGAACACGACGGCCGTGAAGAAGGCGGCCGCCAAGAAGACGGCCGCCAAGAAGGCGACCGGCGTCAAGAAGACGACCGCGGCCAAAGCGGCCGAGGCCGAGGGGGCGGCGCAGGCCGCGCAACAGACGGGAGCCCGGAAAGTGGTTGCCAAGAAGAGTACCGGCAGGGCCAGGAAGACGGCCGAGGCCGCCACCAGTGGGCTGCCCAAGGTCCGGATCGCGGCGCCCGCGGAGCCCGGCGAACTCGCCGTACGGCCTGGAGAGGACCCTTGGACCCCCGTGGAGGTCGCCGAGGCGCGGGCCGAGCTGGAGGGCGAGGTACTGCGGCTGCGCGCCGAGCTGCACGCGTCCGACGAGGCCATCACGGGCCTCATGCGGGACTCCGGCGACGGCGCGGGCGACGATCAGGCGGACACGGGTACCAAGAACATCACCCGGGAGTCCGAGCTGGCTCTCGCCGCCAACGCCCGCGAGATGCTTCAGCAGACCGAGCGGGCCCTGGAGCGGCTGGACACGGGCACGTACGGGCTCTGCGAGAACTGCGGTCAGCCCATCGGCAAGGCCAGGATGCAGGCCTTCCCGCGGGCGACGCTGTGCGTGGACTGCAAGCAGAAGCAGGAGCGGCGGCACTAGGGTCCCGGCGGCGGTCCCGGCGGGCCGGGACCCCCAGGGCCGGTCCCGGGGCGGGGCGGGTGCGCCCCCCGGGGCCGTACCACCGTGACGGGCCGGGCGGCGCCGCGGGGGGACCCTGACGTACTCTCGTGTTTCGTCAGGGTCCAGGAACCTGGCAGTGCTGTGTCGTCGGCAACCTGGTTCGAGCTACTTCGAGGGACTCACGTGGCAGAGGCGGAGAGCATCATCGGTACGCCGGAGGTCGGGGACGGCGCCCAGCCGGAGTCCGTCGAGCCCAAGGGGCGTCGGCGGATCATCGCGCTGCTCGTCGTCGCACTGCTCGCC
Source organism: Streptomyces sp. NPDC006430 (assembly GCF_040612395.1). Taxonomy (NCBI): domain Bacteria; kingdom Bacillati; phylum Actinomycetota; class Actinomycetes; order Kitasatosporales; family Streptomycetaceae; genus Streptomyces; species Streptomyces sp. NPDC006430. The sequence goes on from NZ_JBEXQA010000006.1 coordinate 287,930, forward strand.
TACCTGCTCGACTTCGGCAGCAAGATGCTGGTCGTCGCGAAGCTGGAGCACGAGCCGCCGATCAGGATCGTCGGCGACCTGCTGAAGTTCGAGGCGATCCGCAACCCGGGCGCTGCCTTCGGCTTCGGCGAGGCCTTCACGATCATCTTCACCTGCATCGCGGCCACCGTGATCGTGGTGATCGTGCGGCTGGCCCGCAAGCTGTACAGCCTGCCGTGGGCGATCGCGCTGGGCCTGCTGCTGGGCGGTGCGCTGGGCAATCTCACCGACCGCATCTTCCGTTCCCCGGGCGTCTTCCGGGGGGCCGTCGTCGACTTCATCGCACCCGCCCACTTCGCCGTCTTCAACCTCGCGGACTCGGCGATCGTGTGCGGCGGCATCCTGATCGTGCTGCTGTCGTTCAAGGGCCTCGACCCGGACGGCACGGTCCACAAGGACTGATCGCACGGCGTTCGCGCACGGTTCGCGCACCCGTCGAGCACCGAGCGCGGATCGGCTCCGCCGTCGAGTCCTGCATACTCGACAGGTGAGTACGATTCCCGAGATCCGCACCCTGCCCGTTCCCGATGGCCTCGAAGGCGAGCGCGTCGACGCCGCCATCGCCCGTATGTTCGGTTTTTCCCGGACGAAGGCGGCCGAGCTCGCTGCCGCGGGGAAGGTGTCGGTCGACGGCAGCGTCGTCGGGAAGTCCGAGCGCGTGCACGGCGGCGCCTGGCTCGAAGTCGAGATGCCCGCGCCGCCGCGGCCGGTCGAGATCGTCGCCGAGCCCGTCCCGGGCATGGAGATCATCCACGATGACGACGACGTCGTGGTCATCATGAAGCCGGTGGGCGTCGCCGCCCACCCGAGCCCCGGCTGGACCGGCACCACCGTGATCGGCGGCCTCGCCGCCGCCGGCTACCGCATCTCCACCTCCGGCGCGGCCGAGCGCCAGGGCATCGTGCACCGGCTCGACGTCGGCACGTCCGGCCTGATGGCGGTCGCGAAGTCGGAGCGCGCGTACACCTCGCTGAAGAACCAGTTCCGCGAGCGGGTCGTGGACAAGCGCTACCACGCGCTCGTACAGGGGCACCCGGACCCGATGAGCGGCACCATCGACGCGCCGATCGGCCGTCACCCGAGTGCGGACTACAAGTGGGCCGTGACCCAGGAGGGCAAGCCCTCGGTCACCCACTACGACCTCATCGAGGCCTTCCGCGCCGCGTCGCTGCTGGACATCAAGCTGGAGACCGGACGTACGCACCAGATCCGCGTGCACATGTCCGCCCACCGGCACCCCTGCGTGGGCGACCTGACCTACGGAGCCGATCCGACCGTCGCCAAGCGGCTGGGGCTGACCCGGCAGTGGCTGCACGCGGTCCGCCTCGGCTTCGAGCACCCCTCCGACGGCCAGTGGGTGGAGTTCGAGAGCGGCTACCCGGCCGACCTCCAGCACGCGCTGGACGTGATCCGGGCCGAGAGCGAGTGACCGTCGCCGCGGCCTTCGAGGTCCGGCTCGTCGCCTCCGACGAGCGGCTGGGCTACGAGGCCTACGGCCCGGAGTTCGAGGACGCCGGCATCCCGCACCGCGCCATGCGACGACACCTGCCGTAACCCCGCGGTGCGGCGGGCTGCGGGGCGCAGCCCCGACACGTAGCCGCGGCCCCGCCGTCGTGCGCCGCCGGGCGCAGCGGACTGGCAGGGTGGGGGAGTGGATCAGCTTGCGCTGCTGTTCGTACTGCTGCTGGGCGCCGTGGTCACGGTGCCGCTCGGAGACCGGCTCGGGCTGCCCCCGCCCGTCCTGATGACCCTCGTCGGGGTCGTGATCGCGCTGGTGCCGGTCGTACCGAACGTCGACGTCCCGCCCGAGTACATCCTGCCGCTCGTGCTGCCCCCGCTGCTCTACGCCTCCGTGCAACGCACCTCCTGGCGGCAGTTCACCGCGAACGTCCGTCCCATCCTGCTGCTCGCCGTGGCCCTCGTGTTCGTCACGACCGCTGCGGTCGCCGCCGTCGCGCAGGCCGTCGTACCGGGTCTCCCGCTCGCCGCCGCCGTCGCGCTCGGCGCCCTCGTGGCCCCGCCCGACCCCGTCGCCGCGACGGCCGTCGCCGGATCGCTCGGGTTGCCGCGCCGCCTGGTGTCGATCCTGGAGGGCGAGGGCCTGTTCAACGACGTCACCGCGATCGTGCTCTACCACGTGGCCATCGCCGCCGCCGTCAGCGGCAGTTTCTCCTGGCCGGACGCGCTGGGGGAGTTCGTGCTCTCCGCCGTGGTCGCCGTGGCCGTCGGCCTCGGCCTCGGCTGGGCCACCCGGACGCTCATGGGGCGGCTCGGCGATGCCACGCTGCAGATCGGGCTGACGCTCCTGGTGCCGTTCGTCTCGTACGTGCTGGCCGAGGAGTTCCATGGGTCGGGGGTGCTGGCCGTGCTGACGACGGCCCTGTTCCTCGCGGAGTACGCGACCGACGCGGACGACGTGCTGGGAAGGCTGGCCGGGCACACCTTCTGGGAAGTCGTGGACATGCTGGTCACGGGGGTGGCGTTCGGGCTGATCGGGCTGGAGCTGCACAACGTCTTCGGCATCGCGCGCGGCCGGCCGGGGGAGACGGCGGGGTGGGCGGCGGCCGTGACCGCGGTGGTGGTCGCCGTACGGCTGGTGTGGCTGCTGCCGGCCGGCTGGCTCGCCAAACGGCTGCACAAGCGGCGCGACTACGACGAGGAGATCCCGCTGAGTTGGCGGGAGAGCGTGGTCATGTGGTGGGCCGGGATGCGCGGGGTGGCCTCCGTGGCGCTTGCGCTGGCCGTTCCGTTGAAGGTGGCGGGCGGGGAACCGTTCCCGGCACGGGACGAGATCGTCTTCATCGCCTTCGCCGTGATCATGGTGACGTTGGTGTGCCAGGGGCTGACGTTGCCCTGGCTGGTGCGCAGGCTCGGGGTGGAAGCCGACGTGGACGCCGAGCGGGAGACGGAGCGGCAGTTGGCGATCCGCGCGGCGAAGGCCGCGAAGCGGCGGCTGAGGGAGATCGAGGAGGTGGAGGATCTGGGGGAGGACCTGGTGGAGCAGTTGTACCGGCGGGCGTACGACGTGGGGGCGAGGATCAGCCCCGACATGGTGGACGAGGAGCGCAGGGAGGCGTACGTGAAGCGGGTGGAGCGGATCCGGGTCATCCAGCGGATCCAGCGGGAGATGATGTCGGCCGCGCGGCACGAGGTGCTGGCGGCGCGCAGTGAGCCGGGGGCCGATCCGGAGATCGTGGACCGGGTGCTGAGGCATCTGGACGTCCGCAGCCTGCGCGGCGCCTGACGGGGTCCGATGCGCCCGGTGCGCCGGCGGGGTCAGACCGCGGGAGGCCGGGGGTCGGCCGGTGACGTGGCGATGCGGGGCAGGGCGTACGGGTGGTGGGCGACCAGCCAGGCGATCAGGCGTTCGCGGACCGCGCAGCGGACGGTCCAGATGTCCGTGGCGTCCTTCGCGGTGACCACCGCCCGCACCTGGATCGTGTGCGGGGTCGTGTCGGTGACCGCCAGGGTGCCGGTCCGGCCGTCCCATTCCGGGATCCCTTCCAAGATCCTCTGGAGCTGTTCGCGCAGCAGGTCCAGCGGTGCCCCGTGGTCCAGGTGCCAGAAGACCGTGCCGGTCATCTGCGCGCCGCCGCGCGACCAGTTCTCGTACGGCTTGCTCGTGAAGTACGACACGGGCATCGTGATGCGGCGTTCGTCCCAGGTGCGGACCACCAGGAAAGTCAGGGTGATCTCCTCGACCGTCCCCCACTCCCCGTCCACGACCACCGTGTCACCGATCCGCACGGTGTCGCCGAAGGCGATCTGCAGGCCGGCGAAGAGGTTGCCCAGCGAGGACTGGGCGGCGATGCCCGCCACGATGCCGATGAGGCCCGCCGAGGCCAGCACCGAGGCCCCGACCGCCCGCATCGGGGGGAAGGTGAGCAGCATCGCCGCCGCCGCGACCACGACGACCACCGCCGTGACCACCCGGTGGATCAGGGTCACCTGGGTGCGGACGCGGCGCAGCCGGGCGGCGTCCGGGTGCTGCGCCGCGTAGCGCGCGTACGCGGAGTCGACGATCGCCGTCGCGACGCGCACCAGCAACCAGGCCGCCGAGGCGATCAGTGCGAGGGTCAGGGCGCGGCCCACGGCCCAGGCGTAGTCGGCGGGGATCCCGGCCCGGCGGTAGGAGCCGCGCAGCAGCGTCGTACCCAGGACGAATTGGAAGGGCAGCCGGCAGTGGCGCAGCAGCCCCCACAACGGCGTCTCGCCGTGGCGGGCGTCGGCCCGGCGCAGCAGCAGGTCCAGTAGCCCTCCGGCGAGCAGGGTGACGACCAGGGCGCCGCCGAGGACCGCGAGCGGGCGCAGAACGGTGTCCGTGTCCATCCCTTGATCTTCGCAGGGGATCCCGGCTTTCAGGCGGGGCGGGAGTGCGATCCTCGGCCCGGAGGCGCGGAGCGCCGAAGTTCGTTGCGCCTTCGGGGTGACGATCAGATGGGCCGCTTCTGGTTTTCGATGTACTCCTTGACGATGCTGAGCGGTGCGCCGCCGCAGGACCCCACGAAGTACGAGGGTGCCCAGAACACCGAGCCCATGCCGATCCGGTTGATCCGGCCGGTGTACTCCGCTCGCAGGTAGCGGGAGCTGACGCCCTTGAGGCTGTTGACCAGCTTCGAGAGGGCGATCTTCGGCGGGTAGTGCACGAGGAGGTGCACGTGGTCACCCCCGCCGTTGAACTCCCGCACCTGCGCGCCGAAGCTCCCGCACACGTCCTTCATGATCGCTTCGCAGCGCGTCAGCATCTCGTCGCTGAAGACATCCCGCCGGTACTTGGTGACGAATACCAAGTGTGCGTGCAGGTGGTAGGTGACATGGTTTCCCCGGCGGATATCAGGGTCTGGTTCCCAGCGTGGTGACATACGCCAAGCGTATTATGATCACCGGGCGGACCAAGGAAGGGGGTGGGCCGGATGATCCGTGGGTACAAGTTCCTCATGCGGCCCACCGTGGGCCAGCAGATCGCGCTGGGCGAGATGCTCCGCGATCACTGCTCCCTCTACAACGGCGCGTTGCAGGAACGCCGTGACGCCTACCGACACGTGTCGAAGACGAGCGTCAAGTACGGGATGCAGTCCGCGCAGCTCAAGGAGATCCGGGCGCTCGACCCGGAGCGTCAGGGCCGGTGGTCGTTCTCCTCTCAGCAGGCAACGCTTCGTCGTCTCGACAAGGCGTTCGCCGCCTTCTTCCGCCGGATCAAGTCCGGTGAGACGCCCGGCTACCCGCGCTTTCGCGGGGTCAGCTGGTTCGACACGGTCGACTTCCCGAAGGACGGCGACGGCTGCCGCTGGGACAGTACGCCGCACGACCCCGCGACCCGCGTCCGCTTCCAGGGTGTCGGGCACGTCAAGGTCAACCAGCACCGTGCGGTGGTCGGCAAGGTCAAGACCGTGTCGCTCAAGCGTGAGGGCGGCAAGTGGTTCCTCGTGCTGACCGCCGAGCAGGAGCAGCCCGAGCCGCTTCCCGCGACGGGCAGTGAGGTCGGGATCGACCTGGGCATCGCCTCGTTCCTGACCACCTCCAACGGCGAGCACATCCCAAACCCGCGCCACGCCCGCAAGGCCGCCAAGAAGCTCGAAGCGGCACAGCAGGCGCTCAGCCGGTTCCCCCGCCGCAAGGCCAAGGACCGCACCCGTAATCATCAGCGCGCCGTGGAGAAGGTCGCGGCCCTGCACGGCAAGGTCCGCCGTCAGCGACTCGACCACGCGCACAAGACCGCGCTGGCCTTGGTGCGCGAGCACGACTTCATCGCGCATGAAGACGTGGGGATCCGCAACATGGTCAAGGCCCCCGCGCTGAAGCCCGACCCCGATCAGCCGGGCACCTTCCTGCCCAACGGGGCCGCCGCCAAGGCCCGGTTGAACCGCTCGATAGCTGAAGCCGGTTGGGGGGTGTTCCTCGCGATCCTGAATGCAAAGGCTGAGAGTGCCGGGCGGGAAGTGATGGCCGTGGACCCCCGCAACACCTCCCGGCAGTGCCCCGAATGCGGGCACACCGCCAAGGAGAACCGGCCCACACAGGAGAAGTTCCACTGCGTTAGCTGCGGCCACCACGCACACGCCGACGCCGTCGGAGCACTCAACGTTCTACGGGCCGGGCTGGTCCGTCGCGACGCCAACCAGGTATAGCGAGAAGCCCCCTCATTTATGAGGGGGAGGAGTCACGGTCCTCAACGTAACCGGAACGCGGCGTCGGCCCCTCGCATTCGACGAATGGCACGATGGGGGGCATGAACATCATGCTTTTCCATTCGACGTACGGGCTGCGACCCGCGGTGCACGCGGCGGCCGATCGGCTGCGCGCCGCCGGTCACCAGGTCCAGGTGCCGGACCTCTTCGAGGGGCGCACCTTCGAGACCGTCGAGGAGGGCATGGCACACCAGGACGAGATCGGCCGTGACGAGCTGCTCAAACGTGCGGTGCTGGCCTCCGCCCCCTACTCCGACCAGGGTCTGGTCTACGCCGGGTTCTCCTTCGGCGGTTCCGTCGCCCAGCACCTGGCCCTGGCCGACGAGAAGGCGCGCGGGGTGCTGCTCCTGCACGGGACGGCGGACCTGGAGGAGGACACCGTGGTCGACGAGCTGCCGGTGCAGCTGCACATCGCGGACCCGGACCCCTTCGAGCCGCACGACTGGCTGACCGCCTGGTACCTGCGGATGCAGCGTGCGGGTGCGGACGTGGAGGTGCACCGCTACCCGGGCGCCGGGCACCTGTTCACCGATCCGGACCTCGACGATTACGACGCGGAGGCCGCGGAGCAGACGTGGAAGGCCGCGATCGCCTTCCTCGACAGCCTGTAGGGAAAGGGAAACGGCGGGGGGCAGGGCACGCACGCGTGCCCTGCCCCCCGCCGCTCGTTGCGGGCCGTGCTCAGGCGCGGTACGCGGTCCACATGCTCTTCATGCGGGCCACCTGACCCGCCGTGAACTGGTACATGCAGGAGTCGTACGTGTAGTCCATGAAGTTGTGGATCGGGTCGACGCCCGACTTGTTGGTGCAGGTGTCACGGCCGGTCGGGCACTCGAAGGCGGCGCTCTTCTCGGCCGGGGTGTCGGAGACCGAGTCACCGCTGCCCGAGCAGCCGCCCTGGAAGGTGTGGTAGAGGCCGAGCCAGTGGCCGACCTCGTGGGTGCCGGTGTCACCCTCGTTGTAGTTGGTGGCGGAACCGCCCGGCAGCGAGGTGTTGAGGAGGACCACGCCGTCCATCTTGGGCTGGGAGGCGTAGGAGCTCGGGAAGGTCGCCCAGCCGAGCAGGCCGCCGCCCAGGTTGGCGGTGTAGAGGTTGAGCGCGTTCGCGCCGCCCTTGCGCAGGGCGTTCTTCATGTCCTTCTCGGCCTGGGTGCCGTCGGAGACGTTGTACCAGGTGGAGTTGTCCGTGTAGTCGGTGCCGGCCAGGCTGAACTGGAAGCCGGAGTTGACATTGCCGGTGCCCGTGCCGTTGTAGGCCGCGTTGAGGACCGAGATCTGGTTGCTGATGTCCGTGGCGGTCAGCTTGCCGGCAGTGCCGGACGTGATGACGTGGACGTACACCGGGATGGTCGTCGCGGCGGTGGCCTCACCGGCGCGCATCAGCCGCTGCGGGCCCTGGTCGGCGAGCTTCTTCGTCAGGTCGGCGTCCATGGCCTTGACCTGGGTGTCCGTCACCTCGTTGGGGTCGGCCGCGTGCTGGGCCTTCGGGCGGGCGACCCGGGCGTTGGCGGAGGTGCCGGCGTCGGCGCAGGCCTCGGAACCGGTCTTAGCGGCCGCGGCCACGGTGGTGGGGGCCGTGAGCGGGGCGAACGCCAGGGTTCCGGCCAGGACGGCCGTACCCATGAGGCGGCGGCGGAGCAGGGGGGATATGCGGGCAGAGGCGCGCACGTTGACTCCTCGCGAAGCGTGGTGGGGGGTGAGGGTTTTCCTCACGCTGGCGCGAAGCTTATGTGTCCATGACATACATAAAGCAAGCCTTGTAAGTAAAAGATTTGTTGCTTCTGGGTTCGAAGGGGCCCCTGGTCTGCACCAGGAGCCCCTTTTCACAAGAGAATTGACGGAGCGTCAGTTGACGGGCTGGTAGGCCCGCTCCACCTTCTGCGTGCCGTTCAGCGTGCGGTACGAGCGGGCCCACGAGGTGGTGGCGTCCTGCTTCCGCTTGTCCGAGATCACGTAGTAGTCCATCTGGGAACGCTCGGCGGTCACGTCCAGCACTCCGTAGCCGTGCGCGTCCATGTCGAGCCACTTCACGTGCCAGTTGGCGGCCTTGATGGCCGATTCCGCTACCAGCGAGGCAGTGTCCGCCGGCACGTGCAGGAGGTCGTCGATGTTGTCGGAGGTCACCGACGTCACCACGAACTCGGTGGCCGCCGTGCCCGAGCCCGGGTACGTGGCCATGTTCATCGGGACCTCGTTCGCCCACGCCATGTGGATGTCACCGGTCAGGAACACGGTGTTCTTGATCTTGCGGTCCTTGAGGTGGCCCAGCAGCTCCTTGCGGTCGTCCGTGTACCCGTCCCACTGGTCCACGTTGATCGCGAGGCCGCCCTCGGGCAGACCGAGCAGTTTCGCGAGCGGTGCGAGCAGGTGCGCGGGCAGTGAGCCGAAGGCCACCGGGGAGATCATCACCGAGGTGCCGACCAGCTTCCAGGTCGCGTTCGAGTTCGCCAGGCCCGACTTGAGCCAGTCCAGCTGGGCGCGCCCGGTGATGGTGCGCTCCGGGTCGTCCACCGCGCCGCTGCCGACCTTGACCTGCTGCGAGCGGAAGGTGCGCAGGTCCAGCAGGTGCAGGTCGGCCAGTGTGCCGAAGCGCAGCCGCCGGTAGACGGTGCCGGCCGTGGAGGTGCGGACGGGCATCCACTCGAAGTACGCCTGCTTGGCGACGGCTGCGCGGGCCGCCCAGTCGCCCTCGGCGCCCGGCGTGTGGTTCTCCGCGCCGCCCGACCAGGCGTCGTTGGCGAACTCGTGGTCGTCCCAGATGGCGACGATGGGGTGCGCGGCGTGCAGCGCCTGGAGGTCGGCGTCGGTCTTGTAGTTCCCGTGCCGGGTCCGGTAGTCGGCGAGCGTGAGGATCTCGTGCCGCGGCTCGTGCGGGCGTACGACGTACTTCGCCTCGGGGTAGGCGCCGCTCTGGTACTCGTAGACGTAGTCGCCCAGGTGCAGGATCGCGTGCAGGTCGCTGCGCGCCGCCAGGTGGCGGTACGCCGAGAAGTAGCCGGACTCCCAGTTGGCGCAGGAGACCACGCCGAAACGGACCCCGGGCGTGGTCGCGTCGTGGCCCGGGGCGGTCAGGGTGCGGCCGACCGGGGAGACGGCGGCGCCGGCGGTGAACCGGTAGAAGTAGGGGGTCTGCGGTCGCAGTCCGCGCACGTCCGCCTTGACGGTGTGGTCGCAGGCGGCGGTCGCGGTGACGGAGCCGCTCGCGACGATCCGGGAGAAGGCCTTGTCCTCGGCGACTTCCCAGCCGACCGGAGTGGCCGGGCCGATGCCGGAGCCGGGCGCGGCCTCGGGGGTGGGGGTGACGCGGGTCCACAGCAGGATGCCATCGGGCAGCGGATCGCCGGAGGCGACGCCGTGCAGGAAGGCGGGCCCGTTCCCGGCCGCCGATGCGGAGGAGGTGCCCAGGGCGGCCGTCGCGAAGGGGGCGAGGGCGGCCGTGGCCGCCGCGGCCTTGACGACCGTACGACGGCGCGGAGTTGCCGCGGTGGGGGAAGAGAGATGACTGGTCACGGGCAGTCATATTACTGATGGGTATAACCGGCGGTACACCCCTGGGAAAGCAACGGGCGGGCGAACTCTGGGAGTTCGCCCGCCCGTTGGGTCCCGCTGCGACCGATCAGCCGGCGATGGCCTTGTCCACCGAAGCCGTGAAGTCCTCAGGGGTCATCTTCTGGATCTCGACCTTCTTGCCGTCCATCTTCAGCGACGGGGTGCCCGTGACCCCGCTCTTCTCGAAGGTCTTCGACATCTCGATCGCCCACCGGTTGTACGTGCCGTTCTCGACGGCCTTCTTGAACTCGGCGTTGCCCTTGAGCGCCGGCACCTCGTCCGCGATCTTCAGCAGGTAGTCGTCCTTGCTGAACTTGTCGTCCTTCTCCTCCGGGTGGTTCTCCTTGGAGTAGAGCGCCGACTTGTAGTCCAAGAACGCCTCGGGACTGACGTTCAGGGCCGCGCCCAGCGCGCTCAGGGCGTTCTTCGAACCGCTGCCGCTGAAGGCCTTGTCGAGGAAGGTCGCGCCGACGTACTGGAGCTTGTACTTGCCCGCGTCGAGGTCCTTCTTGATCTGCGGGCCGACGCCCTGCTCGAACGTGGAGCAGATCGGGCAGCGCGCGTCCTCGTAGAGTTCGAGGGTCTTCTTGGCGTCGGCCTTGCCTATGACCACGGTGGTGCCGTTCTCGCCCGTGGTGTTCTTCGGCGCGACCAGCTCCGCCTTCGCGGCCTTGTCCCACTCGCCGGGCTGGTTGGCCTGCACGACCGCGTAGCCGATGCCGCCGGCCAGGGCCAGGACGGCGACGACGGCGCCGGCCACGATGAACTGGCGGCGCACCTTGTCCTTCTTGGCCTGCTTCTCGCGCTCGGCACGCAGCCGCTCGCGGGCCGCCGCCTTGTTCGCCTGGCTGTTGCGTGAACTCATGGTGATCTCCGTGGGGTGTGACGGGGGAAGGGGACTGTCCCCCAGCTACCGCTGGGAAGTACCCCCAGTACGGGTGTCAGGCGCGGACGAGCGCGCCGCGTACGGGAGGTCCCCGACGTCCCACGGAATGGGCGGGGAAGCGGGTGCCGGCCCCCGCACCCGCAAGGGTGCGCAGCAGCAGCCGCCGCTGCACCGGGGCGACGGCCACCGCCGCCGAGGCCGCGGCCAGCCGCAGCGGCCGGAACGCGAGGGCGGCAACCGTACGCAGCAGCTGACCCAGGGCCCGCTCCCCGTACCGCAGCCAGGCCGCGGCCAGCAACCCGACCGTGACGTGCGCGGCGAGCAGCAGCCACGGAATCCAGGGGCCGGGCGAGGCGAGCAGGGACACCGCGCCGGGGACCGGCCCGGGCGCCTCGGCCAGCGGCGCGCCCAGCGGCGGCCCGCCGCACAGCTCGTCCAGGCCGAGGGCCCGCAACGGCCCCGCAACGGGCCCGCCGGCCGGGCCGTAACAGACGTGCTGCCCGGTGGTGAAGACGGTGTCGGCGGCCAGCTCCAGCGGTACGAGCAGCCCGGCGATGGGTCCGAAGCCCCGCTCGCGGCCCGCCAGTGCGTAGGCGACCAGGAACACGGCGGCGAAGGCCCCGATCGCCGTCGCGGGCGGCAGCGGGACCCGGGACATCAGGACGTGCGAGCCGGCCGAGAGCAGCACGACGAGTGCGCTGAACAGCGCGGCCCGCAGCCCCCGGAGTCCTGCCCCTGATATGTCCATCGCCGCGAGTGTGCCACGAGTCCCTGTGAAAGCGGGTCCCCGGACCCCCCGGGGCCGGGATCTAAGGCCGGATCCGACCGTTGCGGAACAGATCGACGAAGATCTGGTGGTCGGCGCGGGCCCGGGCGCCGTACGCGTGCGCGAAGTCGACCAGGAGCTCCGCGAAGCCCTCCTCGTCTGCGGCGATCGCCGCGTCGATGGCCCGCTCGGTGGAGAAGGGGACCAGCGTGTGCCCGCTCTCGTCCTCGTCGGCGGACGCGTGCATGGTCGCCGTCGCCCGCCCCAGGTCCGCGACCACGGCCGCGATCTCCTCGGGGTCGTCCAGGTCGGACCAGTCCAGGTCCACCGCGTACGGGGAGACCTCGGCCACCAGCTGACCGGCCCCGTCCAGCTCGGTCCAACCCAGCCACGGGTCGGCGTGCGCCTGCAGGGCCCGCTGGGAGATCACGGTGCGGTGTCCCTCGTGCTGGAAGTAGTCCTGTACCGCCCGGTCGGTGATGTGCCGGGACACGGCCGGGGTCTGGGCCTGCTTGAGGTAGATCACGACGTCGTTCTCCAGGGCGTCGCTGTGCCCCTCCAGCAGGATGTTGTACGAGGGCAGCCCGGCCGAGCCGATCCCGACGCCGCGGCGGCCCACCACGTCCTTGACCCGGTAGGAGTCCGGCCGGACCAGCGACTCGTCGGGCAGGGTCTCCAGGTACCCGTCGAAGGCGGCCAGCACCTTGTAGCGGGTGGCCGCGTCCAGTTCGATGGTGCCTCCGCCGGAGGCGAAGCGGCGCTCGTACTCCCGGATCTCGGTCATCGAGTCCAGCAGGGCGAAGCGGGTGCGGGAGCGGGCCGAGCGCAGGGCGCCCAGCAGCGGGCCCTCGGCGGTGTCCAGGGTGAAGGAGGGCACCTCGTCCTCGTCGCGGGCCTCGCCCCGGACGGCCAGGCGGTGGATCCGCTCCCGGTAGGCGCCCGCGTAGGTCCGCACCAGCTCGCTGATCTGCTCGTCGCTGAACGCCTTGGTGTAGCCGATCAGGGCGACGGAGGCCGCGAACCGCTTGAGGTCCCAGGTGAAGGGGCCGACGTACGCCTCGTCGAAGTCGTTGACGTTGAAGATCAGCCTGCCGTTGGAGTCCATGTAGGTGCCGAAGTTCTCGGCGTGCAGGTCGCCGTGGATCCACACCCGGCCGGTCCGCTCGTCCAGGTAGGGGCCGCCGTGCCGGTCCCGCTCCAGGTCGGCGTAGAAGAGGCAGGCCGTGCCCCGGTAGAAGGCGAACGCAGAGGCCGCCATCTTCCGGAACTTGACCTGGAAGGCGGCTGGGTCGGCAGCGAGGAGCTTACCGAACGCGATGTCGAAGACATCGAGTATCTGTTCGGCGCGCTGCTCGTGCGTCGTCTCGGGAACCGCCATGGCGGGTGCCTCCTGGTGGTGCTGGCCGGATCGTTTTTCGGACACTGTCCTTGGGTCTGCAACGCATGACCGTACCGTTCGGTGCCCCGGATCTGTCACCCGGCCGACGTAGACTTCGAGGCTGCCCCCCTCGTTGCCTCCGGAGGTCTGCCACCGTGACCAAGCCGCCGTTCACGCACCTGCACGTCCACACCCAGTACTCGCTGCTGGACGGTGCCGCGCGGCTCAAGGACATGTTCAACGCGTGCAATGAGATGGGCATGACGCACATCGCCATGTCCGACCACGGCAATCTGCACGGCGCGTACGACTTCTTCCATTCTGCCCAGAAGGCCGGAATCACGCCGATCATCGGCATCGAGGCGTATGTCGCCCCCGAGTCGCGGCGCAACAAGCGACGCATCCAGTGGGGCCAGCCCCACCAGAAACGGGACGACGTGTCCGGTTCTGGTGGTTACACCCACAAGACGATCTGGGCGGCGAACGCCACCGGCCTGCACAACCTCTTCCGGCTGTCCTCCGACGCGTACGCCGAGGGCTGGCTGACCAAGTGGCCGCGCATGGACAAGGAGACCATCAGCAAGTGGTCCGAGGGCCTGATCGCCTCCACCGGCTGCCCCTCCGGTGAGCTCCAGACCCGATTGCGCCTCGGTCAGTTCGACGAGGCCCTCAAGTCGGCCTCCGAGTACCAGGACATCTTCGGCAAGGACCGCTACTTCCTGGAGCTGATGGACCACGGCATCGAGATCGAGCGCCGGGTCCGCGACGGGCTGCTGGAGATCGGCAAGAAGCTCGGCATCCCGCCGCTGGTGACGAACGACTCGCACTACACGTACGCGAGCGAGGCGGGCGCCCACGACGCCCTGCTCTGCATCCAGACCGGCAAGAACCTCTCCGACCCCGATCGGTTCCGGTTCGACGGCTCCGGCTACTACCTGAAGTCCACGGACGAGATGTACGCCATCGACTCCTCGGACGCTTGGCAGGAGGGCTGCGCCAACACGAGGCTGGTCGCGGACCAGATCGACACCGAGGGCATGTTCACGTTCCGGAACCTGATGCCGAAGTTCGACATCCCGGAGGGCTACACCGAGGTCACCTGGTTCCGCGAGGAGACCATGCGCGGCATGCACCGCCGCTACCCCGAGGGCATCCCCGAGGACCGGATGAAGCAGGCCGAGTACGAGATGGACACGATCATCTCGATGGGCTTCCCCGGCTACTTCCTGGTGGTCGCCGACTTCATCATGTGGGCCAAGAACCAGGGCATCGCGGTCGGCCCCGGCCGAGGCTCCGCGGCCGGCTCGATCGTCGCGTACGCCATGGGCATCACCGACCTCGACCCGCTCACCCACGGTCTGATCTTCGAGCGCTTCCTGAACCCCGAGCGCGTCTCCATGCCCGACGTCGACATCGACTTCGACGAGCGCAGGCGCGTCGAGGTGATCCGGTACGTGACCGAGAAGTACGGCGCGGACAAGGTCGCCATGATCGGCACGTACGGCACCATCAAGGCCAAGAACGCGATCAAGGACTCCGCGCGCGTCCTGGGCTACCCGTACGCCATGGGCGACCGCCTCACCAAGGCGATGCCCGCGGACGTCCTCGGCAAGGGCATTCCGCTCTCCGGCATCCTCGACCCGAACCACCCCCGCTACAGCGAAGCGGGCGAGATCCGCTCGATGTACGAGAACGAGCCGGACGTGAAGAAGGTCATCGACACCGCCCGCGGTGTGGAGGGCCTGGTCCGCCAGATGGGCGTGCACGCCGCCGGCGTGATCATGTCCAGCGAGACGATCACCGACCACGTGCCCGTCTGGGTGCGGCACACCGACGGCGTCACCATCACCCAGTGGGACTACCCGAGCTGCGAGTCGCTCGGCCTGCTGAAGATGGACTTCCTGGGCCTGCGCAACCTCACGATCATGGACGACGCCGTCAAGATGGTGAAGGCCAACAAGGGGATCGACATCGATCTCCTGGCCCTGCCGCTCGACGACCCCAAGACCTTCGAACTGCTCGGCCGCGGTGACACCCTCGGCGTCTTCCAGTTCGACGGCGGCCCCATGCGCTCCCTGCTGCGCCTGATGAAGCCCGACAACTTCGAGGACATCTCCGCCGTCTCGGCCCTGTACCGGCCGGGCCCGATGGGCATGAACTCGCACACGAACTACGCCCTGCGCAAGAACAAGCAGCAGGAGATCACCCCGATCCACCCGGATCTGGAGAAGCCCCTCGAAGAGGTGCTCGCGGTCACCTACGGCCTGATCGTCTACCAGGAGCAGGTGCAGAAGGCCGCCCAGATCATCGCCGGGTACTCGCTCGGCGAGGCCGACATCCTGCGCCGCGTCATGGGCAAGAAGAAGCCCGAGGAGCTGGCGAAGAACTTCACCATCTTCCAGGAGGGCGCCCGCAAGAACGGCTACTCCGACCAGGCCATCCAGGCCCTGTGGGACGTCCTGGTCCCCTTCGCCGGCTACGCCTTCAACAAGGCCCACTCGGCCGCGTACGGACTGGTCTCGTACTGGACCGCCTACCTCAAGGCGAACTACCCGGCCGAGTACATGGCCGGCCTCCTCACCTCGGTCAAGGACGACAAGGACAAGTCCGCGATCTACCTGAACGAGTGCCGCCGCATGGGCATCAAGGTGCTCCCGCCGAACGTGAACGAGTCGGAGCCGAACTTCGCCGCCCAGGGCGACGACGTGATCCTCTTCGGCCTCACCGCCGTCCGCAACGTCGGCCAGAACGTCGTCGAGTCGATCATCAAGACCAGGAAGGCCAAGGGGAAGTTCTCCTCCTTCCCCGACTTCCTGGACAAGGTCGAGGCCGTCGTCTGCAACAAGCGCACCGTCGAGTCGCTGATCAAGGCCGGCGCCTTCGACGAGATGGGCCACACCCGCAAGGGCCTGGTCGCCCACCACGAGTCGATGATCGACAACGTGGTCGCGGTCAAGCGCAAGGAGGCCGAGGGACAGTTCGACCTCTTCGGCGGAATGGGGGACGAGGGCGCCGGCGACGAGCCCGGCTTCGGCCTCGACGTCGAGTTCTCCGACGTGGAGTGGGAGAAGTCCTACCTGCTCGCCCAGGAGCGGGAGATGCTCGGCCTCTACGTCTCCGACCATCCGCTCTTCGGCCTGGAGCACGTGCTCTCCGACAAGACCGACGCCGGCATCTCCCAGCTGACCGGCGGCGAACACTCCGACGGCGCCGTCGTCACCATCGGCGGCATCATCTCGGGCCTCCAGCGCAAGATGACCAAGCAGGGCAACGCCTGGGCCATCGCCACCGTCGAGGACCTCGCCGGGTCCATCGAGTGCATGTTCTTCCCCGCGACCTACCAGCTCGTCTCCACCCAGCTGGTCGAGGACACCGTCGTCTTCGTCAAGGGCCGTCTCGACAAGCGGGAAGACGTCCCCCGGCTGGTCGCCATGGAGATGATGGTCCCCGACCTCTCCTCGGCCGGCACGAACGCACCCGTCGTCCTCACCATCCCGACGGTCAAGGTCACTCCTCCGATGGTCACCCGGTTGGGCGAGATCCTTCGCCACCACAAGGGCAACACCGAGGTCCGGATCAAGCTCCAGGGGCCCCGGACGACCACCGTGCTGCGCCTCGACAAGCACCGGGTCCAGCCCGACCCGGCCCTCTTCGGGGACCTCAAGGTGCTCCTCGGGCCGTCCTGCCTGGCTGGATAACGCCGGTCGAACGGACCGTCGGAAGTAGCCGTACGTGAAGAAGGGCGCGCCCAGAGCTCTGGGCGCGCCCTCGTGCGTACGGCTCGCGGCAGCGTCAGTTGTGGCCGAACTTCCGCTGCTTGCCCTTGTGGGCCATGTCCAGCGGACTCGGGGACGGGCTCGGCGACGTGGACGGGGAATCCGCCGAGCTCTTGGCCGGATCCTGCGAGGACGAGCGGTTCTGCGGCTTCTGCGGCTGCTGACGGTTCTTGTTCTTGGCCATGGTGGAGCCTCCGTGAGGGTCTAGGGGCCAGGACCGCCTTCACCCTCACACGGCACCACAAACCGCGCATTTTGGATCTTTACTGCGCGTAGCCGGAACCCCTCCCCACGGGCCGCCGGAAGATCCGCCACGCCGATGATCGAGTTCCGGCCGTCAACACCCTTGCGGTCGGGCAGACTCGGGGAAAACTCAGAGGACCCCCCAGGGAAGAGGTGGAACGCGTGGACCGCTGCGTCGTCCTGGTGGACGCCGGCTACCTGCTGGGCGCCGCCGCCAGCCTTCTCGCAGGGGAGCCCTCCCGCTCCCGCATCACCGTCGACCATGCCGCCCTCATCCAAGGTCTGCGCGAGCGGGCCGAGGCCGACACCGAACAGCCCCTGCTACGCATCTACTGGTTCGACGGGGCGCCCGACCGGGTGCCCCAGCCCGAGCACCGGCGGCTGCGCGTCATGCCCCGCGTGACCGTCCGCCTCGGCGCCCTGACCCGCAGCGACGGCCGCTGGGCGCAGAAGGGCGTGGACGCGGCGATGCACGCCGAGCTCACCGAGCTGGCCCGCAACCGCGCCTGTTCCGACGTCGTCCTGGTCACCGGCGACGGAGACCTGCTGCCCGGCCTGATGTCCGCCAAGGAGCACGGGGTCGCCGTCCACCTCTGGGCCGTCCAAGCCGCCGACGGCGACTACAACCAGTCCGAGGACCTCGTCGCCGAGGCCGACGAACGCCGGGTCCTGGACCGGGCCTGGATCACCCGGGCCGTCCGGGCCAAGGACCTCGCCGGGCTGTGCGCCCCTCCCCCCGCACCCCGCCCAGAGATCGCCGCGATCCTCTCCGCCCCGCTGCCCGAGGCCGCCCTCGCCGAGGCCGCCCGCAGTGCCGGCGGCAACGGCGACACCGGAGCCCCCGCCCCGGCCGAACCCGAGGGGCACGGGGGTGCCCCCGTACCCGCGCCCACCGTCGGGGGCAAGACCGTACCCACGCCCAAGGACCTCGCTGGTTCGCTGCGCGCCCCCGGCCAGCAGCCCGGCCCCCCGGGCGGCCAGGGTGCCGCGCCGCAACCCGCTGGCAGCGCCCTGCGCTGGTCCTCCGACAAGGGGTGGATCGACCGGGCCGGACCGCTCGGGGAACCCGCCGAGACCGCCTCGCTGCCCACCCTCGCCCAGCTCACCAGCGCCGAGCAGCGCTGGGCGGACCGGGAGGAGGACATCACCACCGTCGGCGGCGACCCCTTCGAGGTCGGGCAGGTGTTCGCCAGGCGCTGGATGGAACGCCTCCCCGAGACCGGGCACCTGCAGAAGCTCGCCACCATGTACCCGCGCATCCCGCACCGGATCGACGGGGAGCTGCTGCGCTACGCCGCCCGGTTCGGGCTGCTCGCACACAAGGACGACCAGATCGACGAACACGACCGGTACGCCATCCGGGCCGGGTTCTGGCGGGAGATCGACGTACGCGCAGCCGCGGAACACGTGGCCGGCGCCCCTTCCGCCATGCCCGCGGGACCAGCGGCCCTGGCGGCCGAGTAGGGGTCGGGGGTACCTCCCAGCGGCGGCCGGGGGAAAAGCGCGTAGGCTGCTCCCTCGTGAGTACGGGCACGGCATCAGCGCAACGGAGCACCACAGTGGCCGCGGAAGCGGCCTCGGACGTGGTCTGCGCGGTGCGTGACCTGGTCAAGACGTACCCCGCCGTGCGCGGTCGGCGCGGGGCCCCCGCCCTGCCCGAGACCCGGGCCACCGACGGGATCTCCCTCGACGTCCGGCGCGGTGAGATCTTCGGCCTGCTCGGCCCCAACGGCGCCGGCAAGTCCACCCTGGTCCGTCAGCTCACCGGGCTGATGCGGCCCGACTCGGGCACCGTGACGCTGCTCGGCCACGACCTCGTGCGCCACCCCGAGCGCGCGTCCCGGCTGCTCGCCTACCTGGGGCAGGAGTCCACCGCCCTCGACGAACTCACGGTGGCGCTGGCCGCCGAGACCACGGGCCGGCTGCGCGGCCTGGACGCACGAGCGGCACGCGCCGGGCGGGACGCCGTCCTGGAGGAGCTCGGGCTGACCCCGATCGCCGGGCGACCCCTGAAGAAGCTTTCCGGCGGCCAGCGGCGGCTGGCCTGCTTCGCCGCCGCACTGGTGGGGGAGCGGCCGGTGCTGGTCCTCGACGAACCCACCACCGGTATGGACCCCGTGGCCCGGCGGGCGGTGTGGGCCGCCGTGGACCGGCGGCGCGCCCAGCACGGTGCCACGGTCCTGCTCGTCACGCACAACGTCATGGAGGCCGAGACCGTCCTCGACCGGGTCGCCGTCATCGACCAGGGCCGGGTCGTCGGCTGCGACACGCCCTCCGGGCTGAAGGCCAGGGTCTCCGGCGAGGTCCGGCTGGAGCTGGTGTGGCGGACCGCGCCCCCGCTGGAGGTACCGGAGGTCGCCGGGCTCGCACCGCTGGCCGTCGAATCCGGACGGCGTTGGGCGCTGAGGCTGGCGCCCGACGAGGCGCGCGCCGCGGTGGCCGCGGTGACCGGTGGACCAGCCTTCGCCGCCCTCGACGACTTCACGCTGGCGACTCCGAGCCTGGAGGACGTCTACCTCGCGCTGGGCGGGCGTACGTCGAAGGGTCTGGTGAAGTCGTGAGTGCTGCCGTCGTGGGCGTGCTGGCCCCCCGGGCCCCGCTGTTCCCGTCGCTGGCCGCCGTGTACCGGGCGCAGCTCTCCCGGGCCCGGGTGTCGCGGATCCCGCTGCTGTTCGTGGCCACCTTCCAGTCCGTCGGGATCATGATCCTGATGCGCGGGGTGGTGGACGGGGGCTCGGAGGCCCGGGCCGTGGTCGCGGGTTCGTCCGTACTGGTCGTCGCCTTCGTCGCGCTGAACCTGCTCGCGCAGTACTTCGGGCAGCTGCGGGCGAGCGGCGGGCTGGACCACTACGCCACGCTGCCGGTGCCGCCCGCCTCGGTGGTGCTGGGCGCGGCCGGCGCGTACGCCTCCTTCACGCTGCCGGGCACGCTGGTGACCGCGGTGTTCGGGTGCCTGCTGTTCGGACTGCCGATGAGCGGGCTGTGGATCCTGGTCGCGGTGGTGCCGTTGGCCGGGGCGGCACTGGCGGGGCTGGGCGCGGCACTGGGGCTGCTGGCCCCGCGGCAGGAACTGGCCACACTGGCCGGGCAACTGGGCATGTCGGCGGCGCTGCTGCTGGGGGTGCTGCCGCCCGAGCGGATGCCGGACGTGATCGTGTGGGCCCGGGACCTGTTGCCGTCGACGTACGGGGTGGAGGCGTTCGCGCGGACCTTCGCGCCGCATCCGGACTGGGCCGCGGTCACGGTCGACCTCGGGGTGTGCGCAGCGGTGGCGGTCCTCTCGCTGGCCGTCGCCACGTGGGCGTACCGACGGGCGTCTGTCCGCTGATGCCGGGTCGTGGGCAGCGGTTCGCGGATGCCCCTCCGCTGACGCCGGTGCCGGGCGCACCTGGCACGATGTGGGGGTGACCGAAGCCGTGACCACGCCGTCCCCGTTCGAACCGTCGCTCCCGCACGAGGAGCCGGGCGACTCCACCCGGGCCATCACCCTGGGGGACATCCGCGACGGCGCCGCCGTGGCCCTGGTGATCGGTGTGGCCGGCGTGCTGCTCGGCGCGCTGTGGGCGTGGCTCGCCCCGCGGGCGCAGTACGTGTCCAACGGCGAGGCCGTCTTCCTGCGGAACACCGAGAGCGAGGCCCGGATCGGGGCCGACGCGACGTTCTTCCTGCTGTCGGTGGGGTTCGGCGTGCTGAGCGCGGTGCTCGTCTTCCTGTGGCGGCGCCGTGGCGGAGTCCCGCTGGTCATCGGCCTGGCGGTCGGGTCCGGGTTCGCCGCGTTGGTGGGGTGGCGGCTGGGGCTGTGGCTGGGGCCGACGTCGGACGTGGCCGCCGCCGCGCTGAAGGCGGGCAAGGGGGTGCCGTTCGACGCACCGCTGCAGTTGCTGGCCAACGGCGTGCTGCTGGTCTGGCCGATGGTGGCCCTGGTCGTACACCTCGGGCTGACGGCCCTGTGGTCCCCGTACGACCCCGACCCGGGCGTCTCGTCGGACCGGCCGGGCGGGTACCCGCCGCCGCACGTCCACGCCGGTCCGTCGTCGGACCCGGCCACCGATCCGGGGCCCCCGCGGTCCTGACCCGGTCGTGACCCGGGCCCGCCCCCGGTTCGACCGTCGCTGGGGAGGGCTACGCGCGGGCGATGGGGGCCAAGGTGGCGCCCGTCAGAGCGGCCAGGGTGGCGGGCGCCAGCTCGACCTCCAGGCCCCGGCGACCCGCCGAGACGCAGATCGTGGGGTGGCCCTCCGCCGACGCGTCCACCACCGTGCGCAGGCGCTTGCGCTGCCCCAGCGGCGAAATGCCGCCCAGGACGTAACCCGTGGTGCGCTCCGCCAGGGCCGGTTCGGCCATCACCGCCCGCTTGGCGCCCACTGCGCCGGCCAGGGCCTTCAGGTCCAGGCTGCCCGAGACCGGGACCACCGCCACCGTCAGTACGCCGTCCACGTCCGCGACCAGGGTCTTGAAGACCCGGTCCGCCGGGACGCCGAGCGCCTGCGCCGCCTCCTCGCCGTACGAGGGGTGCGACGGGTCGTGGGCGTAGGCGTGCACCGTGAAGGCGGCCTGCGCGGCCGTCAGTGCCGCGATCGCCGGGGTGCCGGCCGGAGCCTTCTTCTTCGCCATCGGTTCGGGTCCGCCCTCAGTTCTGGCTCGTCGGCGTGCGCGTCAGGTCCACCGCAGGCAGCGACGGGAGGTGGCGGATGACCGCCGTCTCGGCGCGCAACAGCTTCAGCTCCTCCGCGAGGCGGGTCGCGGTGTCCGGCGCCTGGAGCAGGCGCTGCTTCGCCGGGATGTCCAGGACGGCTGCCGCCGCCACCAGGTACGAGACCACCGACGGCTCGTCCGGCAGGTCCTGACTCGACGCCAGGGACCGCTCACGGGCCCCGGCCAGCCGCTTCTGGTAGTTCCGGAAGGCCCGCAGGACCCCCTCCGCCAGCGCGCCCGCGCCGTCGCCCGCTTCCTCCGGGAGTTCCTCCAGCTCCGCCACCAGGTACGGGCCCGAGGCGTCCACCGACAGCAGGCGGACCCGTGCGGTACCGGTCGCGAGGACCTCGAAGCTGCCGTCCTCCCGTTCCCGGATCGTCGCCGCGTCCGCGATGCAGCCCACCCGGTGGAAGGCCTGGATCGGGTCGGCTCCGAAGCCCGCTGTCGGGCCCCGCTCGGGCAGGGCCGTCTGGTCCGGCAGGCCGGGTGCGGTCGGCGCGACCTCCCGGCCGTCGCGGATCGCGACGACCGCGAAGCGGCGCGGTTCTTCGTCGCCCGTCTTCAGCAGTTCCCGCATCATGGCGCGATAACGCTCCTCGAAGACGTTCAGCGGGAGGACGAGTCCCGGGAACAGCACCGAGTTGAGCGGGAAGAGGGGCAGGCGAACGGTGGTCACGAGGCACAGGGTAGTGGCCGCGGGCCCGCGCCCGTCACCTCAGTCGTTCCGCGCCGACGCCCCTCATCCCCGCCTCAGCAGGCGCGAGGCGCCCGCCGCCACCGTCGTCGCCAGGATCCACCCCAGCAGGACGAGGGCGGCCGAGCCCCACTGCCAGTAGCCCTCCATCATCCACTGGCCGTCCTGGCCGAGATCGATGACCGGGAGCAGGAGGTCCAGGGCGTAGAGCGACGGATTCCACTCGGGGTGCTCGTCCGCCTTGATCGCCTGGGGTTCGAGCCGGGCGAAGAGCAGCGCCCCCGCCGCCCACAGCACCGCCATCCACAGGGCGGCCCGGCCCGGCCGGTACCCGTAGGCCACCGTCCAGTCCTGGAGGTACCCCCACGCCTTGAGCGCCGGCGGCAGCGTGGCGCGTCGCCGCCGCTGCTTGGCCAGCAGCACCTCGCGGGCGTCCGCGTCCTCACCGCTGGCGCGCAGGACGGAGGCCAGCCGCTCGTACGGCTCGGGCGAGTACTCCGGGGTGGCCGCCTCCACCCAGGCCAGCCGGCGCACCAGCGGGAAGTGGCCGCGGGGCGCGAGGTTCTCGTAGGCGAACCCCTCGATCGACACCCCGCCCTGGCCGGGCCAGCTCGTAGAGGTGTCGACCAGTTTGACCACCTTCGCCCCGGACAGCACCACCCGCCCCCGCTCCGGCCGCTCGCCGACGAACCGCAGCTCCGGGGTCTGGATCCGGCGCAGCGACACCTCCTGCTCCCCGGTCAGGATGAACCGGGCGCCGTAGAAGTCGACCGCGTCGCCGAAGCGGCCGTCGTCCAGGCGCAGCCCGCCCCGGCACTCGAAGCGCTGGGCGCGCTGTCCGCGGGCGGGTGTCTGGCCGAGGCCGTACGGGGGCGTGGAGGACCCGGAATCGCCGAGGACGTAGTCCAGGGCGATCGAGGTCAGGTACAGGGTCCGCTCGACGGTCAACTGCGGGGCGTTCAGTGCGCGCCGCCCGTACGGGTTGCGCAGGCGGGCCCCGCGCAGGTTCATCGACACGCCGACCTTCGCACCCCGCAGACTCACCTCCCCGTACGTCTCCAGCAGCTCGCCCTGGAAGTCCTGCGCGACCGACATCCCGTCCGCGGCGATCGCCCGGCCCTTGTTGTCCCGCTGCACCACGGCCTGGCTGATCAGCAGGTCGGTGCCGATCTGCGCATCGGTCAGCCGGATGCCGCGGGCCACCCGGCAGCGCGGTAGGTGCAGGTCGCCCTCGGTGTGTAGGCGGGAGGCGTCCAGCCGGGGGATCGCACAGTTGACCAGGCGCAGGGTGCCGAACCGGGTCTCCGACAGCTGGACCTCGCTGTCGAAGCGGCAGGACTGGAGTTCGACGTACGGCTGCACCGTGCCGCCGGACAGGTCCAGGCGCCCGGTAATCCGTACGCCGCGCAGTTTCAGCGAGGCCACCCGGCCCGGAACCGGCGGTGGCCCGTGGAGCAGCAGCAGCGCCACCACCTGGGCACGGACGCTGCGCCGCTCGTCCCAGACCCGGTCACCGTGCGGATCGTCCTCGTCGGCGGCCCGGGCGCTGAGGTCGCAGGTGTTCCCCGTGCGGTACGCCTGCCACATGCGCCGTTCGGGATCGGTGAGATCCGCCAGTTCCTCGTCCGCGCGTGCCTCGGTCATGGCGGCCCCCCTCCGCTGTGCATACGTGTACGGGAACGCTAATCGGCGGCCGTGACGTGCGGGGCGTGTATCAGCCAGTGATACGGGCGGACAGTGGCGGGAAGCGGTCTGAGAGAATTGGGAGGTGATCTCTCGTATCGACCTGCGCGGTGACGCCCTCCCCGAGGGTGGCGCCCTGCGCGATCTGCTGCCCCGTGCCGAGTTCGACGTGGAAGCCGCCCTGGAGAAGGTGCGGCCCATCTGCGAGGACGTCCATCATCGTGGCACGGCGGCACTGATCGAGTACGCGCAGAAGTTTGACGGCGTGCAGTTGGAGCAGGTCAGGGTGCCCGCAGAGGCGCTGCAAACCGCCCTCGACGAGCTCGACCCGGCCGTCCGCGCCGCCCTGGAGGAGTCGATCCGGCGCGCCCGGATAGTGCACCGGAGCCAGCGCCGCACCGAGCACACCACCCAGGTGGTCCCCGGCGGCACCGTGACCGAGAAGTGGGTTCCGGTCGAGCGCGTGGGGCTGTACGCCCCGGGCGGTCGCTCCGTGTACCCGTCCTCCGTCGTCATGAACGTCGTCCCGGCCCAGGAAGCGGGCGTCGAATCGATCGCGCTCGCGTCCCCGCCGCAGAGCGAGTTCGGCGGCCTGCCGCACCCCACGATCCTCGCCGCGTGCGCCCTGCTCGGCGTGGACGAGGTGTACGCGGCCGGCGGCGCGGTGGCCGTCGCGATGTTCGCGTACGGCACCGAGGACTGCCTGCCCGTGAACATGGTGACCGGCCCCGGCAACATCTGGGTCGCCGCCGCCAAGCGCTACTTCACCGGACGGATCGGCATCGACACCGAGGCCGGCCCGACCGAGATCGCGGTGCTCGCGGACTCCACCGCCGACCCGGTGCACGTCGCCGCCGACCTGATCAGCCAGGCCGAGCACGACCCGTTGGCCGCCGCCGTGCTCGTCACGGACTCCGAGGAGCTCGCGGCGGCCGTGGAGAAGGAGCTGGCGCCGCAGGTCGCGGCGACCAAGCACGTCGAGGACCGGATCAAGCCGGCGCTCGCGGGCAAGCAGTCCGCGATCGTGCTGGTCGACGACCTGGAGGACGGCCTCAAGGTCGTGGACGCCTACGGCGCCGAGCACCTGGAGATCCAGACCGCCGACTCCGCGGCCCTGGCCGCCCGGGTGCGCAACGCCGGCGCGATCTTCGTCGGCCCGTGGGCCCCGGTCTCGCTCGGCGACTACTGCGCCGGGTCGAACCACGTGCTGCCCACCGGCGGCTGCGCCTGCCACTCCTCCGGCCTGTCCGTACAGTCCTTCCTGCGCGGCATCCACATCGTCGACTACACCCGGGACGCCCTCGCCGAGGTCACCCACCACGTGGTGACGCTGGCCGAGGCCGAGGACCTGCCCGCGCACGGCGCCGCCCTCAAGGCGCGCTTCGGGTGGAAGGTGCCGAGCGCGTGACCGGGATCGACGACCTCCCCATCCGGGACGAGCTGCGCGGCAAGAGCCCGTACGGCGCCCCCCAGCTCGACGTGCCCGTCCAGCTGAACACCAACGAGAACCCCTACGAGCTCCCCGAGGAGCTGGTGCAACGCATCGCCGAGCGCGTCGCGCAGGCCGCCCGCACCCTCAACCGCTACCCTGACCGGGACGCGGTCGAGCTGCGCACCGCACTGGCCGCCTACCTCACCCGTACCGGCAAGCACCCGGTGGCGCGGGAGAACGTATGGGCCGCCAACGGCTCCAACGAGGTCATCCAGCAGCTGCTTCAGACCTTCGGCGGACCCGGCCGCACCGCGATCGGCTTCGAGCCCTCGTACTCGATGCACGCCCTGATCGCCCGCGGCACCGGGACGGGTTGGATCTCCGGCCCGCGGCGGGACGACTTCACCATCGACCTCGCGGCGGCCGAGCAGGCCATCGCCGAGAACGCCCCCGACGTCGTCTTCATCACCTCGCCCAACAACCCCACGGGTACCGCGGTCGAGGCGGAGACGGTCCTCGCCCTGTACGAGGCCGCGCAGGCGGCCAAGCCCTCCCTGGTGGTCGTGGACGAGGCGTACGTCGAATTCAGCCACCGGGACTCCCTCCTCCCGCTGATCGAGGGCCGCCCGAACCTGGTGGTCTCCCGGACCATGTCGAAGGCCTTCGGCGCCGCCGGCCTGCGCCTGGGCTACCTGGCGGCGCACCCGGCCGTGGTCGACGCCGTGCAGCTCGTACGCCTGCCGTACCATCTGTCGGCCGTCACCCAGGCGACCGCGCTGGCCGCCCTGGAGTACACCGACACCCTGCTCGGTTACGTCGAGCAGCTCAAGGCCGAGCGGGACCGCCTCGTGGCCGAACTGCGGGCGATCGGCTACGAGGTCACCGAGTCCGACGCGAACTTCATCCAGTTCGGGAAGTTCGAGGACTCCCACACCGCCTGGCAGAAGATCCTCGATCGAGGCGTCCTGGTCAGGGACAACGGCGTACCGGGCTGGCTGCGGGTCACCGCCGGCACTCCGGCCGAGAACGACGCGTTCCTGGAAGCGGTTCGCGCACTGAAGAAGGAGCAGCACGCATGAGCCGCATCGGACGGGTCGAACGGACCACGAAGGAGACCTCGGTCGTCGTCGAGATAAACCTCGACGGCACCGGCAAGGTCGACGTCTCGACGGGCGTGGGCTTCTACGACCACATGCTCGACCAGCTCGGCCGCCACGGCCTCTTCGACCTCACGGTCAAGACCGACGGTGACCTGCACATCGACAGCCACCACACCATCGAGGACACCGCGCTCGCCCTCGGTGCCGCGTTCAAGCAGGCCCTCGGCGACAAGGTGGGCATCTACCGCTTCGGCAACTGCACCGTCCCGCTGGACGAGTCCCTCGCCCAGGTGACCGTGGACCTGTCCGGCCGCCCGTACCTCGTGCACTCCGAGCCCGAGAACATGGCGCCGATGATCGGCGCGTACGACACGACGATGACCCGGCACATCCTCGAATCCTTCGTCGCGCAGGCGCAGATCGCCCTGCACGTCCACGTCCCGTACGGCCGCAACGCCCACCACATCGTGGAATGCCAGTTCAAGGCCCTCGCCCGGGCCCTGCGGTACGCCGCCGAGTTCGACCCGCGCGCTGCCGGAATCCTGCCCTCCACGAAGGGTGCCCTCTAGCCGTGAACGGCCTGAACAGCATTCTGATCGTCCTCGGCCTGTTCCTGGCCGGGGGCGTCTACTCCTTCCACAAGCAGCAGATGCCCAAGTCGGTCGTCATCCTGCTCGCCATCGGCTCCGCGATGTGTCTGGCCGCCGGAGTCCTGCGGATCCAAGGAATCTGGGATTGACCTCTCCCCCCCGCGACGGGGGGAGATCCCACCCTTGCGGGTGGGGTTTCCTGCTTCACCACGGACCGCCCCGACCGAGAGGAGGACTCCCGATGAGGTCTTACACCCGCTCCACAGGCAGCAACCGCCAGCCCGGCGGCCAGAAGATTCATCGCCGCGTTCCCGTCCCGGTCATGGGTCGTCCTGCAGCTCTCGCACGTCCATTCACGGACGGTCAGCCGCATCTTGCGGGCCATGGTTCCACAGGCCGAGCACAGGTGTGTGCTGGGGAACCACCGGTCGACGGTGATCAGCTCGCGTCCGTACCAGGCCGTCTTGTACTACGCGGTGAGCATGGCCGACGTCTGGCCGTAGTCCATACGGTTCTGGCGGGTTCAGACATCCCCGCGGGCGGCCAGGGCCAGGTTGTAGACCTTCCGGACACACCCGAACGTCCGCGACAGCTCGGCTGCCTGCGCGTCGGTCGGATAGAAGCGGTATTTGAACGCACGCTTCACCGGAAGAGAATTTCCCACGCCCCGGACGCTAGGGGCGGTCACGATCCGAACACAAGTACAGGTCACGGCATTACACAGTGGCACCGCCCCTGGGCGCGGTTCCGAACTGCGGATGCCTTCCCTACCCGGCCGAAGCCGGGAGTTTTCACGCAAGGAGGTTGGGATGAGCGCCGCTAGTCCCGCCAGACCAACCAAGACGGTCGTCGTCTTCGACTACGGCTTCGGCAACGTCCGCTCCGCCGAACGCGCCCTCGCGCGCGTCGGTGCGGACGTCGAGATCACCCGCGACTACGACAAGGCGATGGACGCCGACGGCCTCCTCGTCCCCGGAGTCGGTGCCTTCTCCGCCTGCATGCAGGGCCTCAAGGACGTCCGCGGTGACTGGATCATCGGCCGCCGCCTCTCCGGCGGCCGTCCGGTCATGGGCATCTGCGTGGGCATGCAGATCCTCTTCGAGCGCGGCATCGAGCACGGCGTGGAGACCGAAGGCCTCGACGAGTGGCCCGGCACCGTCGAGCCGCTGCGCGCCCCGATCGTCCCCCACATGGGCTGGAACACCGTGGACGCCCCGGCCGACAGCCAGGCCTTCGCCGGTCTGGACGCCGACGCCCGCTTCTACTTCGTGCACTCGTACGCGGTGCGCTCCTGGAACCTGGAGGTCACCAACCCGGTGATCCGCGCCCCCAAGGTCACCTGGGCCACCCACGGCGAGCGCTTCGTCGCGGCGGTGGAGAACGGGGCCCTGTGGGCCACCCAGTTCCACCCCGAGAAGTCCGGCGACGCCGGAGCCCAGCTCCTCACCAACTGGATCGAGACCCTGTGATGACTCAGACGCCGAAGACGCTTGAGCTCCTTCCCGCCGTCGACGTCCGCGACGGCCAGGCCGTTCGCCTCGTGCACGGGGTGTCCGGCAGCGAGACCTCCTACGGCTCCCCGCTCCAGGCGGCGCTCGCCTGGCAGGGCTCCGGCGCCGAATGGCTGCACCTGGTCGACCTCGACGCCGCGTTCGGCACCGGCGACAACCGCGCCCTGGTCGCCGAGATCACCGGTGCCATGGACATCAAGGTCGAACTGTCCGGCGGCATCCGTGACGACGCCTCGCTCGCCGCGGCCCTCGCCACCGGCTGCACCCGCGTCAACTTGGGCACCGCCGCCCTGGAGACCCCCGAGTGGGCCGCCAAGGCCATCGCCGAGCACGGCGACAAGATCGCGGTCGGGCTCGACGTACGCGGCACGACCCTCAAGGGCCGTGGCTGGACCAGCGAAGGCGGGGACCTCTACGAGACCCTCGCGCGACTGGACTCCGAGGGCTGCGCCCGGTACGTCGTCACCGACATCGGCAAGGACGGTACGCTGACCGGCCCCAACCTGGAGCTGCTCCGCAACGTGTGCGCCGCCACGGACCGGCCGGTCGTGGCCTCCGGCGGCGTCTCCTCGCTGGACGACCTGCGGGCACTGTCCGAGCTGGTGCCGCTGGGCGTCGAGGGCGCGATCGTGGGCAAGGCCCTGTACGCCGAGGCCTTCACCCTGGAAGAGGCCCTCCGGGTGGTGTCCGGTTCATGAGCAGTGCAGGTGGGATCCGCCGCTACTCCTCCGGCGGTCCGTGGGAGGAGGCCGTGGGCTACTCCCGTGCCGTCGAGCTGCCGAACGGGCTGGTCCTCGTCTCCGGCTGCGCCTCCGTCGTCGACGGCAAGATCGTGGCCGGCGGCCCCTACGAACAGACCGTCAACTCCTTCCGCGTCGCCTTCGACGCGCTGGAGCAGGCGGGGCTGGGAGCGGAGCACGTCGTCCGCACCCGCATGTACATCACCCACGCGCGGGACGTGGAGGACGTGGGCCGCGCCCACAAGGAGCTCTTCGACTCCGTCCGCCCCGCCGCCTCCATGATCATCGTGTCCGGCTTCATCGACCCAAGCCTGGTCGTCGAGGTCGAGGTAGAAGCCTTCCGAGGGGAGTCCTGATGTCGCTCGCCGTACGAGTGATCCCCTGCCTGGACGTGGACAACGGCCGCGTCGTCAAGGGCGTCAACTTCCAGAACCTGCGGGACGCCGGTGACCCGGTGGAGATGGCCAAGCTGTACGACGCCGAGGGCGCCGACGAGCTGACCTTCCTCGACATCACCGCGTCGTCCGGGAACCGTGAGACCACGTACGACGTGGTGCGGCGGACCGCCGAGCAGGTCTTCATCCCGCTGACCGTGGGCGGCGGCGTCCGTACCGCGGACGACGTGGACAAGCTGCTGCGGGCGGGCGCGGACAAGGTCGGCGTGAACACCGCCGCCATCGCCCGGCCCGAGCTGATCCAGGAGATCGCGGAGCGCTTCGGACGGCAGGTGCTGGTGCTCTCGGTCGACGCCCGGCGCACGCCCACCGGCTCCTTCGAGGTCACCACGCACGGCGGACGCCGGGGCACCGGCATGGACGCCGTCGAGTGGGCGCACCGGGCGGCCGAACTGGGCGCCGGGGAGATCCTGTTGAACTCGATGGACGCCGACGGCACCAAGGACGGCTATGACACCGAGATGATCGCGGCCGTGCGCAAGCACGTCACGGTGCCGGTGATCGCCTCGGGCGGCGCGGGCCGGCTGGAGCACTTCCCCCCGGCGATCGCGGCCGGCGCCGACGCGGTGCTCGCGGCATCCGTGTTCCACTTCGGCGACCTGCGGATCGGGCAGGTCAAGGACGCGCTGCGGGCAGCCGGCCACCCGGTGCGCTGAGCCCCTCCCGGGGTCGGGGTGAACGGGGGCCGGAACGCGGAACGCGGAACGCCCACGGTCACCCCGCCCCGGGGTTCAGATGCCCAGCTTCGCCGTCGTCAGCTGGGCGATGGCCTCCTTCGGGCCGTCCAGTTCCACCGCCGCCGCGTCCTGGCGCCCGAAGCAGAACAGCGTCAGCTCGCCCGGCTCTCCGGTGACCGTGACCACCGGCGTCCCCTTGTGCGCCACGGCCGTCTGGCCGTTCGGGCGGCGCAGCACCAGACCCACCGGGGAGCGGCGGCCCGTTAGGCGGGCCAGCTTCTCCAGGCGCGACCACAGGGCGTCCGAGAACACCGGGTCGAGCTGGCGCGGAGACCAGTCCGGCTGGGCGCGCCGGACGTCCTCCGCGTGTACGAAGAACTCCACCGCGTTCGCCGCCTCGTCGATCTGCTTCAGCGAGTACGGCGACAGCTTCGGCGGGCCGGTCCGGATCAGCTGGATCAGTTCCTCGTACGGCTTGGCCGCGTACTCGGCCATCGCCCTGTCCAGCCGGTCCTTCAGGACGTTCAGCAGGAGACCTGCCGCCGCGTCCGGGCGACGCTCCCGGACCACCACGTGCGCCGCCAGCTCCCGGGTCCGCCAGCCGTCGCACAGCGTCGGCGCCTGCGGCCCCGCCGCCTCCAACAGGTCCGCCAGCAGCAGGCGTTCACGCTTCGCATGGGTAGACATGGGGGCCAGCCTACGGCCGGAACCCGCCCCGTGCCCGCTCATCAGGCGGACAGTGATCCATCGCAGGGCCCTTCTCGCGGCACAATGGCCCCCATGAGTACGTCCTCCCTCGACCCCGCCATCGCCGCCCGGCTCAAGCGCTCCGCCGACGGCCTCGTACCGGCCATCGCCCAGCAGTACGACACTGGAGAGGTGCTCATGCTCGGCTGGATGGACGACGAGGCGCTGCACCGCACCTTGACCACCGGACGCTGCACGTACTGGTCCCGCAGCCGCCAGGAGTACTGGGTGAAGGGGGACACTTCCGGCCACTTCCAGCACGTGAAGTCGGTCGCCCTCGATTGCGACGCCGACACCCTGCTGGTCAAGGTCGACCAGGTCGGCGCCGCCTGCCACACGGGTGCCCGCACGTGCTTCGACGCCGATGTCCTTCTGCTGGCCGAATAGGTAGGTAGGGTCCCACTTCATGGATCTTGAGACGTTCCGCAAGCTTGCGGCGGACCGCCGCGTCATTCCCGTGAGCCGCAAGCTCCTGGCCGACGGGGACACCCCCGTCGGGCTCTACCGGAAGCTGGCCGCCGAACGCCCGGGCACCTTCCTCCTGGAGTCGGCCGAGAACGGCCGCTCCTGGTCCCGGTACTCCTTCGTCGGGGTGCGCAGCGACGCGACGCTGACCGTCCGGGACGGTCAGGCGCACTGGATCGGGACCCCGCCGGTCGGCGTGCCCGTCGACGGCGACCCGCTCGACGCCCTGCGCTCCACCGTGCAGGCCCTGCACACTCCCCGCGACCTCGCGGGCGGGATGCCCCCCTTCACCGGCGGCATGGTCGGATACCTGGGCTACGACATCGTGCGCCGCTTGGAGCGCATCGGCGAGCACGGTGTCGACGACCTGGAGCTGCCCGAGCTGACGATGCTGCTCACCTCCGACCTGGCGGTCATGGACCACTGGGACGGCACGGTCCAGCTCATCGCCAACGCCATCAACCACAACGACCTCGACACCGGCGTGGACGAGGCGTACGCCGACGCGACGGCCCGGCTCGACGCCATGGAGGCCGACCTCGCGCGGCCCGCCCCGTACACCCCCAAGCCGCTGCCCGCCTCCGAGGCGCCCGGTTTCGAGGACGGCACCGTCTCGGCCCGGTGGGGCGGCGAGCAGTTCCGGGTGGCGGTGGAGGACATCAAGGAGCGCATCCGGGCCGGCGAGGCCTTCCAGGTGGTGCCCTCGCAGCGGTTCGAGACCCCCTGCGAGGCCTCCGCGCTGGACGTCTACCGGGTGCTGCGGGCCACGAACCCGTCCCCGTACATGTACCTCTTCCGCTTCGAGAACGGTTTCGACGTCGTCGGCTCCAGCCCCGAGGCCCTGGTCAAGGTCGAGGACGGGCGGGCCATGGTCCACCCGATCGCCGGCACCCGCCACCGCGGGGCGACCCCGCAGGAGGACCACGAGCTCGCCGAGGAGCTGCTGGCCGACCCCAAGGAGCGCGCCGAGCACCTGATGCTCGTCGACCTGGGCCGCAACGACCTGGGGCGGGTGTGCGAGCCGGGTTCGGTGGAGGTCGTCGACTTCATGTCGATCGAGCGCTACTCCCACGTGATGCACATCGTCTCCACCGTCACCGGACGGGTCGCCGAGGGCAAGACCGCCTTCGACGTGCTGACCGCCTGCTTCCCGGCCGGAACCCTCTCGGGGGCGCCCAAGCCGCGCGCCATGCAGATCATCGAGGAGCTGGAGCCCGCCCGCCGCGGTCTGTACGGCGGCTGCGTCGGCTACCTCGACTTCGCCGGGGACTCCGACACGGCCATCGCCATCCGCACCGCCCTGCTGCGCGACGGTACGGCGTACGTGCAGGCCGGCGCGGGCGTCGTGGCGGACTCGGTGCCCGAGCTGGAGGACAACGAGTGCCGCAACAAGGCGGCTGCGGTGCTGCGTGCGGTGGGAGCGGCGAACCGCCTCCACAGCTCCTGAGGCCGTAGGGGATAGTGGGGTACGTGAGTGCCGTACCCCCACCCCGAAACGACGCCGACGCCGAGACCCCCGCCGACGCCCCCGCCGGTGCCCCTGCCACGGAGGGCCGGGGCAGCCGACGCAGCGTGGCCGTCGCCCTGCTGCTCGGTGCGCTGGGCGCCACCGTCGTCCTGCTCGCCTCCGGCCGCGTCTGGGCCCGGGGCACCGCCGCCGTCGGGGGCGGCTCGCTCCCGCTGACCGCGGACGGGCGGGCCGTCACCGGGCTGCCGGCGGCCCTGGCCATCGTGGGCCTGGCCGCGCTGGTGGCCGTGTTCGCCGTACGCGGCAAGAGCCGACTGCTGGTCTCCGGGCTGCTCGCGCTGAGCGGGCTGGGCGCGGCGCTCTCCGCGGTGCTGGCCGCCGACGACCGGCAGGCGCTGGATGCGCAGGCGGCCCGTACGACCGCGGACACCGCGGCGCAGGTGGGGGCGCTGACGCACACGGCCTGGCCGTACGTCACGGCTGCCGGCGCGGCCCTGATCCTGGTCGCCGGACTGCTGGCCCTGCGCTTCGGCCGCAGCTGGCCCGCCATGGGCGGCCGTTACGAGCGGGACGGCAGCCCCCGTGGCCGGCGGCCCGCGACGGTCGACCCCGACCGGCCCGAGGACCTGTGGAAGGCCCTGGACCGCGGTGAGGACCCGACCCGCTGACCATGCACCGCGCTCGGTGCGGGACAATGGGCAGCGAGCGTTCGACACAGTACGTGCGACAGAGCAAACGAGGAGCAACTCATGGCGGGCACTAGCCACGGACACACCCCGGCCGCCTGGACCGGTGTCATCATCGCCTTCATCGGTTTCTGCATCTCCGGCGCCTTCATGGTGATCGCGAACCCGATCGGGTTCTGGGCCGGTCTCGTCGTCGTCGCGCTCGGCGGTGTCGTCGGCATGGCGATGAGCGCCGCGGGCATGGGCGCGCCGAAGGCCGCCCACGACGACCTGGCCGTGGTCATCGCGGCCAACAAGGCCGCTGCCAAGGTCTGAGCCGGTGCACACCGTCGAAAGGCGCGGCCCCGCCGGGCTGCGCCTTTTGTCATGACTGGAGAGAATCAGCGGGTGGACGCCTCTCACAGCCCCCTCTCCGCGCCCGTGCCGCCGCCGGTACCGCCCGTGCCGCGGGCCCCGGCCGCGCCGCCGGTACCGCCCGTGCCGGCGGTCTCGGCTTCCCGCAGCCGGAGGCTGGCCACGCCGGCGCTCACGTTGGCGTCGGCGGCCCTGGCCTTTGCGTACGTGGGCGCCGTGGATCCCAATGAACCCGGCCACTATCCGGTCTGCCCCCTTTTCCGAGTGACCGGAATCCTGTGCCCCGGATGTGGTGGGCTGCGCAGTGCGCACGCGTTCGCCCACGGCGATCTGATCACCGCATTCGGGGCAAATGCCCTGGCTGTCGTGGGCTACTTCGTCTTCGCCGGCTTCATGGTCCTGTGGCTCAATCGTGCCTGGCGCGGCGGCCCCACTCCGCGTTTCACCCTGCGGGGGCCGTACTGGTGGGCCATCGGTGTGGTAGCCCTGGCTTTCGTGGTTGTCCGAAACCTGCCCATCGGATCCGCGCTGGCCCCGTGAGGCCCTTATGAATCGCGGATTCCGAATGTCCAGACATTGGGATGCCGTCAACCGCGTGCGGAGAGTAAGGCCTCCTGCGGATACCATTTGATTGCTGACCTTGCAGTTGTACGTGTCTGCAAGGCGGCCGACCGTCATCGACCCGGAAGGGGGCCGCTCGCGTGAGTGTGCTCGACGAGATCATCGAAGGGGTCCGCGAAGACCTTGCCGAACGGCAGGCCCGCGTGAGCCTCGACGAGCTCAAGGAGCGTGCCGCCAAGGCGCCCCAGGCCAAGGACGGCGTCGCGGCCCTGCGTGGCGACGGCGTCAAGGTGATCTGCGAGGTCAAGCGGTCCAGCCCCTCCAAGGGTGCACTGGCCGCGATCGCCGATCCGGCCGGACTGGCCGCCGACTACGAGGCGGGCGGTGCGGCGGTCATCTCCGTCCTGACCGAGCAGCGCCGTTTCGGCGGCTCGCTGGCCGACCTGGAGGCCGTCCGCGCCCGCGTGGACATCCCGATCCTGCGCAAGGACTTCATCGTCACGGCGTACCAACTGTGGGAGGCCCGCGCCTACGGCGCCGACCTCGTGCTGCTGATCGTCGCGGCCCTGGAACAGGAGGCCCTCGTCTCCCTCATCGAGCGGGCCGAGTCCATCGGCCTCACCCCGCTCGTCGAGGTCCACGACGAGGAGGAGGTCGAGCGCGCGGTTGCGGCCGGCGCCAAGATCATCGGCGTCAATGCCCGCAACCTCAAGGACCTCAAGGTCGACCGCTCCACCTTCGAGCGCGTCGTCGGCGAGATCCCGGCCCACATCGTCAAGGTCGCCGAGTCCGGCATCCGCGGGCCGCACGACCTGATCGCCTACGCCAACGAGGGCGCGGACGCCGTCCTCGTCGGGGAGTCCCTGGTCACCGGACGCGACCCGAAGGCGGCCGTGGCCGACCTCGTCGCGGCCGGCGCCCACCCCGCCCTGCGCCACGGACGGAGCTGACCCGTCCCATGGCCCCCCACCGCCCCTCCGTCCGCACCCGACCGGGCCCCGGCCCGGCCGGCGTGCCGACGGCGCACGCGCCCCTGGCGCGCGGCTGCCGCCCCCGCGGCTGCCGCGCCCCGGCCCGGCGGGTGCACGGGCGACGGGTCAGGTACGTGATCGGCTCCGAGCCCGGTCAGGTCAACGGCATGCGATGGCGCACGACAGGCGCGCTGTAACGAGGACCGTCCCGGTCCGGTACGTCCGACCCCGTCCGGCGTACCGCTCCGAGCGGTGTTCGCTTGCGGCCCGCCGCCCCGAGCCGTCGGCTCCGGGCACGGGTCGTTGCGCCCGTACGCGTTCACCCCAGCGGGGTGCGAGTGCGGCGGGCCCGCAGCGCAATACGGTGCACCCATCCCATCGCACCCGTAGGAGTACTGGGCATGTCCAGCAGCTCGTTCTTCATTCCGGACCCGCAGGGTCACGTCCCCAACGCCGAGGGTTACTTCGGCGAATTCGGCGGCAAGTTCATCCCGGAGGCGCTCGTCGCGGCCGTGGACGAGGTCGCCGTCGAGTACGAGAAGGCCAAAGGGGACCCGGCCTTCGCGGCCGAGCTCAATGACCTGATGGTCAACTACACCGGCCGGCCCAGCGCCCTCACCGAAGTGCCGCGGTTCGCCGAGCACGCCGGCGGTGCCCGGATCTTCCTCAAGCGCGAGGACCTCAACCACACCGGCTCGCACAAGATCAACAACGTGCTGGGCCAGGCGCTGCTCACCAAGCGCATGGGCAAGACCCGCGTCATCGCCGAGACCGGAGCCGGCCAGCACGGCGTGGCCACGGCCACCGCCTGCGCGCTCTTCGGCCTCGACTGCACCATCTACATGGGCGAGGTCGACACCCAGCGCCAGGCCCTGAACGTGGCCCGGATGCGCATGCTGGGCGCCGAGGTCATCGCGGTCAAGTCCGGCTCCCGGACCCTCAAGGACGCCATCAACGAGGCGTTCCGCGACTGGGTCGCCAACGTGGACCGCACCCACTACCTCTTCGGCACGGTCGCCGGCCCGCACCCCTTCCCGGCCATGGTCCGCGACTTCCACCGGGTCATCGGCGTCGAGGCCCGCCGCCAGATCCTGGAGCGCACGGGCCGACTGCCCGACGCCGTCGCGGCCTGCGTCGGTGGCGGCTCCAACGCCATCGGCCTCTTCCACGCCTTCATCCCGGACGCGGACGTCCGCCTCGTCGGGTTCGAGCCCGCCGGGCACGGGGTCGAGACCGGCGAACACGCGGCCACGCTGACCGCCGGCGAACCGGGAATCCTGCACGGTTCCCGCAGCTACGTCCTCCAGGACGAGGAGGGCCAGATCACCGAGCCGTACTCGATCTCGGCCGGACTGGACTACCCGGGCATCGGGCCGGAGCACTCCTTCCTCAAGGATTCGGGTCGCGCCGAGTACCGCGCGGTCACCGACGACGCCGCGATGCAGGCCCTGCGCCTGCTCTCGCGCACCGAGGGCATCATCCCGGCGATCGAGTCGGCGCACGCCCTCGCCGGCGCGCTCGACCTGGGCAAGGAACTGGGCAAGGACGGCCTGATGGTGGTCAACCTGTCCGGTCGCGGCGACAAGGACATGGACACGGCCGCCCGCTACTTCGGGCTGTACGACGCAACTGCCGAGGGGGAGTCGAAGTGACCACGGGCAACATCCAGCTGCTGAGCGACACCCTGGCCAAGGCCAAGTCCGAGGACCGCGCGGCCCTCGTCGCCTACCTCCCGGCGGGCTTCCCCACCATCGACGGCGGCATCGAGGCCGTCAAGGCCGTCATCGCGGGCGGCGCGGACGTGGTCGAGATCGGCCTGCCGCACAGCGACCCGGTCCTGGACGGCGCGATCATCCAGACCGCGGACGACATCGCCCTGCGCGGCGGCGTCAAGATCGCCGACGTGCTGCGCACCGTGCGCGAGGCGCACCGGGCGACCGGGGCCCCGGTGCTGGTGATGACGTACTGGAACCCCATCGACAGCTACGGCGTGGAACGGTTCGCCACCGAGCTCGCCGAGGCGGGCGGCGCGGGCTGCATCCTGCCCGACCTGCCGGTACAGGAGTCCGCGCTGTGGCGTGAGCACGCCGACAAGCACGGTCTGGCGACCGTGTTCGTCGTCGCCCCCAGCAGCAAGGACGAGCGCCTGGCGACCATCACGGCCGCCGGTTCCGGCTTCGTCTACGCCGCCTCGCTGATGGGTGTCACCGGCACCCGCGAGTCGGTCGGCCACGAGGCCCAGGAACTGGTGCGCCGCACCCGCGTCACCGCCGGCGACCGCGGGCTCCCCGTCTGCGTGGGCCTGGGCGTCTCCAACGCGGTCCAGGCCAAGGAGGTCGCGGGCTTCGCCGACGGGGTGATCGTCGGCTCGGCCTTCGTGAAGCTCCTGCTGGAGGCACCGGACCTGCCGGCCGGGCTGGCCGCCGTACGGGCACTGGCGGGCGAGCTCGCGGAAGGCGTACGCAGGAGCTGACCCGCGCGTTCGATCGGCGGCATGAACGCCTGAGCGGGTTCTGTAGCCCGATCGGGTGGAAGTGGGAGCGGGGAGGCACGCGAGTGCCTCCCCGCTTCGTTTGGCCGAACGTGAGCGAGAAGAACGACGGTGCGAACCGCGAAGTGAAACGATCGGCCCGCGAGCGACTCCAGGCGGAGCGCGAGCGCGAGAAGAAGAGGGAGAAGCGGCGGCGGACCCTCATCGTGGCGTCGGCCGTGGTCGGCGTACTCGGTCTGGCGACCGTCGTCGGCCTGATCGCGGCCAACACCGGCAAGGGCGGCAAGTCCGAGGCGGGCCCGGTGACGGCCCCCTCGGGGGCCACGGGCAAGGACGCGCTCGCCATCCAGACGGGCAAGGCCGAAGCCACGTCCACGCTGACCGTGTGGGAGGACTTCCGCTGCCCGGCGTGCAAGACCTTCGAGACGAACTACCGGGACACGATCCACGAGCTGGAGGCCAAGGGCCTGCTCAAGGTCGACTACCACCTGGTCACCCTGATCGACGGGAACATGGGCGGCAGCGGCTCGCTGAAGGGTGCGAACGCTGCCGCCTGCGCCCAGGACGCCGGGAAGTTCGCCGCGTACCACGACGTCCTGTTCGAGAACCAGCCGCAGGAGACCGACGACGCGTACGGCAAGAACGCCAAGCTGCTGGAACTGGCCGCCAAGGTGGACGGGCTGGACACCCCGGAGTTCCGTCGGTGCGTCGAGGACGGGACGCACAACAGCTGGGTGAACAAGTCGTTCGAGGCCTTCCGCGCCGGAAAGTTCCGGGGCACCCCGAGCGTGCTGCTGAACGGCAAGGACATCTTCGCCGACCAGGCCAGCCCGATCACCCCGCAGAAGCTCAAGGAGCAGGTGGAGGGCTCCGTGAAGGGGGCTCCCTCACCGTCCGCCTCCGCCTCCGCCTCGGCCTCGGCGAAGGGGTCCAAGACCTCGTCGTCCGCATCGCCGTCGGCCTCGTCCTCGACCGCGGCGAAGTCCTCGTCCCGCTCGTCGGGCCTGTCGGGCTCGTCGGGCTCCCCCGGTTCGTCGGGTTCCACCTCGACGGGATCGAAACCGAGCGCTACCGGGGCTTCCAAGGGGGGTGCCGGGGACTGACAGTCCCGTCTCGATTCAATGCCAGGTTGCCGGGCGGGTTGCGGTCGGTACCGCCCGGCAGGGTAGCGTCGGCTCTGCCATGAACCTTGCCTATATCCCCAGCCCGTCCACCGGCGTGATCCATCTCGGACCGATCCCGCTGCGCGGCTACGCGTTCTGCATCATCATCGGCGTCTTCGTCGCCGTCTGGCTCGGCAACAAGCGGTGGATCGCGCGCGGTGGAAAGCCGGGCACGGTCGCGGACATCGCCGTGTGGGCCGTGCCGTTCGGCCTGATCGGCGGTCGCCTCTACCACGTGATCACCGACTACCAGCTCTACTTCGTCGAGGGCCGCAACTGGGTCGACGCCTTCAAGATCTGGGAGGGCGGCCTCGGTATCTGGGGCGCGATCGCGCTGGGCGCGGTGGGCGCCTGGATCGGCTGCCGCCTGCGCGGGATCCCGCTGCCGGCCTGGGCCGACGCCCTGGCCCCCGGCATCGCGCTGGCCCAGGCGTTCGGCCGCTGGGGCAACTGGTTCAACCAGGAGCTGTACGGCCGGGCCACCGACCTGCCCTGGGCGGTGAAGATCAGCGAAGGCCCCAACCGGGTCGCCGGTACCTACCACCCGACCTTCCTGTACGAGTCGCTGTGGTGCCTCGGCGTCGCCGCGCTCGTCATCTGGGCCGACCGCCGCTTCAAGCTCGGCCACGGCCGTGCGTTCGCCCTGTACGTCGCCGCGTACTGCCTCGGCCGCGGTTGGATCGAGTACATGCGGGTCGACGAGGCCCACCACGTCCTCGGTCTGCGGCTGAACGTCTGGACCGCGATCGTCGTCTTCATCCTGGCGGTCGTCTACTTCGTCCTGTCGGCGAAGCTGCGGCCGGGCCGCGAGGAGGTCGTGGAGCCGGACCGCGGCCCCACGGCGTCCGACCCGGAGGCCAAGGACGAGGTGAAGGGCGCCGATGCGGACGCACCGGCCGTCACCGAGACCAAGAGTCCGCAGCCGAAGACGGTGACCGAGGACTCCAGGACCGAGGACTCCGAGCCGAAGGCCGAGGCCAAGACCGGAAACGAGCCCGCGGACGCCGTGAAGACGGACGCCGAGGCGCCCGAGGCCACGAAGAACCTCTGACCGGCCTGCTCACAGCAACGGGAGGGGGGGCGCGCCCCCCCCCGGGGCGCCCCCCCGGTTGAGCAAGTGCCGGTTTTGGAAGTCCAAAAGGGCGGGGGGGGGGCCCCCCCCCCCCCCCCCCCCAA